>CAUGFC010000039.1 GCA_959598545.1 uncultured Olsenella sp. | reverse complement strand
CATGGTGCGCGCGGCGCAGCGCGTGGTCTTTGACGTCCGGCGCGACCTCTTCGCGCACATCGAGCGGCTGCCGCTCTCGTTCTTCGACCGAGCGCGCCACGGCGACGTGATGAGCTACTTCACCAACGACGTGGACACGGTCTCCGAGGCCCTCAACAACAGCTTCGCCAACCTCGTGCAGGCGGCGGTGCAGATCGTGGGGACGCTCGTGCTGCTTCTGGTGCTTGACTGGCGCCTCACGCTGGTCACGATCGCGTGCGACGCGGCGATCGCGCTCTACGTGCGGTTCTCGGGCGGGCGCAGCAGCCGGTTCTTCTCGCGCCAGCAGACCGAGCTCGCCGGGCTCGACGGCTACGTGGAGGAGATGATCGCCGGGCAGAAGGTCGTGAAGGTCTTCAACCACGAGGACGCCAACGTCGCGCGCTTCTCCGAGCTCAACGAGCGTCTGCGCGCGGCGGGCACCACGGCGCAGTCCTACGCGGCCACGATGGTGCCGGTGACGGTCTGCGTGGGCTACGTGAACTACGCGATCGTGTGCGTGCTGGGCGCTCTTCTCGCCGTGCGCGGGCTTACGGACGTGGGCTCGCTCGCGAGCTACCTGGTCTTCGTGCGGCAGGCGGCCGCTCCGCTCAACCAGTTCACCCAGCAGGGGAACTTCCTGCTCACGGCGCTCGCGGGCGCGGAGCGGATCTTCTCGGTCATGCGCCTTGCGCCCGAGGTGGACGAGGGCGAGGTGCGCCTCGTGCACGCCGACGACGTGGAGGCCGCCCGCGCCGCCGCCGGTGCCGCGGGCTGGGCGTGGGAGATCTGCGGAGAGCACGTGCCGCTCCAGGGCGACGTGCACCTCTATCACGTGGACTTTGGCTATGAGGAGGGGCAGACCGTGCTCGCGGACCTCTCGCTCTACGCCAAGCCGGGCCAGAAGATCGCCTTCGTGGGCTCGACGGGCGCGGGCAAGACCACGATCACCAACCTCATCAACCGCTTCTACGAGGTGCGCTCCGGCGTGATCACCTACGACGGCATCGACGTGCGCGACATCGAGAAGGCGTCCCTGCGCCGCTCGCTGGGCATCGTGCTGCAGGACACGCACCTCTTCGCAGGGACGATCGCGGACAACATCCGCTTCGGCAAGCTGGACGCCACCGACGAGCAGGTGCGCGCGGCGGCTCGGCTGGCCTGCGCGGACGGCTTCATCTCGCGCCTGCCGCGCGGCTACGACACGCCCGTGGTGGCAGACGGCGCAAACCTCTCCCAGGGCCAGCGTCAGCTTCTGGCCATCGCGCGGGCGGCCGTGGCGGACCCGCCGGTGCTGATCCTCGACGAGGCCACCTCCAGCATCGACACCCGCACCGAGGCGCTCATCCAGCGCGGCATGGACGCGCTCATGGCGGGGCGCACGGTGTTCGTGATCGCGCACCGCCTCTCCACCGTGCGCAACGCCGACGCGATCATGGTGCTGGAGCACGGGCGGATCGTGGAGCGCGGCACGCACGAGGAGCTTCTCGCCGCCCGCGGCGAGTACTGGCAGCTCTGGACCGGCGCCAAGGAGCTGGAATAGGGACGGGCGGCGGCTCTGGTTAGAAATACCGCGTCGTCCCCGTCCGAGAGCCCGTTTGGGTTAGAAATTCGGCGTCGTCCCCCTCCAAACGCCTCGGGAAAGGGGGACGAGCCGGTATTTCTAACCCGCGCGGCGAGAAGGACGGGGACGAGCCGGTATTTCTAACCCGCGCGCCCCGTACGCCGCGTCACTCGTCGGAGCCGGGGCGCCCCTCGTAGTTGATGCAGCCCACGAGCTCGCGCAGCCGAGCCTCGTCGCCGCGCACGAACGTCTCGGCGAGCGCCGGGTAGGCAAGGCGCGCCTCGTCGAAGAGGTCGGCGAAGGTGTCGGTGCGGACCTCGCCCGTGAAGGGGTGGCGCCACGCGCGCCGCTCGAGGTTGGCGGCGGCGCACTCGTCCGTGCGGCGCACGTAGTGGGCCGACGCCTCCAGCAGGGAGTGCGGGCGCACGAGCCGCTCGGCCGTGCCCAGGAGCCGCGCGCGCACGGAGCCCGCCGGCTCGACCGCGCGGTAGAGGAGCTCGTAGTCGCGCACCGCCGCGCCGTACTCGCGCGGCCCGACGACCGTGCCGTACACCGACAGCGCGACCTGGGAGAGCAGGGCCCCGGCGACGCGCTCGGTGCGCGGCGTGCGCATGAGGTTGCCGGCGGAGGGCCGCTCCTCGATCGTGGCGCGGCGCTTCTCCCACAGGATCCAGGAGTCCAGGTCGGACTCGATCACCGCATGCACCTCGCGCTCGCTGCTCGCGAGGCCGGTCCCGGCCGCCGCGATCGCCCGCTCCTGCGCGATCACGAAGGGGTGCGTCGCGCGGTCGAGCGCGTAGTGTCCCAGCAGGCCGAGCGCGAACGCCCGCCCGATGCGCCCGTCGGTGACGGGGAGGTGGCCGACGCCCTCGCGCACGGCGAGAAACGCCCGCGTGACCCGACCCGACTGGATCCTCTCCGCGAGCCCGCGGCAGGCGGCAACGCGCGCGGGCAGCGTCGAGAAGCGCGCGAAGAGCGGGTCGGGCCCCTGGTTGCCCAGCAGGAACGCGATCAGCTCCTCCTCGCCGGTGACGAGGCCGGCGGGCAGCTCGGAGGCGATGTCCTCGCCGAATATGTGATGCGTGATGAGCGCGGGCATGGGCTTCCCTTCCGACGCGCGGTCCTTCTCGGCACTACCACTAGGGTAGCGCATCGCCGGCCGCCGGGCGGTGCCGAGAAGGGCCGTGCCCTGCGTCCCCGACGCCAATGACGCGCATGTAAGGCGCACCGTCCGCCCATTACATTCACCGCTTGCCGGAAACGTTTCGTAAGCATGGCGCAAGCGGACTATAAAGAAAGGCGGGAATGAGCCCCGCACCCGCGGGGCGGTTCGAAGGGAAGGAACAAGCTATGGCTAACGTCTCTCGTAGGAACTTCATCGCCGCAAGCGCCGCCACGGTCGCCGGTCTGGGCCTCGTCGGGTGCGGCGGTGGCGGTGGCGAGGAGCCGGCCGCCGACGGCCAGGTCGCCGAGAACAGCGTCGGCGCCTCCGAGGACCTCATCAAGGCCGCCCAGGAGGAGGGCACCCTCGTCGTCTACGGCTCCTGCGAGGAGGACTACCTCGCGGCCGCCTGCAACCACTTCAGCGAGCTCTTTGGCATCGAGGTCCAGCAGCAGCGCCTCTCCACGGGCGAGGTCCAGGCCAAGATCGAGGAGGAGAACGGCAACCCCTCCGGCGACGTCTGGTTTGGCGGCACCACCGACCCGTACAACGTCGTGACCGCCGAGGGCCTGCTCGAGCCCTACGCCGCCGCCAACGCCAGCCACATCACCGACCCCAAGTACCAGGACGCCGACGGCAACTGGTACGGCATCTACACCGGCCTGCTGGGCATCATGTACAACAAGGACGAGGTCGAGCGTCTGGGCGTCACCCCGCCGGCTGACTTCGCGGACCTCACCGACCCGCAGTACAAGGGCCTGATCTGGTCCTCCAACTACAACACCGCAGGAACCGCCAAGCTGATCGTCAACACGATGATCCAGAAGTACGGCCACGACGAGGGCATCCAGTTCCTCGTCGACCTCGACAAGAACGTCCAGGTCTACACCAAGTCCGGCTCCGGCCCGTCCAAGAACATCGGCACCGGCGAGTGCACGATCGGCCTCGGCTTCCTCCACGACGGCATCTTCCAGATCGTGGACCAGGGCTACGAGAACATCGAGCTCGTCGTCCCGTCCTCCGGCACCTCCTGCGAGGTCGGCGCCACGGCCATCTTCAAGGGCTGCAAGCACCCCAACGCCGCCAAGCTCTGGATCGAGTACGCCCTCTCGCCCGAGTGCGTCGAGCTCGCCGCCCAGAACGGCTCCTACCAGTTCCTGGTCATCGACAACGCCGAGCAGCCCGAGATCGCCACTGAGTTCGGCCTCGACCCGAACAACACGATGGACTACGACTTCGAGGACGCCAAGGCCAACACCGACACCTACGTCGCTGAGGTCATGGAGGCCCTCGGCGGTGGCGACGACCGCTTCGAGACCGAGGACGCGTAAGGCCTGAGGCTCTTCTCGTCCCACGTTGACACGGTCACGTGAGCAACATCGCGCCGGGCGGGTGCACCATCATCCGCCCGGCGCTCGCACGTCGGAACCACACGAGGAAGGCCCGCTTATGGCAAGATCGCAAAGTGCCTCTCTTGACAGGAAGAAGCTCCTGGCAGATCCCATCATGGTCACCACGATCGTGGTGCTGATCGCGTTCCTCACGCTGTTCATCCTCTACCCGCTGGCGATCCTCCTGGTGGACAGCTTCATCACCGAGCGCGGGCCGAGCCTGGAGGTCTTCCAGCGCATCTTCGAGATGCACACCTTCACCACGGCCATCACCAACACGCTCTCCGTCGGCCTGCTCGTGAGCGTGGCCTCCGCGCTGGTGGGCCTGCTGTTCGCATACGTCGAGGTCTACGTGAAGCTGCGCACGCGCTTCCTCTCGGGCCTCTTCAAGGTCGTCTCGATGCTGCCGGTGGTCTCGCCGCCGTTCGTGCTCTCCCTCTCGGTGATCATGCTCTTCGGCAAGGCCGGCATCATCACGCGCTACCTGCTCGGCATCTACGACAACTCGGTCTACGGCTTCTGGGGCATCTTCGTGGTCCAGACGCTCACGTTCTTCCCCGTGTGCTACATGATGCTGCGCGGCCTGCTCAAGAACATCGACCCGTCGCTCGAGGAGGCGGCGCGCGACATGGGCGCCTCCCGCTGGAAGGTCTTCACCTCCGTCACGCTGCCGCTCGTGCTCCCGGGCCTGGGCAACGCGTTTCTCGTCACTTTCATCGAGTCGATCGCCGACTTCGCCAACCCCATGATCATCGGCGGCTCCTACGACACGCTCGCCACGACGATCTACCTGCAGATCACGGGCGCCTACGACAAGGAGGGCGCGGCCGCGATGGCCGTCGTGCTCCTGTGCATCACGCTGCTCATGTTCATCGTGCAGAAGTACGTGCTCGAGGCCAAGAGCACGGCCACCCTCACCGGCAAGGCCTCGCGCGCCCGCATGCTGATCACCGACCGCTCCGTGACGCTGCCGCTCACCATCCTGTGCGGCGTCATCGCCCTGTTCGTCGTGATCATGTACATCTGCGTGCCCTTCGGCGCCCTGTTCAAGACCTGGGGCTACGACTTCACGCTCACGCCCAAGTGGTTCATCCAGGTCTTCGAGCGCTATCACGGCCTCGAGGCGTTCCGCGACTCCTTCGTGCTGTCGCTCATAGCCTCGCCGCTCACGGCGCTGCTCTCGATGATCATCTCCTACCTGGTGGTCAAGCGGAACTTCCGCAGCAAGGGCTTCATCGAGTTCGTCTCGATGCTCGCCATGGCCGTCCCGGGCACGGTCCTGGGCGTCGGCTTCATCCGCGGCTTCTCCGCGGGCGTCTTCCGCACCGGGTTCCTTCAGGGCCTCTACGGCTCGGCGGCTATCCTCGTGATCGTCTTCATCGTGCGCTCGCTGCCCACGGGCACGCGCTCGGGAATCTCGGCGCTGCGCCAGATCGACAAGTCGATCGAGGAGAGCGCCTACGACATGGGCGCGGACAGCTTCACGGTCTTCCGCACGGTGACGCTGCCGCTCATCAAGGACTCGTTCCTCTCCGGCCTCGTGACCGCGTTCGTGCGCTCGATCACGGCCATCTCCGCGATCATCCTGCTCGTGACGCCGCAGTTCTTCCTCATCACGGTGCAGATCAACGAGTTCGCCGAGAAGGGCTCCTACGGCATCGCGTGCGCGTTCGCCACGATTCTGATCGTCATCACCTATGGCTCGGTCCTGCTCATGAACCTCGCCATCAAGCACTTTGGAACCAGCAAGTACACCGAGGAGGCATAACGTCATGGCCAAGGAGAAGAAGGGCGTGCGCCTGGAGCACGTCTCCAAGATCTACCAGGACCCCAAGACCAAGAAGGACTTCTATGCGGTCCACGACGCCAACATCGACATCGCCCCGGGCGAGTTCGTGACGCTGCTCGGCCCCTCCGGCTGCGGCAAGACCACGATCCTGCGCATGATCGCCGGCTTCGAGAGCCCGGACGAGGGCGAGGTCTACCTCGGCGGCGAGCCCATCAACGAGCTCACGCCCAACAAGCGCGACACCGCGATGGTCTTCCAGAGCTACGCGCTGCTCCCGCACTACAACATCTTCGACAACGTGGCCTACGGCCTGAAGCTTCGCAAGCTGCCCAAGGAGGAGATCTCCGAGAAGGTCCACTCGATCCTCAAGCTCGTCGGGCTGGAGGGCATGGAGGACCGCATGACCAACCAGCTCTCCGGCGGCCAGCAGCAGCGCGTTGCGCTCGCCCGCGCGCTGGTGATCGAGCCGGGCGTGCTGCTCTTCGACGAGCCGCTCTCCAACCTCGACGCCAAGCTCCGCGTGGACATGCGCAACGAGATCCGCCGCATCCAGCAGGCGGCCGGCATCACCGCCATCTACGTCACGCACGACCAGTCCGAGGCCATGGCGCTCTCCGACAACATCATCATCATGAAGAAGGGCGTCGTCGACCAGATCGGCGACCCGCACACGGTCTACTACCACCCCGTGGACGAGTTCGTGGCCGACTTCATCGGCGAGTCCAACTTCCTGCGCGGCACGCTCTCCGAGAAGGACGGCGAGTCCGGCGTGGCCACGATCGAGGGGCACCCCGTCGAGGTCGCGAACGTCGGCCACCTCTCCGTGGGCGATAACTGCGTGCTCGTGCTGCGCCCCGAGGCGGCGCACCTCACCGACGAGGGCGTGCTCCCGTGCAAGGTGACGCTCTCGCGCTTCATGGGCAACTACCAGAACTACCAGGTCATGGTCGGCGACACGCTGGTCAAGATCACCGACTTCAACCCCAAGAACCACAAGATCTACGAGGTCGGCGACGAGGCCTTCGTGAGCTTCACGGCCGACGACGTGCACGTGCTCTAGGCACCCGCGTCAGGCGAGAAGAGCGTGCGGCTGCGGGCCGTCCCGGAAGCGTCCGGGGCGGCCCGTTCTTCTCGCCGTGCGAAAAGGCGCCGAGAAAGACATTTCGCCCAAAACGAGCGCCCTGGGGGCCCGATTCTGGTCAGATTGTCTTTCTCGGCGTGACTGGGGGCGCGGGGCGAGAAGAACTAGCCCTCGAAGCCGGCATCCTCCAGCAGGTCCGCGCCGTCAGCGGCGGCCGTGGCCAGCTCGTCGCAGCGCTCGTTCTCGGGGTGGCCGGCGTGGCCCTTCACCCAGACCCACGTGACCTCGTGCGGCTCGGCCGCCGCGATCAGGCGCTGCCAGAGATCCACGTTCTTCACGGGTTGCTTGCTCGCGGTCTTCCAGCCCCTTCGCTGCCAGCCCGCGATCCAGTGCTGGTTGAAGGCGTTGGCCACGTACTGCGAGTCCGTCGTCATCGTCACCGCGCAGGGGCGGCGCAGCGCCTCGAGCGCGGCGATCGCGCCCAGGAGCTCCATGCGGTTGTTGGTCGTGCGCCGGTAGCCGGCGGAGAGCTCACGCTCGTGCGCGACGCCGTCGGGTCCGGTGTAGCGCAGGAGCGCGCCGTAGCCGCCCGGCCCCGGGTTGCCGCGCGACGAGCCGTCCGACCACGCCTCCACGCGCATGAGCGCGCCATCCGCGTTCTTCTCGCCATCTCCGCCGGCGGCGGCAAACTCTGCCCAGCTTGCCACTACTTGGCCTCCGCCCAGTTGGCGCCGTAGGAGACCTCGGCCACCAGCGGCACGGAGAGCGTGACCACGCCCTCCATCGTCTCGCGCACGAGTGCGCTCACGGTCTCGACCTCGGTCTCGGGGACCTCGAGGTCGAGCTCGTCGTGGATCTGCAGCACGAGCTTGGACGCCAGGCCCTCCTCGTGCAGGCGCCGCTCCACGCCCACCATGGCGAGCTTGATGATGTCGGCGGCGGTGCCCTGCATGGGGTGGTTCATCGCCGTGCGCTCGCCGAAGGCCACGAGCTGGCGGTTCCTCTGCTGGAACTCGCGGATGTGGCGCTTGCGGCCGTAGAGCGTCTCGGCGTAGCCGCGCTCGTGGGCCACCCGCACGGCCTCGTCGAGGAAGGCGCGCACGCCGGGGTAGGCGGCGAAGTAGCGGTCGATCATCTCCTGCGCCTCGGCGCGGGGAATCTTGAGCGAGCTCGCCAGGCCGAAGGCCTGCTGACCGTAGACGATGCCGAAGTTCACGGCCTTGGCGCGGCTGCGCAGCTGCGGCGTGACCTCGTCGATGGCCACGCCGAAGACGCGCGCCGCGGTGGCGGCGTGGAAGTCCGCGCCCTCGCAGAAGGCCGCGATCAGGTGCTCGTCGCCGGAGAGGTGCGCGAGCAGGCGCAGCTCGATCTGCGAGTAGTCGCAGGCGAGAAACACGTGGCCCTCGGGCACCGTGAACGCCTGGCGCACGCGGTGGCCGAGCTCCGAGCGCGTGGGGATGTTCTGCAGGTTGGGGTCGGAGCTCGAGAGGCGCCCGGTGGCGGTGACCGTCTGGTTGAGCGTGGTGTGGATGCGGCCGTCTCCGCGCACGAGCGCGGGAAGAGCGTCGAGGTAGGTGCTCTTGATCTTGGAGCGCTCGCGGTACTCCAGCACGTCGGCGACGATCTGGTGCTCGGCGGAGAGGTCGGCGAGGACCTTGGCGTTGGTGGAGTAGTAGCCGCGCTTGGTGCGCTTGAGCCCGTAGGTGGGCAGCCCCAGCACGTCGAAGAGCACGTGGGAGAGCTGCATGGGGGAGTCGATGTTGAACTCCTCGCCCGCGGCCGCGTGGATCTTCTCGACCATGCCGGCGATCTCGCCGCCGAGCTCGGCAGACTGCGCGGCGAGCACGCTCGTGTCCACGCCGAGGCCCGCGCGCTCCATCTGCGCCAGTACCGGCAGCAGCGGCATCTCCATGTCGTCGAAGAGGCCGGCGGAGCCGTCCTTCTCGAGGCGCTCGCGCAGCACGCCCATGAGGCGCAGCGCGCAGACCGCGTCGAGGGCGGCCGCGGGGAGCTCGTCGGTGGGGGCGGGGAGTGACTCGGTCAGGAAGGCCTCGCCGAGCTCGGGGAGCTCGAAGCTGCTCCGCTCGGAGTCGAGCAGGTAGGCCGCGACGGCGACGTCGAAGATCCGCGCGGGGTCGACCTCGTGCGGGTCCACGGCGGCGGGCTCGGAGGAGTCCGCGGGGCAGACCACGTGGAGCAGCGCCTTGACGTCGCCCGAGACCACGCGCCCCTCGCGGAAGAGGCGGGCGAGAAGGACGTCCGCGGCGTCACCCTCGACGCGCATGACCTTCTCGTCCGTCGCGCACCAGAGCACGTGGGCCAGGCCGAAGAGCGCCCCCTCGACGCGGTCGTCGTCGACGGCGCAGCCGACCCACGCACCGGCGGAGATCGCCGCCTCCAGGGCAGCGACGGCGTCGTCGCCGGCGAGGGGCGCGGGGAGCTCCACGGTCGCGGAGGGCGCCGCGCCCGCGCCGAGTGCCTCGTTCGCCGCGGCCACGGCGTCCGCTCCGGCCAGGCGCACGAGGCGCGTGGTCATGCCGGTGAAGCCCAGGGCCGAGAAGGCGCGGGCCACCTCGGCGGGGTCGAAGGTGGGGAAGCGCGCGTCGGAGAGGTCCAGCTCGATCGGCGCGTCGGTGCGGATCGTTGCAACGCGCCGGCTGAGCAGGGCGTCGTCCACGTGTGCGCGGAGGTTCTCGCCCATCTTGCCCTTGACCTCGTCCGCGTGCGCGATGACCTCGTCGAGGCTGCCGTACTGCACGATCAGCGCCGCGGCCTTCTTGGGGCCGATGCCCGGCACGCCGGGGATGTTGTCGGAGGTGTCGCCCTTGAGGCCGTAGAAGTCCGGCACGAGCTCGGGCGTGATGCCGTGGTAGAGGTCCTCGACCGTGGCGGGGTCCATGATCATGACCTCGCTCACGCCCTTCTGGGTGGAGACGATCTTCACGTGCTCGGTGGAGAGCTGGTACATGTCGCGGTCGCCGGTGAACAGCAGCATCTCGTAGCCGGCCGCCTCGCCGCGGCGCGCCAGGGTGCCGAGGATGTCGTCGCCCTCCCAGCCCTCGAGCTCGGCCACGGGGACGTCGAGCGCGTGCAGCAGGTCCTTCACCATGGGGAACTGCTCGTGCAGCGCCGGGTCCATCGGCGGGCGCTGGGCCTTGTACTGCGGCAGCATCTCCATGCGCACGCGCGGCTTGCCCTTGTCGAAGGCGCAGATCACGCCGTCGGGGTGGAAGGTGTCCACCATCTTGATGAACATGTTGAAGAAGCCGAAGAGGGCGTTCGTGGCGCGGCCGTCCGGTGCGTTCATGGGCTGGCGGATCGCGTGGAACGCGCGGTGCATGAGCGAGTTTCCGTCGATGACGGCGATGGTGCGGGTGGGTTCTGCCATGGGGCCTCCTTGTGGTTGCCCCTCGATTGTAGGCGAGAAGGACGGGCGGGGTGGCGTGCGGGCGGCCGGTGTCGCAACCTGCCGCTCGTGAATTCACGAGCCGCGTTTCGCGACCGTTTCCGGCGCGCGTCGCGCGGATGGCGGGCGAGAAACGAGCGCGTGGCGAGCGCGTAGCGAGTTCGTCTCGCTTTTGCCGGCGGCAGCCCTCCCGGCCGTAGACTGCCCCTTGGAGTCGAACGAGGGGAGTCCCATGGACCGCGGTCTCTATCGAGAGAGCTACGAACACGACGCCTGCGGCATCGGCGCGATCGCGCATCTGCACGGCAAGAGGAGCCACCAGACGCTCGACGACGCGCTCTCGGTGCTCGTGAACCTGGAGCACCGGGGCGGCAAGGGCCTCGAGCGCAACACCGGCGACGGCGCGGGCGTGCTCTTCCAGGTCCCGCACCGCTTCTTCCGCAAGGAGGCGCAGAAGGAGGGCCACATCCTGCCCGACGAGGGCGACTACGGCGTGGCCATGCTCTTCCTGCCCCATGAAGACCCGACGGGCGTCGCCGCCGCGCGCCAGGTCTTTGAGCGGGGGTGCGCGGAGTGCGGCGTGCCGCTCATGTTCTGGCGCGAGGTCCCGGTGGACCCGCACGACCTGGGCTCCACGGCACGCGCCTGCATGCCCACGATCTACCAGGCGTTCCTGCGGCGTCCGGAGGACGTGTCCCGCGGCAGGGACTTCGAGCGCCGCCTCTACGTCTGCCGCCGCACGATCGAGCGCGCGGCCGACGCCGAGCCCGCGCTCGCCGGCAAGATCTTCTACGTCTGCAGCATGTCCGCTCGCACGATCGTCTACAAGGGCATGCTCGTGGCCACCCAGATGCGCCGGTTCTACCTGGACCTGAACGACGCCGCGGTGGAGACGGCCCTCGCCCTCGTGCACTCGCGCTACTCCACCAACACCACGCCGAGCTGGGAGCGCGCCCACCCCAACCGCTACCTCATCCACAACGGCGAGATCAACACTCTTCGCGGCAACGTGAGCTGGATCCGCGCCCGCGAGCCGCGCCTCTACTCGCCCGCGCTGGGCGCCGACCTCGAGCGCGTGATGCCGATCATCAACCGCGAGGGCTCGGACTCCGCGATCCTGGACAACGTGCTCGAGTTCCTCGTCATGAACGGGCGCCCGCTCGACCGCGCGGTCACGCTCATGATGCCGGAGCCGTGGGACAAGAACCCCGCGCTCGGCGAGAAGCGCCGCGCCTACGACGAGTACCAGTCCATGCTGATGGAGCCTTGGGACGGGCCTGCTGCGATCGTCTTCACCGACGGCCGCACGCTGGGCGCCGCGCTCGACCGCAACGGCCTGCGCCCCGCGCGCTACTACGTGACGCGCGACGACCGCCTGATCCTGGCGTCCGAGGTGGGCACCATCGACGTCGACCCCGCCAACATCCTGCGTGCGGGCTGTCTCGGCCCCGGCGAGATGCTCGAGGTCGACCCGGTCGCCGGACGCGTGATCGGCAACGACGAGATCCGTGACCGCCTGGCGGGCGAGAAGCCCTATCGTGACTGGATCGACGAGGAGACGATCGACCTCGCGGACCTGCCCGCGCCGGCACGGGACCTGCCAAGGTCCGCCGCGAGTTCTGCAGGCGCGTCCTGTGCGCCGAAGCTGTCTGAGCGCCGGACCTCGGCAGGTCCCGTGGCGGCGCCCGACGAGTCGCTCGCCACGCGCCTCGCCGCGCACGGCTGGCACTACGACGACGTGGACGAGGTCGTGCGCCCGATGGCCGAGAAGGGCGCGGTGCCGCTGGCCTCGATGGGCGTGGACGCGCCGCTCGCGTGCCTCTCCACGCGCGACCGCTCGTTCTTCGACTACTTCCACCAGCTCTTCGCGCAGGTAACCAACCCGCCGATCGACGCGCTGCGCGAGAGCATCGTCACGAGCACGAAGCTCTACCTCGGCAACCACGGCAACCTGCTCGAGGACTGTCGCGACAGCTGCCGCCTCGTGCGCCTGGACGCCCCGATCCTCTCGGACGAGGACTTCGCCCGCATCTGCGCGATCGACCGCGCTGGCTTCAAGGTTACGCGCGCAAGCGCGACCTATCCGGCTGCGGGAGGCCCCCATGCGCTCGACCGCGCGCTTGACGAACTGGCTGCCCAGGTCGAGAAGGACGTACGCTCGGGGGCCAACATCGTGGTGATCTCGGACCGCGCCGCGGCCGGCGAGGTGGCGATCCCCTCGCTGCTCGCCCTCGGCTGCGTGCACAACCACCTGATACGATGCGGCCTGCGCACCCTCGTCGACCTCGTGGTGGAGACGGGCGACGCGATCTGCGCGCACGACTTCGCGTGCCTCGTGTCCTTCTCGGCCTCCGGAATCTGCCCCTACCTGGCCCACGACTGCGTCCGCGACCTGTGCGCGCGCGGTGAGCTCGAGCTTGCCCCCGAGGAGGCCTGCGCCAGCTACGATCGTGCCGTCACGGCGGGCATCGTCTCCATCATGTCCAAGATGGGCATCTCAACGATGCAGGGCTACCACTCCGCGCAGATCTTCGAGGTCGTTGGCCTGTCCGAGGACCTCGTGGACCGCTGCTTCGCCTACACCGCCACGCGCGTGGGCGGCCTCACGGTGGACGACCTCCAGCGTCTGCTCGACGAGCGTCACGCCGCGGCGCTCGCGCTCGGGCGCTCGCCGGCACCGGGCCAGCTCCCCACGCTCGGCCTCGCCACGTGGCGGCCGGCCGGCGAGGAGCACCTGATCGACCCCAAGGCCATCTACCTGCTCCAGCGCGCCTGTCGCGAGGGCGACTACGACCTCTTCAGGGAGTACGCCGCCTGGGTGCACCGCCCCGGGCGCGCCGTGACCCTGCGCGACCTCATGGGCTTCTCGCCCGCCGGGGCCCCCGTCCCGCTCGACGAGGTCGAGCCCGCGAGCCAGATCGTGCGGCGCTTCAACACCGGCGCCATGAGCTACGGCTCGATCTCCCGCGAGCAGCACGAGTGCCTGGCCGTCGCGATGAACCGCCTGCACGGCCGCTCCAACTCCGGCGAGGGCGGCGAGGACCCCGCGCGCGAGACGCCGCGCGCAAACGGCGACTCCGCACGCTCCGCGATCAAGCAGGTCGCGTCCGGCCGCTTTGGCGTGACGAGCCGCTACCTGGTCTCCGCGACGGAGATCCAGATCAAGATGGCCCAGGGCGCCAAGCCGGGCGAGGGCGGCCACCTGCCCGGGCGCAAGGTCTATCCCTGGATCGCCGAGGTGCGCCAATCCACGCCCGGCGTGAGCCTCATCTCGCCGCCGCCCCACCACGACATCTACTCGATCGAGGACCTCGCCGAGCTGATCTTCGACCTCAAGTGCGCCAACCCCGAGGCCCGCGTCTCGGTCAAGCTCTGCTCGCTCGCGGGCGTGGGTACCATCGCCACGGGCGTGGCCAAGGGTGGGGCCGACAAGATCCTCGTCTCCGGACACAACGGCGGCACCGGTGCCGCGCCCCGCGACTCGATCTACCACGCCGGCATCCCGTTCGAGATCGGCCTTGCCGAGACGCAGCAGACGCTCGTGCGCAACGGCCTGCGCTCGCGCGTGGTGCTCGAGACCGACGGCAAGCTCATGAGCGGGCGCGACGTGGCGATCGCGGCGCTCTTGGGTGCCGAGGAGTTCGGCTTCGCCACGATGCCGCTCGTCGCCTGCGGCTGCCTCATGCAGCGCGACTGTCAGCGCGACACCTGCCCGGCGGGCGTGGCCACGCAGGACGAGCGCCTGCGCTGCCGCTTCGCGGGCAGGCCCGAGCACGTCGTGAACTTCATGACGTTCGTCGCCGAGGAGCTGCGCGAGATCATGGCGTCGCTGGGGTTCCGCACGGTGGACGAGATGGTGGGCCGCGTGGACTGCCTGCGCCAGGTGCCCGTTTCCGGCGAGGCCAACTGGAAGGCGAACCGCCTGGACCTCGCCGACCTTCTCGCAGAGCCCGTCTGCGAGTACGGCCGGAGGATCCCCGGCGCCGACGCGCGCCGCTTCCTGCCGGAGATGGCCGCGGACCCCGAGCTCGGCCGCACGCTCGACGCCACGCTGCTCGTGCCCTATACGGCGCATGCCCGCGAGCACCTCGAGCCGATCCGCCTGCGCGCGGACGTGGACAACGTCAACCGCTGCGTGGGGACGCTCCTGGGCAGCCACGTCACGGCGGCTCACCCCGATGGCCTGCCTGAGGGCTCCGTCACGGTGGACTGCGAGGGCTCCGCAGGGCAGAGCTTCGGTGCGTTCCTGCCGGCGGGCGTCACGCTCAACGTGGCCGGCGACGCCAACGACTACTTCGGCAAGGGGCTCTCGGGCGGCGTGCTCTCCGTGCGACCGGCCGACGGCGCCACCTACAAGTTCGACGAGAACGTGATCGTGGGCAACGTGGCCCTCTACGGCGCCACGGGCGGGCGCGCCTTCGTGAACGGCCTCGCGGGCCAGCGCTTCTGCGTGCGCAACTCCGGCGCCACCGTGGTGGTGGAGGGCGTGGGGGCCCACGGGTGCGAGTACATGACGGGCGGCACCGTGGTCGTGCTCGGCGAGGTGGGGCCCAACTTCGCGGCCGGCATGTCGGGCGGCGTGGCCTACGTCTACGACCGCTTCGGAACGCTTCCGGGCCGCTGCAACACCGAGCTCGTGAACCTCGAGGCGCCGGGCGAGAAGGACCTCGAGCTCGTGCGCGCGCTCGTGGAGGAGCACGTGCGCCGCACGGCGAGCCCGCGCGGCATCAAGCTGCTCTACCAGTTCGACGAGGTCCGACGGAGCTTCGTAAAGGTGATCCCGCGCGACTACGAGCGGGTCCTCGGCCTGGTGGCCGAGGCGGAGGCGGCAGGGGAGACCCACGAGGCCGCGCTCGAGCGCGCGTTCGACGTCATGAGGGAGGGCTAGCATGGGCAGGCCGGGAGCGTTTCTGACGGTGGGCTACCGCGCCCACGAGCTGCGCCCGATCGAGGAGCGGGTGCGCGACTACGAGGAGCTCTACGAGGAGCCGGGCGCGGACGT
>CAUGFC010000038.1 GCA_959598545.1 uncultured Olsenella sp. | reverse complement strand
TGCGACCCCAAGAGCGCCTTCGGCGGCATCATCGCCTGCAACCGCGAGGTGCCCTTCGAGCTCGTGGAGCACGCCTTCGACGCGAACGGTCAGTTCGTCGAGGTCATCATCGCCCCGAGCTACGCCCCCGAGGCCGTCGAGCGCATGGCCAAGCGCCCCAACCTGCGCGTGCTGGCCACCGGCGGCGTGGGCGCCCACGCCGAGTACGAGCTGCGCTCCATCGACGGCGGCGTGCTGCTGCAGAACGTCGACTCCGTCTCCGAGGACCCGGCGACCTTCACCTGCCCGACGGAGCGCAAGCCCACGCCGGAGGAGATGGACGAGCTCATGTTTGCCTGGCGCGTCTGCAAGGGCGTGAAGTCCAACGCGATCCTCGTCTCCAAGGGCAAGGCCGGCATCGGCATGGGCCCGGGCCAGCCCAACCGCGTCGACTCCGCGCTTCTCGCCTGCCAGCGCGCCGACGAGGCCTGCGAGCGCATGGGCGTCGAGAAGGGCGGCTACGCCTGCGCGTCCGACGCCTTCTTCCCGTTCCGCGACAACGTGGACGTGCTCGCCGAGCACGGCGTGACCTGCATCATCCAGCCCGGCGGCTCCAAGCGCGACGACGAGTCCATCGCGGCCTGCAACGAGCACGGCATCGCGATGGTCTTCACCGGCAACCGCCACTTCCGCCACTAGGACTCGCACTTCTCGCCCGTCTTCGCGCCCCGGCCGGCCCCGCGCCCGCCGGGGCGCGTCGCGTCTCGGTCCGTCCTGGCGGGCGCCCGCCAGGACGGCCGGCGTCACGACCAGATGGTGACGACTTTTGCGTGCGGGACGGGGGATTCAGCCGTCGTGGGACGTAAAACCTGTCACCGTCAGAGGGGCGGCGGAGCGGGGCAGCGACGAGGCTTCGCCGCGCGCCCGCCGCCGGCGTAGAATGTGTGGTCTGCGGAGGGGAGGACGCATGTCAAACGAGAAGAACGACGGCTCGCAGATGGACGGCTTCGCGCTGGGTAGGCCGGCACTCGTGTGCCGCTGGCGGC
Organism: uncultured Olsenella sp.; assembly: GCA_959598545.1. GTDB lineage: Bacteria > Actinomycetota > Coriobacteriia > Coriobacteriales > Atopobiaceae > Thermophilibacter. The sequence continues at coordinate 14,749 of CAUGFC010000038.1, read as the reverse complement.
TCGCCGGTCGCGCGCTGCCGCTCGAGAACCGCCACCTGCGCGCGCTCGGGCGCCGGGTCGTCGCGCACGAGCCCGTGTCGAAGCAGCTCGTCGCCTGGGCGAAGCAGCACATCGAGTGGACGCTCGCCGACGGGGCGGCGCGGCATCCCGACGGCGTCCTCATGCTCGTCCTCGACGAGGCCGGGCGCGCCGCCATGACCGTGGGTCCCTACGAGCCGCTGGCCGTGACCACCTCCTCGGCCCTCGCGGAGCGTGCGCAGCTCGCCGCGCGCGAGGCGGCCGAGACCGGCGTGGCGCCGGAGACCCTGTGGGTCGTCCGGGGCGACGTCCTCGTGGCGGACTGCCCCATCGACCAGCCCCTCTCGGGGGCCGCGAGCCTCGTCGCGGACCTCGCCAAGACCACGGGCGTCCCCGTCTCCCGGGAGGCCGACCTCGCCCGTCGCGTCATGAACGGCGACAAGGACCATGACGAGCTGCTCCTCGTCTCGGACGAGCACGGCGTGGTGCCCGCCTCCGACGCGGCCGGGTCGCATGCCCGCCGCCTGGCCGACGGGTACGCTCGCCTGCTCGAGACGACCCGTCGGCAGCAGGCCGGCGCGCGTCGGGTATAAAGGGAGAGTCACCCGAGCCCGAGAGGGAGGTCGGACATGGACCAGAACACCCAGAGCACCCCGCCCCGGCCCGACACGCCGTCCCCGTCGCAGCCTCAGGCGCAGCAGCGCCCGCCGGTCCCGACCCCGCCCGCGGAGCATGCCCCGGCCGACTGGGGGCGCATCGGCGGCGGGCTTCTCGCCTTCATCGTCCTGCAGGCGATCCAGACCTTCGCCCTGCTCTCGGACTTCCCGTCCGCGCTGGAGGACGCGCTCGAGAGCGTCATGACCAGCGGGCTCGGCGTCTTCGGGCTCGCCCAGTCCGCGTCCGAGTGGATTGCGCTCGCGACGCTCGTCGCCTACGCCGCGGTCATCATCGTCGCCATGGTCCAGCTCGTGCAGCGCCACCCGTCCTTCCTGCGCAACTTCCAGATCGCCGGCATCATCGCCATCGTCGGCAACCTCGCCGTGTTCCTCATCATGGAAGCCGTCCACGTCTACTATTCGACGCACGTCGGCATGCTCGGCTCCGACGCCTCGTACGGCCATTCCTACTCCTGGCAGGCGGGCTCGCACTGGACGCTCGTGGTCCTGGCCCTCATGTGGACGATCTTCTGGACGCTGTACTTCGCGCGCTCGGTCCGCATGCGCCACTACATGAGCCCCGACAACCCCTACACCACGGCAAACGGCCTTCCCTACGTGGAGCGCGCCCTCTTCGGCAAGGGGATGCGGGGCTAGGGCGGGGCTCGGACGACGCGTCGCGCGCCGCCGCCGCGCGTTCGCCGCGCGCTCACCGCTCTTCTCGCCCGCCTCGCTCTTTTTGGGTAGTACTATGTGTGTGAATGGGCCACGGCCCTGTTCCGTCATGCGTCTGTGACGGGTCGGGTCCGCCCACGAGGGATTCGTTGGAATCGCTACGAAGGAGAGGATATGGCTCGCAAGTTTAAGTCCATGGACGGCAACGAGGCGGCATCGTACGTCTCGTATGCGTTCACCGAGGTGGCGGGCATCTACCCGATCACCCCGTCCAGCCCCATGGCCGACCACGTCGACCAGTGGGCCGCTCAGGGCATGAAGAACGTCTTCGGCACCCCGGTCAAGGTCGTCGAGATGGAGTCCGAGGCGGGCGCCGCGGGCACCGTCCACGGCTCGCTCGGCGCCGGCGCCCTCACGACGACCTACACGGCGTCACAGGGCCTGCTCCTCATGATCCCCAACATGTACAAGATCGCCGGCGAGGGCCTTCCGGGCGTCTTCCACGTGTCCGCCCGTACCGTGGCCTCCCACGCCCTCAACATCTTCGGCGACCACTCCGACGTCATGGCCTGCCGCCAGACCGGCTTCGCCATGCTCGCCGAGGGCAACGTCCAGGAGGTCATGGACCTCGCGCCGGTGGCCCACCTCGCGGCCATCGAGGGCAAGGTGCCGTTCCTGAACTTCTTCGACGGCTTCCGCACCTCCCACGAGATCCAGAAGGTCGCGGTCTGGGACTTCGACGACCTCAAGGACATGCTCGACATGGACGCCGTCCAGGCGTTCCGCGACCACGCCCTCAACCCGGAGCACCCGCACGCCCGCGGCTCCCACGAGAACGGCGACATCTTCTTCCAGCACCGCGAGGCCTGCAACAAGGCCTACGACGCGCTTCCCGCCGTGGTCCAGTCCTACATGGACAAGATCAACGAGAAGCTCGGCACGAGCTACCACCTCTTCGACTACTACGGTGCCGATGACGCCGACCGCGTCGTCGTCTGCATGGGCTCCTTCTGCGACACCCTCGAGGAGGTCATCGACTACCTCAACGCCCGCGGCGAGAAGGTCGGCCTCGTGAAGGTCCGCCTGTACCGCCCGTGGTCCGTCGAGGACTTCGTGGCCGCCCTGCCCGCCACCGTCAAGAAGATCGCCGTCCTGGACCGCACCAAGGAGCCCGGCTCCATCGGCGAGCCCCTCTACCAGGACGTCATCACCGCCCTCTACGAGGCCGGCAAGCCCGAGATCACCGTCGTCGGCGGTCGTTACGGCCTCGGCTCCAAGGACGAGCCGCCCGCAGCCGCCTTCGCCGTCTACAAGGAGCTCGAGAAGGACGCCCCCGCCCGCGAGTTCACCATCGGCATCGTGGACGACGTCACCAACCTCTCCCTCCCCATGGACCCGGACGCCCCCAACACGGCGGACCCGTCCACGATCGAGTGCAAGTTCTGGGGCCTCGGCGGCGACGGCACCGTCGGCGCCAACAAGAACTCGATCAAGATCATCGGCGACCACACCGACAAGTACGTCCAGGCCTACTTCCAGTACGACTCCAAGAAGACCGGCGGCGTCACCATCTCGCACCTGCGCTTCGGCGACTCCCCGATCCGCTCGCCGTACTACATCAACAAGGCCAACTTCGTCGCCTGCCACAACCCGTCCTACATCATCAAGGGCTTCCCGATGGTGCGCGACGTCAAGCCGGGCGGCACGTTCCTGGTGAACTGCCAGTGGTCCGACGAGGAGTTCGCCTCCCACCTGCCGGCCGTGGCCAAGCGCTACATCGCCAAGAACAACATCAACGTCTACCTGATCGACGCCATCGACCTCGCCGAGAAGGTCGGCATGGGCAAGCGCACCAACACGGTGCTGCAGTCCGCGTTCTTCTCGCTGGCCCAGGTCCTTCCCGCCGAGGACGCCATCCAGTACATGAAGGACGCCGCCGAGAAGTCCTACGCCAAGAAGGGCCAGAACATCGTCGAGGCCAACTGGAAGGCCATCGACGCCGGCGCCACCGCCTACCGCAAGTTCGAGGTGCCCGCCGACTGGGCGACCGCCGAGGACGAGAAGGTCGAGCTCACGCTCGAGGGCCGCGAGGCCATCGTCAAGCAGGTCCGCGAGCTCATGGAGCCGATCAACCGCATGGACGGCGACTCCCTGCCCGTCTCCAAGTTCATGGACGTCGCCGACGGCCAGTGGGAGCTCGGTGCCTCCGCGTACGAGAAGCGCGGCGTCGCCGTCATGGTTCCGCACTGGGACGAGTCCAAGTGCATCCAGTGCAACCAGTGCTCCTTCGTGTGCCCGCACGCCACGATCCGCCCGATCGTCATGAACGCCGACGAGCAGGCCGCCGCTCCCGAGGAGATGCGCCGCATCGACGTCATGGTTCCCAAGAACTCCGGCCTCACCTTCACCATGGCCATCAGCCCGCTCGACTGCATGGGCTGCACCAACTGCGTCAAGGTCTGCCCGAAGGGCGCCCTCACGATGGTGCCGCAGGAGTCCGAGCTCGACCAGGCTCCGGTGTGGGACTACGCGGTGAACAAGGTCTCCGAGAAGAAGGAGCTCGTGGCCGCCAACGTCAAGGGCAGCCAGTTCGCCAAGCCCTACCTCGAGTTCTCCGGCTCCTGCGCCGGCTGCGCCGAGACCGCCTACGCGCGTCTCGTCACGCAGGTCTGCGGTGAGCGCATGTTCATCTCCAACGCCACCGGCTGCTCCTCCATCTGGGGCAACCCCGCTGCCACCTCGCCCTTCACGGTCAACGAGTGCGGCCACGGCCCGGCGTGGAACAACTCCCTCTTCGAGGACAACGCCGAGCACGGCCTGGGTCTCGCCCTTGGCTACGACGCCGTCCAGGAGAAGCTCGTCACCGAGACCGAGAAGATCCTCCAGTGCGACAAGGCCTCCGACGCCCTGAAGGAGGCCGCGACCGCCTGGCTCGAGAACCGCAAGGACACCGAGGGCAGCAAGACCGCTGCCGCAGCCTACATCGCCGAGCTCGAGAAGAGCGACTGCGAGACGGCCAAGGCGGTTCTCGCCGACAAGGCCTACCTCACCAAGAAGGCCTTCTGGATTTTCGGCGGCGACGGCTGGGCGTACGACATCGGCTTCGGCGGCCTCGATCACGTCCTTGCCTCCGGCAACAATGTGAACGTCTTCGTCTTTGACACCGAGGTCTACTCCAACACCGGCGGGCAGGCCTCCAAGGCCTCCAACATCGGCCAGGTGGCCCAGTTCGCGGCCTCCGGCAAGGTGACCAAGAAGAAGAGCCTCGCCGAGATCGCCATGTCCTACGGCTACGTCTACGTGGCGCAGGTCGCCATGGGCGCCAACATGAACCAGACGCTCAAGGCCATCCACGAGGCCGTGTCCTACGATGGCCCGTCGCTGATCATCGGCTACAGCCCGTGCGAGATGCACTCCATCAAGGGTGGCGGCATGCAGAACTGCCAGATGGAGATGAAGAAGGCCGTGGAGTGCGGCTACTGGAACCTCTTCCGCTTCAACCCGGCTGCCCCCACGGGCAAGAAGTTCACGCTCGACTCCAAGGAGCCGGCTGGCGGGTACCAGGACTTCCTGATGAACGAGGCCCGCTACACCTCGCTCACCCGCTCCTTCCCCGAGCGCGCCAAGGAGCTCTTCGCCCTTAACGAGGAGGCCGCCATGGCTCGCTACGCGCACCTGCTCAAGCTCAAGGACCTCTACGCCGAGGCGTAAGTCCCCCTCGCTGAGCTGATCGCGCAAGCTGCGGCCCCCGGCATCGCGCCGGGGGCCGTTTTGCGTCTCGGCCCGCCGTTCTTCTCGCCGGGCGGCGCGGCGGGTTAGAAACAACGCATCGTCCCCGTCCACGGGGGCGTTCGGGTTAGAAACAACGCATCGTCCCCCTCGAGGCGCCCTCGGGAAGGGGGACGACGCGGTCGTTTTAACCCAAACGCCGAGAAGGACGGGGACGACGCGGTCGTCTTAACCGCGCGTCGCGATGCGCAGCGCGACGTCGTGCGCGGCCGTCTCCAGTGCGTCATCGAGCGGCGCGAGCGTGACGTCGATGCCGCGGCGCTCGAGCGCCCGCGCGATCAGCCAGTCCGTGACGCCGGGGTTCTTGGGCAGGATCGGGCCGTGCAGGTACGTGCCCACCACGCCGCCGTGCAGCACGCCCTCGCCGCCGTCCTCGCCGTTGTTGCCGGTGCCGGTGACCAGCGCGCGTCCGAGGGGCTTCTCGCCCGCGCCCAGGAGCGTCCGGCCCGCGTGGTTCTCAAAGCCGACGACCGGGGCGTCGCACACAGGGGACTCGATGGCGACGTTCCCGATCAGGCGGGTCTCGCCGGCGACGGTCTCAAGGTCCAGTATGTGCAGGCCCTCCACCTGCTTCTCGCCCATCATGTAGGAGTGGCCGAGCAGCTGGTAGCCGCCGCAGACGGCGAGAAGGACCCCGCCGTCGGCGACGTAGGCGGTGAGCTTCTCGCGCTGGCCCTGGAGCTCGTGGCACACGGCCAGCTGGTCGCGGTCTGCACCGCCGCCGAGCAGGACGACGTCGGCGTCGGACAGGTCGAGCTCCTGTCCCATGAGGACCTGGTCGACTTGGCAGGGGATGCCGCGCCAGGCGCAGCGCTTGGAGAGCGAGGCGATGTTTCCGCCGTCGCCGTAGAGGTTGAGGGCGTCGGGGTAGAGATGCACGATGCGCAGCGGCCGGTCGAGGGCCACGGGCGCCGGGCCGGCGCCTCCAGGCGCCGTCGCGGGCGGGGTCTGCAGATTGGGGACTGTCCCCAATCTGCAGAGGCGCTCGAGGTCGGCGACCACGGGCGGGAAGGCAGTGTAGTTGGCGATGACGTGGAGCTTCTCGCCCACGGGCAGCAGCCCCGCGGCGCCCTCCACGCCGTCCACGAGCACGATCGGCGCGCCCAGCTCGGCGTACTTCACGCGCACCGCCATGTCCTCGCGCCGGGTGCCGCCCACGCAAACCAGCCGCAGGTCGGAGAGGTCGCGCAGGCGCTCGAGGTCGATGTCCCAGATCCAGGAGACGTCGTGGCCGTCCGCGTCGTTGTCGTTCAGGAAGAGCGCGAGGTGGCGCCCGTCCTCGGCGCGCACCTGCTGGATCATGCGGTTGAAGCCCGTGGGGTTCTTCGCCAGGTTGGAGGCGACCTCGCGACCCTCGCCGAGCGAGAAGACCTTGCCGCGCCCGCTGGCGGGCTCGTAGGAGTCGAGCACCTCCTGGAAGCGCGCGACGTCCCCGCCGGCGGCGAGGCACCCCGCGAGCGCCGCCATCACGTTGTAGACCATGTAGAGGCCGCTGTAGCGCGTGCGCACGTGGTGGCGCACCACCTTGGCATCGCGGCGGTCCTCCACGTCGAACTCAAACCCGCCGCAGGTCAGCTGCAGGTTGACGACTGCGAAGGCGAGCTTCGGGCGCTCCCAGCCGCACTCCGGGCAGCGGTAGGAGCCCAGCTGGCCGTAGTGCACGTACTCGTACTCCAGCCCCGTGTTGCAGCGCGCGCAGAAGCGACTGTCGGAGATGCGGTCCGCCTCCAGGTCCGTGGGCTCGTCGATGCCGAAGGGCAGCCCGGCGTTGTCCACGCGGTCGGCGATCGCGGCGCACAGCGGGTCGTCCGCGTTGAACACGAGCGCCGTATCGGGCGAGCGGCGCAGGGCCTCGGCGATCACGTCCTGCGTGTGGTCGATCTCGCCGTAGCGGTCCAGCTGGTCGCGGAAGAGGTTGAGCAGCACGAGCGCGCCCGGGCGCATCGCGGGGAGCACGCGGACGGTGTAGAGCTCGTCGCACTCGAAGCAGCCCGCCCGCGCGCCGTCCTTCTCGCCCGCCATGACGAGCGCGGCGGCGATGCCGGACTCCATGTTGTTGCCCGCCCGGTTGCAGACCACGTCGGCGCCGCCCGAGGCGAGCGCGTCGGCGAGAAGGCCGGTGGTGGTCGTCTTGCCGTTGGTGCCGGTCACCACCACGCGCGGGGAGAGCCCGCGCGAGAGCTCGCCCACGACGCCCGGGTCGACCCGCAGCGCGACGGCGCCGGGGATGTTGCCGCCCCCCTTGTGCGCGAGGTGCACCGTGCCCCAGTGGGCGAGCGCGCCGGCAAGGCGGGCGAGTCTCACACGCGGCTTCATGGGTCTCCTTCTGCGAGGCGTCGGGTAGCAGCACTACTATAGCGCCCCGCGGCGACGCCCCACGCTGCGACCACGGGGTGCAACTCTGCTAGTATCAGTCCTGTCGTGCCCACGGGGATGCTTCTTTTGGAGTGCTTTCCACCGGGATCCCGCTCGTCGTGGGTTCGTCATGCCCGCGCGCGGGCATCCAGCAAAGCCCTCCGAAAGAGAAGAGAGAACCATGGAGCAGCACAACACCCTCACGCACCCGACCGACCCGTCCGTCGCCCATGCCCGCCGCGTGGCGCGCGTGGGCATGATCGCCGCCGTCTACGCCGCCCTCACGCTCGTCGCCCTGCTCTTCCTTGGCAGCCTCGCCTGGGGCCCGGTGCAGTTCCGCGTCTCGGAGGCGGTGTGCGCGCTGGCGCTGCTCACCTCGGACGCCGTGCCCGGGCTCGCGCTGGGCTGCGCGATCGCCAACCTCGCCAACATCGTGCTCTCCGGCACGGGCATGCTCGGCATGCTCGACGTCGTCTTCGGCACGCTGGCGACGGCGCTCGGCGCCTGGTTCACGTGGCGCAACCGTCGTCGCCCGGTGCTCGCGCTTCTCGGTCCGGTGATCGCCAACGCGATCATCGTCCCCGCCTACCTGCCGCTCATGCTGCAGGGCATCGGCTTCTACGTCATCCCGTTCACCGACATCGCCCTCGACGGCGCCTACCCCGCGATGTACGCCTTCGGCCTCCTCGCCACCGGAATCGGCGAGGCGGTCGTCGTCTACGCGCTGGGGCTGCCGCTGTTCCGGGCGCTCGGCCGCACCACGCTGCCGCGCGCCCTCGCGCAGGACGACGCCGGGCGCACCGAGAGGGGCTAGTGCTTGAATCCCGTCGTCGTCATCCCCACCTACTGGGACCGGGCCGTCAAGCCCGGGGCCCTCGGCGAGCGCGGCGTCTATGACTACACCACGCCCATCGACAGGCCCCTGCCCGAGCTCGAGAACTGCCTGAGCTCGCTGGAGAGGGTGAGCGGCGTCCTGCGCGTGATCGTGCTCGTGGTGGCGCCCAAGAGCTGCGAGGAGTCCGCCCGCGCCCGGGTGAGCTCCATCTGCCGCGCCCACGCCGACCTCAACCCCCTCATCGTCGGCGCCCAGGAGGCAGCGCACGTCGAGCGCGCCGTCGGCAGGCTGGCGCACCACGTGACGGGTGAGACGGTCTCGCTGCGCGGCTACGGCGCCATCCGGAACATGGGCCTGGCGGTGGCAGCCGTGCTGGGCCACGACGTGGTGGTGTTCCTCGACGACGACAAGGTCGCCCTGGACGAGGAGTTCCTCACCAGGGCCGTGTGGGGCCTGGGCTCGCTCACGCGCCAGAACCTGCAGGTGCTGGCCAAGAGCGGCTTCTTCGTGGACGCCCTCGGCAGCCCCTACGCGGAGCCGTCCGAGGCGTGGAGCGAGAAGTACTGGTCCAAGGCCGCGGACTTCAACCTCGTCATGGAGCGCGCCCAGACGTCGGCCTCCCGCATCACGCGCTCGAACCACCTCTGCGGCGGGTGCTGCGCGCTGCACGCCGCCGCCTTCTCTAAGGTGCCCTTCGACCCCTACATCACGCGCGGCGAGGACCTCGACTATGTTCTCGACCTGCGTGCCAATGGCATGGACGTGTGGTTTGACAACGAGTGGTACGTCCAGGCACGCCCGCCCGAGGAGATGGCGGGCGTGCCGTCGCTGTTCATGCAGGACGTGCACCGCTGGCTCTACGAGTACCGCAAGCTCGACGCCATGAACGCCCGCCGTGACCTGCGCACCATCACCCTCGAGTCCCTCATGCCCTACCCGGCGCCCTGGCTCTCGCCGGACGTCCGCCGCCGCGTGTTCCGCACGGCGCTGCGCCGCCTGCTGACGGGGCCCGACCGCCTTGCCTACCTGCGCATCCTCACGAAGGGCCGGCACGACGCGGACAAGTTCGCACGCGCCGCCTGCTCACGCTACCTCTCGTTCGCCATGATGTGGCCCTCGATCGTGTCCGCGCTGTGGGACGACCGCGTGATAGCCTCCGCGATCCTGCGCACCGGCGAGGTGGCGCATCCCGCGCCCGCCCCGGTCCCCGCCCCTGCCGTCGACCCGCTCGGCGACACGGGGGCCTTCCCGATGCAGGGAGGTGCGTGATGGCGAGGCCGAGTGCCCGGCTCTCCGGATGGCTGGCCGGTGGGTCCCTCGTGGTGTTCGCGCTCGTGCTCGCGGCAGCGCTCGTCTACAGCGTGAACGACGGCCTTCTCGCCGCAGCGATGCTGGCCGGCTGCGGCTTTGCGGCCGTCATCGTGCTGGGAGGAGCCATCAACCTGTCGCCGGACGACACGCGCTCCGAGGCGACCGAGCGCACGCTGCGCGTGGCCACCGGCACGCTCGCACACCTCCACGGCGGCCTCACCGAGGAGAACGCCCGCGCCATCTGCGCGCTGCTGCTGCCGGAGACGAGCGCCGTGGGCATTGCCATCACCGACACCGAGACGGTGCTCGCGCTCGAGGGCGCCCTCGACACGCCGTTCGTCCCCGGGACCAAGAACGCCAAGCCCACGCTTGAGGTCCTGGAGAGCCGACGCATGGAGACGTTCGTCTCGGTCGACCAGGAGAGCCAGGACGTGCGGCGCTTCTCGATCGGCAACCGCCGCGCCGGCCACGCCTTCGGCATCATCGTGCCCCTGCTCGTGCAGGACCGCGCCGTGGGCACGATCAAGCTCTACTACCGTCGCGACCTCGACATCGACCGCACGCAGCTCGCCATCGCCGAGGGCCTGGGGTCGCTGCTCTCCACGCAGCTCTCCTCCATCGAGCTCGACCGCCAGGCCGAGCTCACGGCGCGGGCCGAGGTCAAGGCGCTCCAGGCCCAGATCAACCCGCACTTCCTCTTCAACACGCTCAACACCATCGCCTCGTTCACGCGGACCAACCCCACCAAGGCGCGTGACCTGCTCCGCGAGTTCTCGACCTTCTACCGCCGCACGCTTGAGAGCTCCGAGAAGACGCTCATCCCGCTCTTGCAGGAGCTCGAGCAGACGCGCCGCTACCTCAAGATCGAGAAGGCCCGCTTCGGCGAGGACCGCATCGTCGAGACCGAGCACGTGGAGGAGGGTTGCGGCGAGCTTCCCGTCCCGTCGTTCCTCGTGCAGCCCATCGTGGAGAACGCCGTGCGCCACGCCATGCGCGACGACGGCGCGCTCTCGATTGACGTGCAGGTGGCGACCGACGGAGATGATATCCTTATTGCCGTCGCCGACGACGGGCTCGGGATGGACAAGGCGGTCGCCGACCGGCTGCTCGCGTCGGCCCGGGACGCCGGGCCGTCCTCGTCCTCCCGGGGGACGGGCATGGCCCTGCGCAACGTCGCCGAGCGCATCGAGCGCTTCTATGGCGTGGGCTCCGGCGTGGAGATTGTGTCCAAGCCGGGCGAGGGCACCTGCGTCACCCTGCGTCTTGCGGGTGCGCGGTCGAGACTCGTGGAGCTGAGGCGCAAGGGCGAGTAAGATAGACCCTGCCGGACGACGGGAGGACCGCCGCTCCGACAGGCGAGAAGGACACGAAGGGATCTGCACATGCGCGCGATGATTGTTGACGACGAGGCCCCCGCACGCTCCGAGCTGCGCTACCTGCTCGAGGAGACGGGTCGCGTCGAGTCCATCACCGAGGCCTCCAGCGCCCGCGAGGCGGTGGAGAAGCTGATGGAGGCCAAGTCCGACGTCATGTTCCTGGACATCCAGATGCCCAAGACCTCCGGCATGCAGCTCGCTGAGGCCCTTCACCGCCTGAAGAACCCGCCTGCCGTCGTCTTCGTCACGGCCTACAGCGAGCACGCCCTCGAGGCGTTCGAGGTCGACGCGATCGACTACCTGATGAAGCCCGTGGACCCGGAGCGCCTGGGCCAGGCGCTCGACAAGGTCCAGGCCCGCGTCAAGCCGCAGCAGCAGAGCCACTCCTCCGTGGAGCGCATCCCCGTGGTCAAGAGCGGGCGCAAGGTGCTCGTCCCCATCGACCAGATCCGCTACATCGAGGCCAAGGACGACTACTCCTGCATCTACACCGACACCGACCGCTTCCTCTCCACGATCTCGCTTGCCAAGCTCGAGCAGAAGCTCGCCCCGCACGGCTTCTTCCGCGTGCACCGCGGCTACATCGTGAACCTCGAGTACGTCGAGGACGTCGAGGTCATCTCCTCCGGCATCCTCCAGCTGGGCGTCAACGGCATCGAGGGGAAGAAGATCTCCGTCTCCCGCCGTCGCGTGGTCGCGCTCAAGCGCGCGCTCGGCCTCTAGGGGCGCGCGTTGGCCGTCAAGCGCTTCGACGTCATCTCTGACACACACGGGTTTCTCGCCCCGGAGCTCTTGAACGAGCTCGCGGGCGCGGACGCCATCGTGCACGCTGGCGACATCTGCTCGCCCTCCGACCTGCGCACGCTCGAGACGATCGCGCCGGTGAGGCTGTGCCTCGGCAACAACGACTGGGCGTACGACTACGGCCCCATGGTGAAGGACCGGGTGGTGTTCGTCGGCGGCGACCTCAAGTGGCAGCTCGCCCACTACCGGCGACGCCTCAACCTGCAGATGTGCGACATCGCGATCTTCGGCCACACGCACACGCCGGTCATCGAGCGCGACGAGTGGACGGGGACGCTGGTGATGAACCCCGGCAGCCCCACCTACCCGCGCCGGTCGCGGCCGAGCATGGGCCGGATCTACGTCGACGACGGTCAGGTGGTGGACGCCGAGATCGTCACGCTGGGGTAGCGGGCGCGCGTCCTTCTCGCCCGTCTCCCCTTGGCAGGGGTTAGAAACAACGGCTCGTCCCCCTTGTTGGGGCGATGCTGGTTAGAACAACCTCATCGTCCGCGTTTTTGGACGCTTCCAGAGGCGGACGATGAGGTGGTTCTAACCCGCGCGGCGAGAAGAACGGGAACGATGCGGCCGTTCTATCCCGCGTCCGGGTCGGGCGGCGCGTCCACGGCCACGAAGGCCGGCGCGATCACGCGCGTGTAGAAGATCAGCCAGATGAGGCTCACGCAGAAGCCGGCGAGCACGTCAGAGGCGTAATGGACGCCCAGGTAGATGCGGCTTATGCCCACCATCGCGATGACCAGGCCAAAGCAGACGCACCACACCACGCGCATGGCGTCGCGGCGGTGGTAGCGCCAGACCATCCAGATCAGCAGCCCGAAGAACGCCATCGCCACCATCGAGTGGCCGGAGGGGAAGCTGTAGCCGGACTCGGAGATGAGGCGGAAGCCGGCCGGTCGCGGGCGCTGGACGATCACCTTGAGGACGGTGTTCAGCACGACCACGCACACGAGGTTGACTGCCACGCACCAGCCCGGCGCCTTGCCCGGGGCGAGCGCCGCGATCACGGCGGCCATGACCGCGAGCACCACGACCGAGGCGAGCGACGTGAACGCCTCCATGAAGGGCGTGAGCGTGTCGGAGCGCAGCGTCTCAACGAAAACCTGGTAGGCAAGGGTGTCGAGGCGCATGATCTCTCCGCTCGCGACCTCGCCGAGCAGCCACACGAAAATCAGCGCGGCAGCGAGAAGAACCACCACGCGGCGGTTGTCCCTGAAAAGGCCCAGGGCACCGCGCGTAGTCTCGCGTGCGCCCCGGGCAAGCTCCTCGCGGCGACCCATGGCCTAGAGGTTGGCCTCGAGCTCGGAGACGAGGGAGGCCTTGGGCATGTTGCCGACCATGGTGTGGACGGGCGTGCCGCCCTTGAAGAGGATGAGCGTGGGGATGGAGACGATCCGGAAGCGCTCCGCGAGGCCGGACTCCTCGTCGACGTTGCACTTGTAGACCGTCAGCCGGTCGGCCATCTCCTGCGAGATCTGGTCGACGACGGGGCCGAGCGCGCGGCACGGGCCGCACCAGGACGCCCAGAAGTCCACGAGCACGGGCTTGTCGGAGCTGGCGACGACCGCGTCGAACTCGGCGCCGGTGATTGCCTGGGACATGGGAGACCTCCTTGGGTCGGTCGGTTCTTGTTGGGGGTTATACCCCGAACTACACTGTTCTTATCAGCCGGACGGACGGGAGGTCGCATGGCGAGCGAGCGGGATGCGCGCAGGCGCGCGTACGTCGACAAGGCCGCGGCGGAGCTGGACTCACTCGCGGTGCGCGGGGTGCGCGCCGGGGGCAACGCGTTCTCCTCCGTCCTTCTCGCCAAGGGCGAGCTCTCCGAGGCGGAGCGGGCCGGCGAGCCCGCGTTCTCCGGCGCCGACGGCACCGCCCTCAGGGCGTCGCTCGAGCGGCTGGGCTACGCGCCCGAGGACTGGGCCACCCTGCTCACCGTCGACGCGTCCGGGGACCCGCTCGACGCCGCGCTCCTGCGCGAGGCGGTGACCGCGCTCGACCCCGCCACGCTGGTCTGCTGCGACGAGGCGGCCGCCGCGGCGCTGCGCGAGGCCTACGCCGACGACCTCGCCGCCCTCGAGCGCCTGGACGAGGCGATGCTCGCCGCCGGCACCGTGGCGCGCGTCTGCGGCATGCGCGTTCTCAACCTGGGGGGCTTTGCCGCCGCCCTCGGCGACGCCCACGAGAAGCAGGTCATGTGGGCGCGTCTCAAGCAGATCCCGCCGCTCGGCGAGCCGTTCTAGGCTTTGTCCCCCGCGGCGCCTCCGGACGCCTGACGCGGGGCTATCATCTAGGTATCTGTCGCATCCGCGGAAGGAGCCGCCCATGTCCACCATCTCCACGCCCGTCGACGCCACGACCACGCCCGCCTGGTCTGCGCTCAAGGCCCACCATGACGAGCTCGTGAGCTCGGGCTTCTCGCTCAAGGAGGCCTTCGCCTCCGACCCGGAGCGCGTGGGGCGCCTCTCCTTCGACATGGACGACCTCCACTTCGACCTCTCCAAGAACCTCGTGGACGAGAAGACCCTCTCGCTGCTCTGCGACCTCGGCCGGGCCGTGGGCCTGGAGGAGCGCCGCGACGCCATGTTCGCCGGCGAGCACATCAACACCACCGAGGACCGCGCCGTCCTCCACACCGCGCTGCGCCGCCCGGCTGAGGACGCCGGCTCGCTGGTCGTGGACGGCCAGGACTGCGTGGCCGACGTCCGCGAGGTGATCGACCGCATGTACGCCTTCGCCGAGCGCGTGCGCTCCGGCGAGTGGAAGGGCGTCACGGGCAAGCGCATCGAGCACGTCATGTCCATCGGCATCGGCGGCTCCGACCTCGGCCCGGTCATGGTCTACGAGGCCCTCAAGCCCTACGCCGACGCCGGCATCGACTGCCGCTACGTCTCCAACATCGACCCCAACGACATGGCCGAGAAGGTCAAGGG
>CAUGFC010000037.1 GCA_959598545.1 uncultured Olsenella sp. | reverse complement strand
AAGCCCACCATCACGCTCGCCACCGCCGGGCGCGTGAGCGCGTAGTGCAGGCACTGGGTGGGCGTGAGCGCCACGCCAAAGGGAGACTGCGAGGCGTCGAAGAGGCGCCCGCCCATGTAGCCCTTCATGACGGTGATGCCGGTGCCCGTCTCCTCGGCGAGCGCGTAGAGCTCGGCGCGCTCGGGCCGCATGCCGTCCGTGGCAGCCTGCTCGCCGCGCTCGTCAAAGTAGGCGTCAAGGTCGTCCGTGGCGGGCATCATGTCAAAGGCCGGGTTCACGGAGAAGAGGATCGCCTCGATCTCCGGGTGCTCCACGGCCATGCGCGCGACCTCGGGGTTGTGGGTCGAGAGGCCCACGTGGCGGATGGTCCCGGCGGCGCGCAGCTGGCGCACGTAGCCCATGAACGGGCTGTCTCCCATGAGCTCAAGGAACTCGGCGGGCTTGTCCACGTAGTGAATCATGCCGAGGTCCATGTAGTCGGTGTGGAAGCGCTCGAGAAGATCATCGAAGGCAGGACGCACCTGGGCAAGGTCGCGCGTGCGCACGTACTGCTCGCCCTGCCAGGTGGAGCCGAGGTGTCCCTGGATGACCCAGCGCTCGCGTCGGCCGGTCAGAGCGTCGCCGAGGTTGGAGCGGCGCGTGGGGTCGGGCATCCAGCAGTCGAGGACGTTCACGCCGGCGGCCTCGGCCGCGTCCACGACGGCGCGCGTCTCCTCGGGCGTGCCGTCCATCCACTCGCCGCCAAAGCCGATCTCACTGACGCGCAGGCCGGTGCGGCCCAGCTTCCGATAACGCATGCGCCTCTCCTCTTGTCGAAGCTCGTACGCACATCGTAGCAGGGGCGGGCCCGATTGCCCCTCAGCGTAGTGCGCACATGGAGCGCTGCGTTCTAGCGGGGGCGCAGGACGGCGGGACGTTACCCCTCCCGGCCAAACGCCTCCCAGAGCAGCGTCACGATGCCGCAGACGAGGCCGCCCACCGGCCAGGCAACCCAGAACCACATGGCAGAGGTGCCCTCCGGGGTCCAGGAGTCCATGTCGGGTGCCGAGAGCACGGGCGCAAAGAGCAGTGCCAGGCCAACAATCGTGGCCACGATCATGATGGCGCCGCACACGGCGCCGAGCTTCTTGCCACGTCGCTTCTGGGCGAGAAGAGCCTCGCGCTGCGCCTCGTCCAGCTCTGCGGATACGATATCCTCCACCTCGAGGTCTTCTGCGATGGAGCGGTTGTACTCCTCGACGTTGACGCGCCCGAGCAGCATGCCGCCGCGCACGATCCACCACACGCCCAGGGCGATGAAGAGCATGAGGAAGAAGAGCCCCCAGTTCTCCGCGGTCCTCTCGAGCATGAGCAGGCAGCCGATGCCCGCGAAGATGAGCGCGAGGCCGGCGATGAGCGCCGTCGAGAACTGCCGGCGTGCTGCCGCACGGTCCTCGTCGGTGTAGAAGTCCTCAACGTAGGGGTGCGCCTTCTGGAACGCCGTGTGCTCCATGCCCGCGGGCACGAGAAACGCGAGGCCAGCGAGTATGCCCGCGAGCACGATGATCACGAAGATGCCGTCGCGCCCGTTCCAGGACGCCAGCTCGACGGCACCCTCGAAGAGCAGGCCGAGCGCGATGCCCAAGAGGATGAGCGCCACGCCGGTGGGCACCTTGAGCGCCATCATGCGCTGATGCTCCTCGTAGCCGCAGACGTCGGTGGGCGGGCCTGCGGGGATGGGGGCCGCTGTCGCGGGCGCGGCGCGGCCGGTGAGGTCGCCCGTCACGAGCTCGTCAAGCGTGCAGTCGAAGATCTCGCACATCTTGAGGAGCTTGTCCATCTCTGGCTGGCTCCTCTCGGATTCCCACTTCGTGACGCTCTGTCGGGAGACGCCGAGCAGCATGGCCAGCTGCTCCTGGGTCATGTTGCGCTCTGCGCGCAGGTGCTGAAGGTTGTCGCGAAAGCTCATGGTCTGCCCTTCGTCGGGGGTGTGCGCTGTCTGCCGGCACCTCTAGTCTGCGGGAGCGCACGGCGCAATTCTACCAACCAGCGGTGCGCAATTTGGCCAGTTTTGCGGCAACCAGAGGGCGCCCGCTGGTTGCGCGCCGCAGGTAGAGGGGCGTATTTGCCACACGAACTTCTCGCCAATCAATCGAGTGTGCATGAGTCGAGAAAATCGCCCGTCCTTGAGCCTCATTTCTTCGAGTCCTGCACACTCGACGGGCAAAGCTACTCCCGAGGCCAGGCATCTTTGTCCGACGCTTTGCATACGACGCAACGGCACTTCATCACATCTGGCAGATTGTCACGAACTTCGTCGGACGCAACGAAACAGACTGCCTTTTCTCCTGGGTAGACTAATAGCATCAACGCGACCCAGGAGGTGCCCCATGGAGAAGAGACGCCTCATCAAGCCCGCCATCATCTACGGCGTAGTCTGGCTCGCCTGCCTTGTACTGTATTGGGGGTCCCTCGCGACGGGCACCCTTGGCGGCGGCATCATGGGCTACGTGATTCTCGCACTCTACCTTGCCCTGCCGATTGCCGGAATCGTCTCGGCGTTTCTGATTGGTCGCGTGGCTGACCTCGGGTGGTGGCGCCTTGCCGCGCTGATTGCGATCGCCGTCCTCTACGTGCTTCACACCGTGGCGACGTTCAGCCTCTCGAACGCCCTCGGCTTCACCAACATCGCGCCGGCCGACCTAGCCGTCTTCATGTACGGCCTCATCCCCGCCGCGATTGGCCTCGCCGTCGGCTGCGCCACCGCGCACTGACCCTCACCGCAGCACAAACCCTGACTTTTGCACGAGCGGGCGGTTCCGCTAATTGGTTCCACCGCATATATGTGCAGGTAAACAAGTTGCCCCGTCCTTCTCGCCGGGCGAGAAGGACGGGGCGCTCGTGCATAAGTCAGGGTTTGGGGGCAGCCGCGCCTAGGTGATTCAAAAGGGGTCTGTCCCCTTTTGGATCACTAGAACGTGACGTTGCCAAACTCGGAGAGGTGCAGGCCCTCGTTGTGCTCCTCGGCCCAGTTGAGGTTCCACGGGCTCGTGAAGAGCAGCAGCTTGCCGCCGCGCATGTCCTCCACGCGCAGGGTCTCGCGCGTGAGGTTGAGGCTGCGCATGTCGACCTCGCCGTCCTTCTCGTCAATCCAGCGGATGAGGTTGTACGGCAACGGCGAGCGGTACACCTCCACGTGGTACTCACTCTTGAGGCGCTGCTCGAGCACCTCAAACTGCAGCGTGCCCACCACGCCCACGATGACGCGCTCCATGCCGGCGCCGTACTCGCGGAAAATCTGGATGGCACCCTCTTGGGCGAGCTCTTCCATGCCCTTCACGAACTGCTTGCGCTTGAGGGTGTCCACCTGCTCGATGCGCGCGAAGTGCTCCGGCGCAAAGGTGGGGATGCCCGCAAACTGCACGCGACGGCCCACCTTGCAGAGCGTGTCGCCGATCGAGAAGATCCCGGGGTCGAAGAGGCCCACGATGTCGCCGGCGCATGCCTCGTCCACCGTGGCGCGGTCGTCCGCCATCATCGCCGTGCCCGTGGCCAGCTTGATCTTGCGATCGCCCTGCACGTGGAAGGCGTCCATGCCGCGCACGAACTTGCCCGAGCAGATGCGCAGGAAGGCGATGCGGTCCCGGTGGTTCTTGTCCATGTTGGCCTGGATCTTGAAGACAAAGCCCGAGAAGTCCGGGTCCGTTGCCTCCACGGGGTTGCCCGTGAGGGAATCCGTGTGCGGGCCGGGCGCGGGCGAAAGACGCAGGAAGTCGCGCAGGAACGGCTCAACGCCGAAGTTGGTGAGGGCCGAGCCAAAGAAGACCGGCGTGAGCTTGCCCGTGCGCACGGCCTCGAGGTCGAACTCGTGGTCCGCGCCGTCGAGCAGCTCGATGTCGTCCATGAGGGTGCGGTGGTTCTCCTCGCCGATCAGCTCGTCAAGGGCGGCGTCGCCGAGCTCCGCCTCCACCTCGGCCACGCGCTTGGTGGCGTTGGCACGACCGTCGCCCTCGAAGGCAAGCACGTGGCGACTCGCGCGGTCAAAGACGCCGCGGAACGTGTGCCCGTTGCCGATGGGCCAGTTCATGGGGTACGTCCCGATGCCCAGGACGTTCTCGATCTCCTCCATGAGGTCAAAGGGGTCGCGCGTCTCGTGGTCGAGCTTGTTCACAAAGGTGAAGATGGGGATGCCGCGCAGTGCGCACACCTTGAAGAGCTTGACGGTCTGGGCCTCCACGCCCTTGGCGCCGTCAATCACCATGACGGCGGAGTCCGCGGCCATGAGCGTGCGGTAGGTGTCCTCGGAGAAGTCCTGGTGGCCGGGGGTGTCGAGGATGTTCACGCAGTGGCCCTCGTAGGTGAACTGCAGCACGGAGGACGTGACGGAGATGCCGCGCGCCTTCTCGATGTCCATCCAGTCGGAGACCGCGTGCTTGGCACTGGCCTTGCCCTTGACCGAGCCCGCGCTCTGGATGGTGCCGGTGTAGAGCAGCAGCTTCTCCGTGAGCGTGGTCTTGCCCGCGTCCGGGTGCGAGATGATGGCAAAGGTGCGGCGAGAAGAGATCTCCTCCTCAAGGCTTGGCATGCGTTTCCTCCGTTGCAGACGTTTGAGCCCAGCTATTGTAGCGGATGCGCACGTGGTAGCTAGCCCACTGCCTTGCCCAAAAGCGCGCAGTCAACGAAGTTCGACGCAGTAACTAGAGGGACTTCTGCCTTCTAGACCGACTTCTGAATAGTTTTCTACGCGACATATCTCAAAGGGGCTCCGTGCGACGAGTCTCAACTGGGGTTTCTTTCGCCAACGGGCCGCGCAGAGCTTTTTCGCTCCAGAAATCTATTCAGAAGTCGGCTTTGAAGGCAGGTCATTCCAAGATCAGCCGTAAACCTGGCTCACGGCACGACGCTAAGCCAATTCGGCGTTCAATGCGTTGCAGTGCATTTACGCAGATCAGCAACCATGTAAGGAACATTTGACAGCACGACATGGCTCTGCGGGGCCCGGTGTCGCCCACCGCGGCGTCATCTACGTCGCCTACACCGAGGGCTACTACCAGCGTCAGCGCGCCCTTGCCGACGAGGCGCCCGCCGACGAGGCGTCCCTCGCCAAGTACATGGAGCGCGACGTCTTCATGCTGCCTGCAAACGCGACCGTCCGCGAGGCCCTCGCGTACTTCGCAGAGAGGAAGATCAGCGGAGCGCCCATCGTCTCCCCCGAGGGCGCCGTCGTGGGCTACCTGAGCGACGGGGACGTCATGCGCTACCTGAGGTCCGTGGGGCACAACGTGCCGGCGGTCGGGGCGCCCGCACTCCTGTTGGACTGCCTCCGCGAGAGCGGCTCGAAGTTCGAGGCGAGGCTGACGTCAATCATGGACCAGCTGGCCCTCGACGTGGGGTCCGACCACCCCGTCACCATCCCGGTCAGCACCTCGTTCGAGGACATCTGCCGGCTCCTTAGCGAGTCGGGCGTGAAGAAGATCCCCGTGGTCTCCGACGGCCAGGTGGTGGGAATCGCCTCCCGCTCGGCGATCACGACCTACCTCGTGCGGCGCTTCCTCGACCAAGCCGGAATGTGATGCCGAACCCGTAGGACGGGGGCGTGTGACAGAGGGGACGGAGGCTTTTGTCACACGCCTCCGGTGTGACAAAAGCCTCCGTCCCCTTTGTCACTTTGTCACACGCCTGCCGCTCGCGAGTCAGAACGAGCGGAGGGTGGGGTCGCCCTTCTCGGTGGTGGCAACAAAGCGCAGGTAGAGTATGGCGTCAAGCATGGGCGGCAGCAACAGGAGCAGCTCGGTGAGCACCGCCTCGATGAGGAGGTAGCTCATGTCGTACGCGACGCACGCGAGGAGGTTGGGAAGCAGGCCCTCGGCCTCGGGCGGGTAGAAGAGCAGCGCCGAGACGACGTAGCACACCCCCATCGCGAGCACGCCGACGAGGTAGCCCACACGAAGGACGAGCACGTCGCCCCTAACGTCATCGTCTTCCTCGCCCTCGTCACGGGCGCCGCTTCCACGCCCCGCCCCGCGCCCGCAACCGCACTCGCGGCCGCGCCTCGGCCCGAACCCGCGCAGGAGCAGGCCTCCCACCGCCACGGCCCCGCACGCGACCGGGTACTCGAGCACGATGGCGCCCGGCGAGAAGTTCACCCACTCGCCCACGCCGAAGATGACCGCAAGTCGGGTGAACCCGAAGACCGCGCCGGCCACGCAGCCATGGCGCGGGCCGTAGAAGTACGTGACGAGCCACAGCGGCAGCAGGCTCAGGAACGTGACCGAGCCGCCCTGCGGAAGCGTCACGAACCGAAACGCCGAGAGCAGCGCGGACAGGGCGAGAAGCGCGACGGTCCAGAACGCGCGGTTCGCCCAGAGCCAGTCGCCCGGCTCACGCCGATAGACGCGGCGGCCGTCGCCCCGCGCGCCCCCTTTGGACCCTCGCCCTCCCATGCGCACCCCCTAGATCCGGCTTCTCTGCTGGTGCCGGCGACGCCGCTGGTTGATGACAACCACGAGCACGTAAATGGCAACCCCGCCGAACAGGCCGCAGTACGTGGTGGTCTCCGCGTATGTGGCCTCGATCCCGAGCCCCTCGTACACGTCCCGGAGGAGGTCGGCGAAGAAGGGCTGCAGCTGGATGATCGCGAGGATGACGGCGGCCACGTTGATGACCATGCCCGTGCGCCCCTCGACGATGGCGCTCTTCACCGAGACGAGGTGCTCGAGGTACTCCTGGTGCTCGGTGTAGACGTCATGCAGCTCCTGGTTGAGAAACGCCTCGCGCAGGCAGGTGGCCTCGATCTGGGACGAGAGGTACTTGAAGTTCTGCGTCTCCCAGAAGCGCACCGTCCTGCCGTACTCCCGGTCGATCGCGAGCTTGGCCTTCGGCGAGATGTCGTGGTTCGCCTCGAGGACCCTCGTCACGCGCGTGTTGACCTTCTCGAGCGCGGTGTTCTGAAAAAGGACGAGCACCACGATGAAGAGGTAGTTCGCGAAGTCGCTCACGCGGTCCATGGGGAGGTCGCGGAAGCTTTTCGCCACGTAGACGACGGCCCTGCTCGAGAGGTAGAGCTCGTAGTCGTCGAACTGCGCGCGGTTGTCGAGGCTCATCGCGCGGACCTCGGTGCTGTCGATGCGGTACTCGCGCCCGTAGTTGTCGTACGTCTCGGCGGCGAGCATGTCCTGCAGCTCGCGGTCGTTGTCCGGGCGCTCCGAGAGGAACAGCGCGCACTTCGCGCGCCCGCAGCGGTGCAGTCCGAACGTCTCGAGCAGGTAGTCGTAGAGGGAGACGAAGCGGTCGGGGCCCTCCGGGCTGCGTATCTTGAGGTAGTCGTAGGAGACCTGGTCCTCCATCTGCGTGACGGAGAAGGGATACGCCGAAAGGAGCACGGCGAGCACGAACATGTGCGTCCGGCGGTGGCAGACGAGGACGGCGTGCCCGCGCGCGGTGCCCATGACGATCTCCTCGCCGGCATCGCGCGCCGGGTAGTCGTCGGTGGTGTGGAGGAAGTCGAAGCTCCCGAGGTGGACAAGCTCGAGGTCGCGCACCACCTCGTTGCTGCACTCGTAGGAGAGGTACTCGACGAGCTCCGAGATGACGTGCTCGGCGAGCGCGCGGTCGTCGGCGGTGGCGGGCTCGGCGGGGACGCCTCTGGCACGGTCCTCGAGCAGGTTGTCGACACGCAGGTTCGCCTCGTGCTCGGCGAGCGGGAGCAGCAGCCAGAGGTCGCTGCGGTAGGTCGCGAAGTGGGCCCTTCCCGCGAGCAGGCGGTCGAGCCGCGGGCCGTCGCAGACGAAGACCGTGTTGCCGTCCTCCAGGTGACGGAGCTCGTGGAACAGGAGGCTGCGCAGGACCTTCGTGCCGTCGCCCGAGACGGCGGTGGCGACGACGCTCGTGACGGGCAGGCCCTCGTCGCGCAGGCGCCGCAGGTAGCCGACGAAGCCGTCGGTGAGCAGCCGGATGACCTCCCCGTCCTGATAGGCGGGGTGGACGGCGATGGAGAGCACGAAGAGGTGGTTCTCGTCGGTACGGTACTGCGCGACCTCGTCGGGGGCGATGTCGTCGTCACGGATGACGGGGCTGCGCGAGACGTTGTCCTGGTGGAGGCCCAGCTCGCAGGGGAAGAAGTTGACGTAGCCGGCGAGGCGCCCGCTCTCGTCGTCGACGACGAACACGAACGAGCGGCGGTTCCGCTCGTAGCGGGCGACCGTGTTGGCGGGGTCGCCCCAGTAGGCGGGCTCGTAGCAGGCGTGGTCCACGGCCACGAGGCGGTCGAGGAAGGGGACGTCGACGTCCTCCCCATAGAGCACGGTATACGTCATGGCACCCCCTCGGTCGGCCGCGCGGCAACGAGGACATTATAGGTGCCCGGCGGCGCGCCAGCCTCGCTCGCCGCAAGCGCCCTGCCTAAAGGGCCCCTTTGCCTTGCCCAGTGGTCAGCCGAACGGGCCCCTGGGACGCGAGGCGTCAGACAGAGCCGCGTGTGTCAGATAACGGCTCCATTGTGTGGCAGGAGGGATTTAGCGCCCCTTTCACGCAACTAAAGCCGCAGAATTCGGTCACGCGTACGGGGTCCCTCCCCAATTCACCCTCCCAGACGCACACAACGGAGGCCTCATCTGCCACAGAGGGCTCTCGAATCTGCCCCACGGGAGACTCGGCTCGATTGCCTCCCGAGCAGAAGCCTATGGCGCCCTCGGGCAATCCCGAGAAGGGCCGAGGAGGCCTCGGAGTCGCCCTCCGAGACGTCGGTCGTCGCCCCGTCGCACGCGTACCCCCTCATAGGCACGGGCAGGCCCCGATGTGACACAGGGACACCGGTGGGACAAACTCCTCCGTCCCTGTGTCCCAGGGTCAGAGCTTCTTGCGGGTGACGGTCTCCCAGTGCATCGGGGCGCCCCGGCGCACGAGGCTCGCGCGCATGCGGGTCACGTCGAGGACGAAGCGCAGCACGGTGATCTCGAAGACCGAGAGGAGCACGGCCCGGGCCACATCGGCCGCGGAGAGCGTGAGGTCGCGCGTCTGAGCACGGGAGATGAACGCGGTGAGCGACATGGTCGCGCCGAACAGGGCGTAGATGAGGAAGAACATGACCATGAACGGCACGTTGATGAAGCCGAACGCCAGGGCGAGCGCCATCGTGGCGAGCCCGAAGAGCTCGATGAAGGGCGAGAGAAGCTCGTAGACGAGGAAGTACGTGTAGGAGACGAGCCCCACGAGCCCGTAGCGCGGGCTCGCGAAGACGCTCGCGTACTTCGTCATGCACTCGCGAAGGCCGCGGTGCCTGTTGTGTGCCAATAGGTTGTTTACGCCGACGATGCGCGACATGGGCGGCAGGCCCCCGCACGCGCTGTGCGGACGGCTCCAATTGTAGTGCCCGAGGTAGGCCGGGAGGGCGTCCGCCCTCTCGGCCTCGCCGTCCCACGCCCGCCCGTACTGCCACTCCTGCGCGAGCGTCCGGTTCATGCGCTCGACCTTGCCGTTCTGCCACGGGCTGTACGGCCTGGTGTATATGTGGCGTACGCCCTCGGCGGCGAGCAGGGCGTTGAGCTCGCGGCTGCGGTACCCCGGCCCGTTGTCCGTCATGACCCGCTCGACCGCGACCCCGAGGCCGGCGAAGAAGGCAAGGCACCGTGCCATGAACGCCGAGCAGGTGCCCCTGCGCTCGTCGGGGAGGAGCTCGGCGTAGGCCACGCGGGAGAAGTCGTCGACCGCGACGTGCAGGCAGGCCACGCGCCGCCCGCCGGAGCCCCTGCCGTGGTCGAGCTCCGAGGCGCCGCGCGCCCTCCACCCGCCGCCGTCGGGGATGCGGGCGACCTTCTTCACGTCCACGTGGAGGAGCTCGCCGGGCCTCTCGCGCTCGTAGCGCACGGGCGTGACGGGCCCGCGGCGACGGGCCTCGCCCGTGACGCGGTCGACGTCGGCGAGCCTCGGAAGCCCCCTCCTCGCGACGATCCGCGCGCACGTCCTCGCCGGCACGCCCGTCACGGCGGCGAGCGCGAGCGGGGGGAGGAGCATGGACGAGCGCGCCTCGCAGACCGCCTCCTCGACCTCGGGAGGGGTGGACCTGGCGAGCCTGCGCGGCCTGCTCGGCCGGTCGGACAGCGGCTCGCCGCGCCGCGCGCGGGAGAGCCACTTGCTCGCGGTCTGCCTGCTCACGCCCATCTGGCGGGCGACGGCGGACACGCGCTCGCCCCCGGCGACCCGGGAGGCGAGCAGCTCCCGCCCCCTGGGCGTGAGCCTTGCGTTAGGATGCTGTGACATGGGAGGGCTCCCCTCGGCTGCAGATCTAGGCAATCCACAGCATGCGGGAGCCCTCCCTGTTTGTCACCCTCGGGGCGTAAACAACGTCTTGGCACTGAACAGCTAGTCCCCCACCTTGCCCAGCAGCACGACGAACCTCTTTTCAAACGTCACGACGTCGCGGCCGAGCTCCTGGCGCTCTGCGGCCAGCACGCAGTCGACGAAGTCGAACGAGCCGCCGCTGTAGAGCCCGAGCGCCGCCGCAGCCACGTTCTTGCGTCGGCACGTGACCTCGTCAAGCAGGTAGCGCAGCACGGCGTTGGCATCAAGCAGGGCTTCCATGCTTAACCTCCATCGCCCGGGCAAAGGCGCCATCCTCGAGGCCAACAAGCCCCTCGTCCGCGTACTCTGCGAGATGATACGAAGGGACTGTCCCTTCGTATCATCGTTGGCGGATGCCGACTTCGGTTTCCGCCATAAGATGGTTGATGCCGAAATCGGTTTCCGCCAAAATATGGTCGATGCCGAAGCCGGTTTCCGCCAGAAATGAGGTCGGGAATGTACCGCAACGCCATGGCCAAACTCCTCTCGTGGAGCGACAGTCCCAATCGCAAGCCGCTCATCGTCAACGGTGCTCGTCAGGTGGGAAAGACGTGGCTTGTCCTCGCATTCGGTTCAGACCGCTACGATTCCGTGGCCCATGTCGTGTTCCTGGACAACGAGGACATGAAGCGGGCCTTCGAGGGAAGCCTTGATGCGGAGCGCCTGCTCACCATCATTGGCGCGGCAACGGGGACGAATCCCCGCGACGGCAGGACGCTGGTATTCCTCGATGAGATCCAGGAGTGCCCACGCGCCATCACCGCCCTCAAGATGTTCTGCGAGCAGCGCCCCGACGTGCCCGTGGTCGCGGCGGGATCCCTTCTTGGCGTGGCCCTCAGCCGTAAACGCGGGAGGGACGGCACCGGCACGTCATGGCCCGTTGGGAAGGTCGACTATCTTGACCTGCACCCTCTCTCGTTTGACGAGTTCGTGCGCGAGGTTGGCAACCCGGCGCTTGCGGATGCGCTCTCCCAGGGCGACGCCGATCTCATCAGCGTCTTCTCCGAGCGCCTGACCGATCTCCTGCGCACCTATTACTACGTAGGGGGCATGCCCGAGGCGGTCAGACGCTACAGCGAGACCGGGGACTTTGCGGCGGCTCGATCAGTGCAGCGAGCGCTGCTCACAGATTACGAGCATGACTTCTCGAAGCACGTTGCAAGCGCTGCAGAAGTGGAGCGCATCCGCCAGACGTGGAGGTCGGTACCCGTTCAGCTTGCGCGCGAGAACGATCTTCGCAGATTTAGCTACGCCTCCGTCCGGGAGGGCGGGCGCGGGCGCGACTATCGGGATGCCGTCGCGTGGCTTGTTGATGCGGGCCTGGTCACAAAGGTCCCTCGCGTGACCAAGCCGGGAATCCCGCTCAAAGGATATGCCGACGAGACGTACTTCAAGCTCTACCTACTCGACATCGGGCTCTTGGGCGCAACAACAGGACTTGAGCCACGCGTGCTCGTGGAGGGAGACCGTCTCTTTACCGAGTACAAGGGAGCCTACGCCGAGCAGTTCGTGTGCCAGCAGCTCGTGGCGGGTGGCCTGGCACCGTATTACTGGTCGGCAGACGGCAAGCAGAAAAAGGGAGAGGTCGACTTCTTGCTCGAGGTTGCCGGACGCCCCGTTCCCGTTGAGGTCAAGGCAAACGAGAACGTCGCCGGAGGAAGTCTCGCCGCGTTCGTACGTGACTACGGGCTCGAGCGGGCCGTGCGCTTCTCGCTTCGCGGGCTGAAGGAGCAGGACTGGCTGGTAAACGTACCGCTCTACGCCGCCAATGCCTTTCCGGGCATTCTTGATGAGCAATCATAGTTTTATCGACTGTAACCGACAGAGACCGCGTGTTGAGAGATTTCATCGGTTGTAGTCGATAAAAAAGACGCGCCTGCCATGCCTGTCGCATGGATTCAAAAGGGGCCTGTCCCCTTTTGAATCATCCACGCTCGCGGGGACATTCCCGTGAAGTCGGAGAAGGCGTGGCAGAAGGCCGAGGGGCTTGGGTAGCCAAGAAGGACGGCAATCTCGGAGACGCTACGATTCCCTTCCCCGAGGAGACGGCACGCGCGCTCCATCCTCAGCCGGCGCGCATAGGCGCCCACGCTCTGCCCCGTCTCGCGCCTGAACGCGTCGCAGAGCCGTGACCGGCTCACGTAGAGCCCGCGCGCGAGTGCGTCGACGGAAGGTGGCGCGCCGCCCTCCTCGACGGCAGCCGACAGGAGCCTCCTCGCGTGACTCACCAGCGCGCCCTCGTCTTGACCGGCGCCTTTCCCGTCTGCCACCAGAGACGCCATGAGAGAGGTGACGGTCGAGAGAATCCCGAGCGACCCACCGGGGCCGAGCGGAGGACTCGCGGGTATGTTGCCGAGCGCATGACGAATCGCCCCCTTGGCCTCGGGACCCCAGGAGCCGTCAAACGCCGAGAAGAGCCCGCTGAACTCCCCCGGATAGCTACGGTCCAGCTCGTCGAAGAAGTCGGGCAGACAGATGACTGAGCGAGAGCGGTAGACGTGGCCGGCGAGCAGGCGGCTCGAGAGCGAGCGGGGGCCGCGCTCGACGAACGTGGCCACTTCGTCATGCGGACGCCGCGCGCCGCCCCCAGCGCCGACGAACCTGATCGGAAGTCCGCAGTCCCGCGAGCACGAAACCGCATCGTCTCCCATCGTGCAGGCGCAGGCGTACGGCCCGAGCGACCCCTCGAAGAGCGGCATGTCCTCAAGCGGAGTGACGTCGTGACAGAGCACGAGGCAGTACGGCATAGGCGCACAAAGCCACATCGAGCCTGTCGCCACGGAGCCGCGCGTCTCGCCCGCCCAGATGCCGCCCCGGCGCTCGAGGCGCACGCCGAGCTGCTCGACCTGCGGCTCGAAGAGCGCAGCGAGCTCGCGGGGAATGTCTCCCATGCCCGTCATCTTGAGGGTTCGTCCATCTCCCTTGAGGAATCGTCCAAGGTTAGTTAACCGTAGCTAACAAGTAACGACTCCCATGATACGGTGCGGCGGAATGCCAATCAAGACACGAGGGCAAGGAGGCTTCGATGTCTGACTCTCAAGCGACCAAGGCGAGCGACGCCCGCGGCAAGGGCGCCGTGAGCCGTCTGCTCGCCTTCGCCGGTCCGCGTAAGGCGCTCACGTACCTGGGCTGCACGCTCTCGGCCGTCTCGATGCTCGTGAGTTTTGGCCCGTACGTCTGCATCTGGCTCGTGGCGCGCGACCTTATCGCCGTGGCCCCCGACTGGGGCGCGGCCACCGGAATCGCCGCGTACGGCTGGTGGGCGTTCGGCCTTGCGGCCGCGAGCATCCTCATCTACTTCGCCGGCCTCATGTGCACGCACCTCGCGGCCTTTCGTTGTGCGTCCAACATGCGCAAGCACACCACGGACCACCTCATGCACGCGAGCCTCGGCTACTTCGACACGCACGCGAGCGGCGCACTGCGCCGCGTCGTGGACGGCTGTGCCGCCGAGACCGAGGGGCTTCTCGCCCATAAGCTCCCTGACACCGCGGGCAGCATTGCCATGATCGTCGGCATGCTGGTGCTGTTCTTCGTCTTTGACTGGCGACTCGGCCTCGCGTGCCTCGCGGCGGTCGTCATCTCCATTCTCTGCCTGATAAAGATGATGGGCGGGCGCGGCATGGACTTCATGACGCGCTACATGGAGTCGCTCGTCAAGATGAACAAGACCGGCACCGAGTACGTGCGCGGCATCCCCGTGGTCAAGGTCTTCCAGCAGACGGTCTACAGCTTCCGCGCGTTCCATGATGCCATTGAGGAGTTCACGCGGCTCGCGCAGGACTATGCCGTCAAGTGGTGCCAGACGCCGCAGTCGCTCTCGCTCACCATCATCAACGGCGTCGCGATCTTCCTCGTGCCGGCGGCGATCCTCGTCGCGCCCGGAGAGGGGGACTTCGCGCGCTTTCTGGCCAACTTCGCGTTCTACGCGATCTTCTCGGCGGTGATCCCCACCGCCATGACGCGCGTGATGTTCATGTCCGAGGCGTTCCAGTCTGCTGCGGACGCGGTCACGCGCGTCGAGGAGGTGCTGGCTGCGCCCGTGATATCCGCCCCCGCCACACCTCGCACGCCCGCGGGCAACGCCATCCGCTTCGAGGACGTGACCTTCACCTACGAGGGCGCGGACGCTCCGGCGCTCGACCACGTGAGCTTTGAGGTGCCGGCCGGCGCGACGGTGGCGCTCGTGGGTCCATCCGGCGGAGGCAAGACCACGGCGGCGAGCCTCGTGCCTCGCTTCTGGGACGTGGACGCCGGACGCGTGACGCTCGGCGGCGTGGACGTGCGCGAGATGGACCCACACGACCTCATGGACCGCGTTGCCTTTGTCTTCCAGGCCAACCGCCCCTTCCGCCAGACGATCCTGGAGAACGTGCGCGCCGCGCGCCCCGAGGCCACCCGCGAGGAGGCGCTCGCCGCGCTCGAGGCCGCCCAGTGCGCGGACATCCTGGAGAAGCTGCCCCAGGGTGCCGACACGCTCGTGGGGACGGGCGGCACCCACCTCTCCGGCGGCGAGGTGCAGCGCCTCATGATTGCCCGCGCGATTCTGAAGGATGCTCCGGTGGTGGTGCTCGACGAGGCGACGGCCTTCGCCGACCCCGAGAACGAGGTCAAGATCCAGGCGGCCTTCAAGCGCCTCGCCCACGGACGCGACGGCTCGGCGCGCACCGTCCTCATGATCGCGCACCGCCTCTCCACGGTGCGGAACGCCGACAAGATCGTGGTGCTCGACGCCGGGCGCGTGGTCGAGCAGGGCACGCACGACGAGCTGCTGGCAGCGGGCGGTCTCTACGCCCGCATGTGGGCCGACTACGAGAAGTCCGTGAGCTGGCGCATCACAAGCGCCCAGGAGGTGGAGTAGATGAGCGTCCAGGAGAAGTACGCCCTCACCGACGAGGGCATGCGCAACGTCAAGCTCGGCGCCGTGTGGACGGCGGCGGCAAACCTCGTGGTCTTTGGCGGAGTGGGTGCCCTCTACCTGCTCATGAGCGAGCTCGTGGCACATCTCACCGAGGGCGCGCCGCTGCCGGACCTCCTCCCGTACGCAGCGGGCCTCGTCGCCTTTGCCGTCGCGCTCTTCGTGGCGGAGTACTGGGCTTACTACTACCAGTACGGCGTCATCTACAAGGAGAGTGGCAGGCAGCGCATCGGCCTCGCGGAGCGCCTGCGCAAGCTGCCCCTGGGCTTCTTCGGCCGCCGCGACCTGGCCGACCTCACCGAGACCCTCATGACCGACGTCAAGACCACCGAGCACGCCTATAGCCACGTGCTGCCCGAGCTCTACGGCGCCTACATCACGCTCGCCGTGGCGGCCGTCTGCCTGTTCTCCTTTGACTGGCGGCTCGCGCTCGCGTCGCTCTGGAGCTGCCCGGTGGGGCTCGCAATCCTCTTCGGCGCGCGCCGCGCGCTCCAGCCCATGATGGAGGCCACGCGCATGCGCGGCCTTGCCGCCTCGGAGGACATCCAGGAGGCGCTCGAGTGCGTGCGCGAGGTGC
>CAUGFC010000036.1 GCA_959598545.1 uncultured Olsenella sp. | reverse complement strand
GGCCTCGGCGTCGTCCATGAAGTGCTGCAGGAGCTTCTTGTACTCGCCACGGAACTCCTCGCGGGAGGCCTTGAGGCGGTCGATCTCGTCGAGCTCGTTCTGCTTCTCGGCGAGCGCCTGGCGGATGACCTCGCGGGCCTTGGCGTCGGCCTCGTTGCGGATGCGGTCGGCGTTGTCGCGGGCCTCGGACAGGAGCTTGTCCGCGGACTGCTGGGCGACGATGAGGACCTGGGAGATCTGGCGCTCGGAGGCGGCGAGGTCGGCGGACGGCGCCGCGGGGGCGGCCGGGACGCTCACCGGGTTCTCCTCCAGGCTCGCGATCTGGGCCTGGGCGGCGGAGAGCTGCTGCTCGGTGGAGGTCAGGCGACCCTTGAGGTCGGCGATCTTCTGGAGCATCGCGTCAACCTCGGAGGAGAGCTGCTCGAGGAAGGCGTCGACCTCCTCGGTGTCGTAGCCGTGCTTGGAGGGAGAGAAGGTCTGCTGTTCGATGTCTGCGGGTGTGATTGCCATTCCTGTTCCCTTTCGCTTCGATGGACCCGGGCCGAGGCCCGCGTGCCAATGACGTTCCAAATTTTACAGAAGAATCGTGTACAGAAGGCGCTCGATGACGCTCAGCACCAATATCGCCACAACAGGCGACCAGTCGATGCCGCCCACGGGCGGGATGAACCGACGGAAGATCTGCAGGTAGGGCTCCACGAGCATGCCTATGGCACCCCTGAGGTCGTCCACGAAGCTGCCCGGCCGCAGCGGGAACCACGTCATCAAACACCAGATGACGACGAGCCACCCGTAGATGTCGAAGAGCTTCTGGACGAGGACGAAGATCTGGTAGGTTCCCATGAGACCCTTTCTGGGGTGCGTGACTCTCGGTCTGCGGGGAGCGGCGTCGGCTCCGCTACCCGGCGAGCTCGCGGGTCCGCGCCAGCGCGGCGTCGACCGCCGCGAAGGTGCCGGCGACGAGCGGCCCCTCGAGCTCGCGCAGGGCCGCGGCGGTGGTGCCGCCCGGGGACGTCACCCGCTCCATGTATTCCCTCGGATGGACCCCCTCATTCAGGAGCTGCTCGGCGCAGCCGCGCATCGTGGCCTCGACCAGCTCGCGCGCCGCGGCGGCGGGCAGGCCCCGCAGCACGCCCGCACGCGTGAGCGCGTCGACGAACAGCGAGAAGAACGCCGGCGCGCAGCCCGAGACGGCCCCGGCGACGTCCAGCTGGTCCTCGCGCATGACGGCAACCGAGCCCAGGGCCGAGAAGAGCGTGCGGGCCAGCTCGACGTCCCCGGCGGTCGCCCGCGTGCCGGCGGCGAGCGCCGTGGCGCCCGAGCGCACCTGGACGGGCAGGTTGGGCATCGCGCGGACCACGCGGGCGCCCGGCAGCGCGGACTCGAGCGCGGAGAGCGGCACGCCCGCGGCGATCGAGATCACGAGCGCGTCGGCGACGAGCGGGGCGGCCGACACCAGGACCTCGCCCAGGACCTGCGGCTTGACCGCGAGGACCACGACGTCGGGGCGCTCGGCGAGCAGCTCGGCCTCACCCGGGAAGACGCGCATGCCGAGCCCTGCGAGCGCCGCGCGGCGATCCGCCTCGTGGTCGGCCGCCAGGACGCGCGCGGCGTCCGCGACGCCCGCGGCGACCAGGCCGCGCGCGATCGCGCCGCCCATGGCGCCGGCGCCGATGACGCCGACGCTCAGATCGATCTTCTCGCCCATGGCGCGACCCCCTAGCGGACGAGGTCGCCGTCGGCGACGAGCTTGTCGAGGTCGGTGGCGCTGAGCGAGGCGCCGGCGGGCAGCACGGCGAAGACGCGGTCGCCGAGCTCGGTGACCGAGCCGTTCACGCCGTAGGAGAAGCCGAAGCTGAAGTCGAGGATGCGCTTGGCGGTCTCGATGTTGGTGTTGCGGAACACGAGGACCACGGGCTGGTTGGTGCGCACGCGCTGCACGACGGTCTGGACGTCGTCGTAGGAGACGGGGCGCAGGACGTAGGGCGGCAGCTGCGCGGTGGTGACGCGCATGGTGGCGCCCAGGTCCGCGGACGCGGCGGGGGCGTCGTAGCTCGCGCGGTAGGAGTCGGACGGCTGGTAGGCGCCGTAGCCGCGGGACTGCGGCTGCTCGGCGGGCGTGGTGCTCACCGGGCGGCCGGAGCGGGTGTAGACGGAGATGCTCTCGGCCTCGGGGCGCGGCGTGGTGCCCAGCAGCCGGCCGCTGCCGCCGGTGTCACGGGAGCGGCGGTCATCCTGCTCGTAGCCGTCGGACTCGTAGTCCTCGTCGTAGTAGTCGTCCTCGTAGTAGTCGTCGACGCCGCGCAGGCGGTCCTTGATCGTGTCGAGGAAGCTCATCGTTGACCCTTCTTTCGCGCGCCAGCGGCGCAGCCCATACTATGCGAGGTCGTAACCTCGGTCGAACACGCATCGTCCCAGGCGGACGAGGGTCGAGCCCTCCTCCACCGCGATCTCGAAGTCGTCGCTCATGCCGCACGAGAGCGTGCGCAGCGGCAGGCCCGTGCGGCCCCGCAGCTCCTCCGCCAGCTCGCGCAGACCCGAGAAGGTCCTTCTCGCCGCGTCGGCGTCGCCGGCGGGGGCCATCGTCATGAGGCCGCGGACCGAGATGCCCGGCAGCCCCAGGACGCCCTCGACGGACGCGCGCAGCTCGTCGGGGGAGAAGCCCGACTTCGAGCGCTCGCCGGAGACGTTGGTCTCGAGGAGCACGTCCGCCACGATCCCGCGCGCCTCGCAGCGCGTCGAGACCGCCTCGGCGAGGTGCCCCGAGGAGATGGAGTGGATCAGGCGGACGCGCCCGATCACCTGGTTGATCTTGTTCTTCTGCAGGTTGCCGATCATGTCGAAGGAGACGCGGGCGGCCTCGGGGCTGCCCTGCAGCGCCTCGAGCTTGCGCCCGAGCTCCTGCGGGCGGTTCTCGCCGAAGAGGCGCCAGCCCGCGCGCATGGCGAGAAGGGCGGCGTCGGCGTCGACCGTCTTCGAGACGGCTATGGCCTCGACCTCGCCCGGCTCGCGCCCGGCGCGGCGCGCGGCATCCGCGATCCGGGCGAGGATCGCCTCGCGGCGCTCCCGCAGAAACGTCTCGTATGACCTCGGCTCGCCACCCATCAAAGCGTCGCCTCCCCCGCCCCCATGAGCGCGATCGCGCCGTGGCGGCCGGTCTCGCCGGACTCGGCGCGGTAGGAGAAGAACCGGTCGGTCGCGCTCGCCGTGGAGACGTCGCAGACCGCCACGCTCTTCTCGTCCACGCCCGCGGAAACGAGCGCGGACACGACGGCGGCCGTCAGGTCGAGGTGGCGCGGCGCCGGCACGACGGAGGGGCCGAACTCGGCGGAAAAGCGCGCGGCGAGCTCCTCGGAGACCTCGTAGTCGGCCGCGCCGACGTGCGGGCCCACGTAGGCGAGAAGGTCGGCGGGCTCGCAGCCGGCCTCGGCGCAGAGCGTGCGCGCGCACTTCTCGGCGATGCGCGCGATCGTGCCGCGCCAGCCGGAGTGGGCCACGGCGAAGGCACCCGGGGCAACCAGGACCACGGGCACGCAGTCCGCGAAGCACATGAGGACCGGCACGCCCGGGGCCGTGCAGACGACGGCGTCGGCGCCCGCCTCGGCCTCGGCGCGGGCCGCGGCCAGCGCACCCGGCTCGGCGGAGCGGACGCACACCACGTGGTCGCCGTGGACCTGGCGCGGGACCAGCAGGCGGTCGAGAAGACCCTCGGCGCCGACCGCAGCCAGGGCGCGCCGGCGGTTCTCGGCCACGCAGGCGGTCTCGTCACCGCAGTGCGCGCCGAGGTTGAGCGAGGCGTACGGGGCGGCCGAGACGCCGCCCGTGCGCTCCGTGAACGCGAGCGTGACCCCGCCCGGACGGGACTCGTCCGCGAGCAGGGTCACGCCGCCAGAGGTCTGTCGCGTGAGCGAGGCCATCGCTAGAGACGGCTGCGCTTGAGGAAGTCGGGGATGTCGAACTCCTTGTCGTTGGACGAGGAGGACGAGGCCGGGCGGCTCACGTTGATCGGCATGGACGCCGGCTGGGCGGCCGGGGCGGGCGCGACGGCCGGGGCGGAGACGCGCTCGCGGGCGGCCGGGCGCGCGACGGGCGCGGCCATGGACGGCAGCGTCTGCTGGACGTTGGCGTCGTTGAAGCCGGTGGCGATGACGGTCACGCGCACCTGGTCGCCGAGGGACTCGTCGACGACGGTGCCGAAGATGATGTTGGCGTCGGGGTCGACGTTCTTGGCGACGAGGTCGGCGGCGTCGTTGATCTCCTGGATGCCGAGGTCCTTGTTGCCGGCGATGGAGAGCAGGACGCGCGTGGCGCCGTCGATGGAGCTCTCGAGCAGGCGGCTGGAGATGGCCTCCTCGGCGGCGTCGGTGGCGCGGTTGTCGCCGGAGGCGGTGCCGATGCCCATCATGGCCGTGCCGGCGCCCTTCATGATCGTGCAGACGTCGGCGAAGTCGAGGTTGATGAGGCCCGGGACCGTGATGAGGTCGGTGATGCCCTGGGTGCCCTGGCACAGCACGTCGTCGGCCATGCGGAAGGCCTCGAGCATGGTGGTCTTCTTCTCGGAGAGGTCGAGCAGACGGTCGTTGGGGATGACGATCAGCGTGTCGACGTTCTCGGCGAGGTTGGAGATGCCGTCCGTGGCGGAGGCGTAGCGCTTGCGGCCCTCGAAGGTGAACGGCTTGGTGACGACGCCCACGGTGAGCGCGCCCACGTCGTTCTTGGCGATGTCGGCAACGACCGGAGCGGCGCCCGTGCCGGTGCCGCCGCCCTCGCCCGCGGTGATGAAGACCATGTCGGAGCCGGCGAGCGCGGCCTTGATCTCGTCGCGGGAGTCCTCGGCGGCCTCCTTGCCGACCTCGGGGTTGGCGCCGGCGCCGAGGCCCTTGGTGATGTCGGTGCCGATGTGGACCTTGATGTCGGCGTCGGAGATGGCGAGCGCCTGGGCGTCGGTGTTCACGGCGACGAACTCGACGCCGCGGATGCCCTCCTCGATCATGCGGTTCACGGCGTTGGTGCCGCCGCCGCCCACGCCGACGACCTTGATGACGGCGAGATAGTTGCTGAGGGTGTCGGTGTCCTTGATCATCGTGTTCTCCTTGCCTTCGTTCGTACGTCGTTTGGAGCACTGTGCGTGTGTCGCCCTGTCGCGTACGAGGCAAACCCTAAAGGTCAAGTTAACCCCGACGCTTGGGATAAAGCGACGTATCTTGGCACACTCGAGGGTTCGCCGTCAAGTCGTGTGACGAGAATGTGGATTCCGCAGGTGAGACGGGTCGCTCCCCACCCTCCGTTGAGAGTGACAGGTTCTGCGTGCCGCGTGGGCGGAGATGGTGCTGCGAGCGGTATAACCCGTCACTCACGAGCGGTCGCGGCGCGCGGGCGCGGGACGAGAGGGACGGCGAGAAGGACCGAGGCTCACTCGTCCGTCTCGGGCGTCTCCTCCGGCTCCTCCTCGGGGTTCACGCCGCTGCCGAAAGTGAGGTTGTCGGAGCTGAGCTCGCGGTAGGCGGGGCTCGAGGGCACGCGCACGTTGATGAGGAGTAGCCCGCCCTCGTGCTCGGCGAGGTAGCCCTCGACGATGCGCTCCTTCTCGGCGATGTCGGTCGGGGCGCCGAGGGACACCTCGACCCCGCTCTCGAGCACGCAGGAGATCCCCTCGGGAGAGGGGGCGCGGAAGCAGACGATCTGCGCGTCGAAGTCGGACGAGAAGCCCTCGCGGAACTGCGCCACCGCGTCGAGCGTCGCGTCGGTCGCCTCCGCGCCGGCAGACGGCTCGACCGTGGCCGGGACGTCCGTTATGAGCAGGCAGCCGTTGTCCCTCGCGATCGCGAGGGCGGCGTCGTTGGACGACTGCCCCTCGGCCGGCTCGACCATGACCGGCTCGATCCACGTGCCCTGGTCGCTCAGGTACCACGCGACGGCGCCCGAGCTCATGAGCACGAGCGCGTCGACGCGCTGCTCCTGGATCCTGATGCCGAGCGTGCTCGGGAAGCGCCGGTCGAAGTCGACCGAGGCGACCCAGGGGTTCTTCCTGAGCGCCTCCTCGATCGCGTCGGTGTCAACGTTGAGCAGGGTCGACCCGGCGGGGACCTGCGCGAGGCTCTGAACGGACTCGGCGCTCACGTGCTCGGTGGGCTCGACCTCGATCGAGGTGATCTCGAAGGCCGAGGTGTTGCGCAGCACGAAGAGGGCGACGACGCCCACGAGCGCGAGGGCGGCGACGCAGGCCGCGACGATCCCGGCGGTCCTCAGGGCCTGGCCGCGCTGGTGCTGGAGGCGGCGCTGGCGCGGCTGCAGGCCGTCGGCCTTCTCGCCGCGCGGCGCGACGCTCGGGAGCCTGAGCCCGCCGCCGGCCCTCTCCTTGGTCCGGCGCGCGGCGGGCGCCGCAGCGCCGGCGGGACGGGCGGCGGGCGCGCGGCGGGGCGCCTTGGGGGCCGCGACCTTCTTCTGCGCAGGGGCCTTCTCCCGCTTGCGCGGGGTGGCCTTCCTCTTGCCGTCAGCCACGCGCTACCCCCCGAAGCCGAGGAACTTGACCTCGCAGGAGAGGTCGACGCCGTGGCGCTCGAGGACGGCGTCATGGGCGCGGGTGATCAGGGCGAGGACGTCGGCGGCCGTGGCGCGGCCGCGGTTGACGATGAAGTTGGCGTGCACGGGCGAGATCTGCGCGTCGCCGCACTCGGCGCCGGAGAGCCCGCAGGAGGCGATGAGCTGGCCGGCGGAGCCGTCGGGCGGGTTGCGGAAGACCGAGCCGCAGCTCGGCTGCGAGAGGGGCTGCGCCTTGCGCCGGCGGCGCAGGCGGGCGTCCATGTCCGCGGCGATGGCGTCCTTCTCGGCGGGCATGAGGGCGAGCGTGGCCTCGAGGATGATCTCGGAGGTGGGGATCGACGTCGAGCGGTACCCCCAGCTCACCTCGTCACCGTCGTAGCGGTGCAGGCCCTCGCCGGGGCGCAGGACCACGAGGTCGCGCACGCGGCGGCCGATCCACTCCCGGCGC
This sequence comes from uncultured Olsenella sp., assembly GCA_959598545.1. Taxonomy (GTDB): domain Bacteria; phylum Actinomycetota; class Coriobacteriia; order Coriobacteriales; family Atopobiaceae; genus Thermophilibacter. The sequence goes on along the minus strand of CAUGFC010000036.1, from coordinate 9,832 downwards.
GTGCCCGCGTCCATGGCCAGGGCGCCGCCGAGCGTCCCCGGGATGCCGACGCACGGCTCCAGGCCGGAGAGGCCGGCGCGCAGCGCCTCGTTCACCACGCGGGAGAGCAGGGCTCCCGCACCCGCGGTGAGCGTGTTGTCCTCCCCTATCCTGACCTGGGAGAACTCGTCGTCGAGGGTGATCACGCAGCCGTCGTAGCCGGCGTCGTCGACAAGGACGTTGGAGCCCTTGCCCAGGATGACCCAGCGCACGCCCTCGTCGCCCAGGACGGACACGGTGCGCGCGAGCGCCTCGTAGTCGCGCGGGCGCACGAACAGCGCCGCGGGACCGCCTATGCGGTAGCTCGTGTGGCGCGCGAGGGGCACGTCGCGCTCGACGGAGGCGTCGACCGCGCCCGAGAGGCTCATGTAGGCATTGAAGAGGCTCAACGGCACGAGCCCTTCTCGGCGGCGGCGCGCTCGCTCATGGCCTTGATGAACGCGGGGCCGACGGAGGTCACGTCGCCCGCGCCCTGCGTGATGAGCAGGTCGCCGGGGCGCACCAGGTCGCAGAGGCTCTCGATGAGGTGGCGCCGGTTGGGGACGTAGACGACGTCGGCGACGTTGCCGGTGTGGCGCACCGACTCCACGACGGTCTTGCCGGAGACGCCCGGGATCGGCATCTCGCCGGCGCCGAAGACGTCCATGACGCGCAGGACGTCCGCCTGGTCGAAGGCGGTGCCGAACTCGGCGGCGAGGGCCTGCGTGCGGCTGTAGCGGTGCGGCTGGAACACGCAGACGATCCGCTTGAAGGGCAGCTCGGCCGCGGCGGCGAGCGTGGCGCGGACCTCGGTCGGGTGGTGGCCGTAGTCGTCGACCACGGTCACGCCCGCGACGTCGCCCACGTGGGTGAAGCGGCGGCGCGCGCCCTTGAACTGGGACAGCGCCACCGCGGCGGCGTCGGCGTCGAGCCCGAGCGCGTCCGCCACGGCGATCGCGGCGGTGGCGTTGGCCATGTTGTGGCGGCCGGGGTTGGCGGAGATGGTCACGCGGACGGTCTTCTCGCCGCCCGGGAGGCGCACGGAGAAGTTGCTGGCCAGCGCGTGGGTGGGAGCCTCGGGCAGGCAGACGTAGTCGCAGGAGGGGTCGAAGCCGTAGGTGAGCACGCGGCGGCCCGTGGAGCGGGCGAGCTCGACGTAGCGCGCCACGTCGCCGTTGACGATGACGGTTCCGGCGTCGCCGACGAGGCCCATGAACGTGCAGAAGGTCTTCTCGATGTTCTCCAGCGTGCCGTAGTGGTCGAGGTGGTCGGCCTCGATGTTGGTCACCACGACGACGCTGGGGTGCAGGTAGAGGAAGGAGCCGTCGGACTCGTCCGCCTCGCAGACGAAGTGCTCGCCGGAGCCGTTGCGGCCGTTGGTGTCGTAGCCCTCCACGACGCCGCCGATGAGGAACGACGGGTCGAGGCCCATCTTGTCCAGCATCGTGGCGACCATCGAGGACGTGGTCGTCTTGCCGTGGGTGCCCGCCACGGCGACCGTGGTGGAGGCGCCGGACAGATACGACAGCATCTTCGCGCGCGGCCAGATGGGGATGCCCAGCTCGCGGGCGCGGACGACCTCGGGGTTGGTCTCGGGGATCGCGGTGGAGGTGACCACGACCTGCGGGGAGACGGCGTCGATCGTCGCGGCGTCGTGGCCGACGCGGACGTCGATCCCCACGGCCTCGAGCTCGCGGACGTAGTGGGAGCTCTTGAGGTCGGAGCCCGTGACGCGGCAGCCGCGCTCGTGCAGGACGAGGGCGATGCCGCTCATGCCGGCGCCGCCGATGCCGATGAAGTGGGCGCTCGTAACGTTTTCTGTCTCGGGCATGGTGTGAGACCTCCGTCTATCTCGTTGCATACACGCTCTACTGTATCCCAAAAGGGCCCGCGCCCGGGCCTCCCGGCGAGAAGGACACACTCCCTCCGCGTCCTCACGCGTGGGTTGAGGACGGCGGGCGGCACGGCCCCTCTCGATTCTGCGTGCGGCTCAGGCGAGCTAGAGGCCAGCGGCGCGCTCCACCTCGTCGGCGAGGCTCGCGGCGGCCCGGGACTGGGCGAGCGCGAGCGCGGCCTCGCGCATGGCGGCGCGGCGGCCGGGGTCGTCGAGGAGCCCGAGCAGCGTCGAGGCGAACTCGGGCGCGTCGATCCTCTCGTCCGCAAGCAGCTCGGCGGCCCCGGCGTCCACGAGGAAGCGCGCGTTGGTGGTCTGGTGGTCGGCCGTGGCGTGCGGGTAGGGCACGAGCAGGCTCGGCACGCCCACGGCGGCGATCTCCGCGATCGACGAGGCGCCGGCGCGGGAGAGCACGAGGTCGGCCGCGGCGAGCGCCTGGCCCATGTTGGAGATGTAGGGCATCACGCGCCAGCGGATCTGCTCCTCGGGGGTGAGCGCCAGCGCCGAGACTGTCTCGTCGAAGCCGTCGGCACCCGTAGAGTGCACGACAACGAGGCCCTCGCGCGAGAGCAGCTCGCCCTTGAGGCGGCCGACGCCCTCGTTGATGTGCGCGGCGCCGAGCGAGCCGCCGAAGACCAGGAGCATCGTCTCGTGCGGCTCGACGCCGAAGGCGGCGCGGCCCTCGTCGCGGCTGGCGTTCACGACGCTGCGGCGCACGGGGTTGCCGGTGAGGACGACCTCGCGGGCGGCGCGGCCCTCGTGCGCGAAGGCGGCGCGGGCCGCCGGGACGGAGATGCACACGCGCGAGGCGTGCGGCGCGAGCGCCTTGTTCGCGAGACCCGGCACCGAGTTCTGCTCGTGGAGCACGTAGGGGACGCCGAGGCGGTGGCAGCAGTTGAGCAGCGCCATCTCGACGTAGGCTCCGAAGCCCACGGCGACGTCGGGCGCGCCCTGCTCCGAGAAGAGCCGCGCGATCTGCGACTGCGCCCGGCGCATGCGGTAGAGCGAGGTCGCGAGCGTCCAGGGGCGAGAGCGGTCGAAGCCGGAGACTACGACCGGCACGAGCTCGAAGCCCGCCTCGGGGACGAGCCGCCCCTCGAGCTTGGCGGTCTGCCCGAAGAACCTCACGTGATGGCCGCGGTCGCGCAGCTCCTCCGCGAGCGCGAGCGCCGGGTTGATGTGCCCCGCCGTGCCTCCCGCCGCGATTGCCACCTCAAGGTGCTTCTCGGCCATGCCGTCCTCCGTCCGTCCGCTGTCAGTCACCCTATCCTAGCGCAGGGCGGCCGACGGGGACGCGAGCCGTTTTCTAACCGAGGCTGGCGCGAGGTGGCGAGAAGGACGACGGACTAGCGACGACGCGCCCCGCCGCCGTTGCGCCCGCGCAGGCGGTCGGCCGCGCTCGGGCCGAGGTCGATCCGCGCGCGGCCGCCCCGCGAGCCGCCGCCCTGGACGACCTTCAGGCCGCCGCCGCGGGCGCGGCTCGGCGCGGCCTTCGTCGTCCGCGCGGCGCCCAGGTCGCCGGTGTCCCCCGGTGCGAGGTCCCGGCCGCGCCGCGAGCGCGGGGCCGCCTCGCCGACGAACGAGAGTCCGGGCGCCGGCGACTCCCCCGGGCCCGCGTCGACCTGCCGCCAGCTGCGGCGCGCGTCGTCGTGCTCGGTCTCCGGGAGCCTGGAGTGCACGGAGACGGACGCGATCATGCCGACGATCATCAGGCTCGCGATCATGGACGAGCCGCCGTAGCTCACGAACGGGATCGGCTTGCCCGACAGCGGGAAGAGGCCGAGCACGCCGGAGACGTTGAGCAGCAGCTGGATCATCACGAGCGACGTGCAGCCCGCGGCCACGAGGCGCCCCGCGAAGTCGGGCGCGCGCCGGGCGATCTCGAGCCCCGCCCACGTGAAGACCGCGAAGCCGGCGAGCATGCCGAGGGTTCCCACCAGGCCGCACTCCTCGCCGATCACGGCGAAGATGAAGTCGTTGTGGGCCATCGGCAGATACGAGTACTTCTGGCGCGAGAATCCGATGCCCACGCCGAACAGGCCGCCCGACCCGAAGGCGTAGAAGCCCTGGATGAGGTGGTAGCCCTTGTCGAACGGGTCGGACCAGGGATCGATCATGGCCTGCAGGCGCTCGAGCGAGTAGGCGTCGCGCACCGAGACGACGAACAGGCCCACCACGCCGAGCACCAGCACGCCGGCGAGAAGCCCGCGGGGCATGCCCGCGAGGTAGCCCATGACGAGCAGCGTGAGGCCCAGGACCATGGTCGTGCCCTTGTCGGGCTGCAGGAGGATGAGGAGCAGGGGCACGCCCACGCCCGCCGCGAGGAGCTTCCAGAACGACGAGAGGTCGAGCGAGCCCTCCTCGTAGTAGCGCTCCGCGAGGTTGGCGGCCGTGAAGATGATCGTCATCTTGGCGAACTCGGAGGGCTGGAGGTCGAAGAATCCGAGGTCGATCCAGCGGGACGCGCCCATGTCGTTGTCGGTGCCGGCGACCAGCACGAACAGGAGCATGCCGGCCGTGACCACCCAGATGGGCATGAGCAGCCGGCGCACCCACCAGTGGTAGTCGATGCGGGCGAGCACCACGGCGACCACCGCTCCGAGTGCGATGAAGACGAGCTCGCGCTTGAGGTAGTAGGCGGCGTCGCCGGTGGTGCTCATGGCCGAGACGGACGACGCCGAGAAGACCATGAGCGCGCCGAAGCCCACCAGGCACGCCACCGCCGCGACGAGCACGAGGCGCGGGCGCATGAAGCGCTCGGGGACCCCGAAGACCGAGCGGCCGGAGCGCTCGCGCGCGGCGCGGGAGGCGCCTCTGGATGCCGAGGGACGGGCCATGCTACTCCCCCTGCGCCGCCGGGGCGGCGTCGGCCTTCTCGGCGAGCTCGCGGACGAGCCCCTTGAACAGGCGCCCGCGCTCCCCCATGTTGGAGAACTCGTCGAAGGACGAGCAGGCGGGCGAGAGGAGCACCGTCTCGCCGGGCCGCGCCTCGGCGGAGGCGGCGGCGAACGCCTCGCGCAGGTGCGGGGCGCGCAGGACGGCCAGGTCGGAGGGCACGGCCTCGAGCGCGGAGGCGATGCGCTCCCCCGCCTCGCCGTAGCAGACGGCGGCGCGGCAGCGCCCGCGGACGGCGGCGGCGAGCGACGAGAGATCGGTCCCCTTGTCGTGGCCGCCGAGCAGCAGTACCACCGACCCCGGCGCGAAGGCCGTGAGGGCCTTCTCCACGGCGTCGGTGTTCGTGGCCTTGGAGTCGTTCACGTAGCGGACGCCGCGGACCGTGGCGACCGGCTCCACGCGGTGCTCGATCGGCGAGAAGGACCCGAGCCCGGAGCGCACGTCCTTCTCGGCGACGCCGAGCTCGAGCGCCACGGCGGCCGCCGCGAGCGCGTTCTCCGCGTTGTAGCGCCCCACGATCTTGAGATCGCCGGCGTCGACGAGCGCGTGCTCCGCGCCGTCCAGGCGCACGACGAGGGTCTCGCCGCGTAGGAAGGCGGCGCAGGGCGAGGTCGGCTCGGACTCGACGGAGAGGCGGCAGACGCGCAGGCCGCGAGCCTCCGCGCGCTCCGCCATGGCGCGGCAGAAGCCGTCGTCGACGGAGACCACGGCGAGGTCGCCCGCGTCGAGGTTGGCGAGCTCGCGCTCCTTGGCGGCCGCGTACGCCTCCATCGTCCCGTGCCACTCGAGGTGGTCGGGCGTGACGTTGAGCACGATCGCGGCGCGCGGGTGCAGAAGGCGCGTCGTGGCGAGCTGGAAGCTCGAGAGCTCCGCGACGAGCCAGGCGTCCGCCCCGCGATCGCCGAGCGCCTGAATCGCGGGCGTGCCGATGTTGCCCACGGAGACGGCGTCCAGGCCGCCTTCGCGGAGCAGGTGCGTGAGCAGGGAGGTGGTGGTGGTCTTGCCGTTGGTCCCGGTGACCGCGGCCCAGCGCTCGGGGCTCTCGCGCCACGCGAGCTCCGGCTCACCGACGACCTCCGCCGAGCAGGCGCGGGCGGCCGAGAAGAACGGTGACGAGTCGGGGATGCCCGGGGAGGCGACGGCGAGGTCGAAGCTGCCGGTCACCTCGTCCGTGCCGCACACCACGCGCGCGCCGAGAGCCTCGAGCGCGCGGGTCCCCTCGCCCGGCTCGGAGGCAGCGCCCCCGAAGACGGTGACGGAGTCGACGCGCGAGCCGAGGAGCGCGCAGAGGTAGCGCGCGGCGGCCTCGCCGGTACGGCCGAGGCCGAGCACGGCGACGTTCCCGAGATGATTCTGAGGGGTGACGGTCATTCTGGCACGCTCCTAACCGAGCTGGAAGTAGAGCGCGAAGCCCAGGGCGGCGAAGGCGGCGGAGACGATCCAGAAGCGGACGACCACCTTGTTCTCCTTCCAGCCCATCTTCTCGAAGTGGTGGTGAATCGGCGCCATGAGGAACACGCGGCGTCCGGTGAGCTTGAAGCTGACGACCTGGATCATGACGGAGAGGGCCTCCGCGATGAACAGGCCGCCCATGATGAGCGAGGTCACCTCGGTCTCGGTGAGCACCGCGAGGGCGGCGAAGGCGGCGCCCAGGGCGAGCGAGCCGGTGTCGCCCATGAAGATGGAGGCGGGGTAGCAGTTGTGCCAGAGGAAGCCCACGCAGGCGCCCGCGATCGACGCGGCGAAGATCGCGAGGTCGAGCTCGTCGTAGCGGAAGGCGACCATGGCCATGAACAGCATGACGACCATCGTGCAGCCGCCCGCGAGGCCGTCGAGGCCGTCGGTCAGGTTGACGGCGTTGGAGAGGCCGGCCATGAGCAGGAACACGAAGACGAGGTAGAGCCAGGGCACGGCGACGGTCGCGCCGCCGACTTCGAGGGTCGTGGTGAGCACGCCGAGGTCGAGGGCGAAGCCACCCGGGAAGCGCACAAGCGGCGAGATCCCGCAGACGTTGACCGCGACGAGGCAGAACGCGACGGAGATGAGGATGAGGCCGGCCATCTTCTGGGACGGCGTGAGGCCGAGCGAACGGCCGTGGGCGACACTCTCGATGTCGTCGAGCAGGCCGAGCGAACCGGTGATCAGCGTCGCGGCCATGGCCAGGACGAGGCCGTGCGTCCACTCGCCGAGCAGCGCGCAGGTCACGACCACGCCGAGCAGGATCACGATGCCGCCCATCGTGGGCGTGCCCTGCTTGACGAGGTGGCCCTGGGGGCCGTCGGCGCGCACCTGCTGGCCCACGCCCTCGTGGCGCATGAGCCGGATGAAGAGCGGCATGACGAGCGCCGTCACGAGCGCGGCGATGCCGACGGCAAGGAATACCTGGTAGGTGGGATAGGCGGGGTTTCCGATCATCGGGCGAGCGCTCCCTTCACGAACTGGTCCAGGCGCGCGGCGCGCGACGCCTTCACGAGCACGAGGTCGCCGGGCGCGAGCACCGGGACCATGACGGACGTCGCCTCCTCGACCGTGGCGAAGCGCTCGATGGCGTCCTCGGACAGGCCCATCGTGCGCGCGGCCTCGGCCATCTCGTCGGCGAGCGCGCCGCCGACGAGGACGAGCAGGTCGACGCCCTTGGCGGCGGCGTAGGCGCCCACGTAGCCGTGGAGGCGCGACGCGTTGTCGCCGAGCTCGCCCATCTCGCCGAGGACCGCGATGCGGCGGCCCTCGCAGGCCATCTGGGAGAGCACGTCGAGGGAGGCCGCCATGGAGGACGGGGCGGCGTTGTAGGAGTCGTCGATGAGGCGGGCGCCCGAGGGGGCCTGCGCGACGTCGAGGCGCATCTGCGTGTGGCCCATGGCCGCGATCGCCTCGAGCGCGGTGGTGCGGTCGAGGCCGAGGCGCCCGACGAGCGCGACGGCGAGCATGAGGTCGTCCACCGGGGCGCGGCCGGGCATGGGCAGCCGGACGCTCCCCCGCCAGCCGTCGGAGGCGGCGAGCTCAGCCGTGGCGCGACCCTCGCCGTCGAGGGTGCAGGAGACGAGGCGCACCTCATCCCCCTCGCCGCGCCCCACGGTCAGGACGTCCACGCCCGCCGGGCGGGCGAAGCCGTCGGCGATGAACGGCGTGTAGTCGCCCGAGGAGGTGAGGGCGAGCGCCGGGCGGATCTTGCCGTGGGCGCGCATGCCGGAGACGACCTCCGCCTTGGCCCGGGCGATGTTCTCGCGGCTGCCGAGAAGACCGATGTGGCTCGTGCCCACGTTGGTGATGCAGGCGAGCGTGGGGCGGCAGGCGGCCGCGAGGCGGTCGATCTCGTGCAGGTGGTTCATGCCGAGCTCGCAGACCAGCACCTCGGCGTCGTCCGGGGCGGACAGCAGCGTGAGCGGCAGGCCGATCAGGTTGTTGAAGTTGCCGCGCGTGGCGTGGCAGCGGCGCTGGGAGCCCACGGCGGCCGCGAGCATCTCCTTGGTCGTGGTCTTGCCCACCGAGCCCGTCACGCCCACGACGACCCACTCGGGGTGGGCCTCGCGCCAGGCGCCGGACAGGCGCAGCATGAACTCCTCGCCGTCGTCGGCCTCGGCGCGCAGCAGGGCGCAGCCGCAGGCGGCGACCTCGGCGGCGACTGTCTCGTCCACGTCGCGCGTCGCCACGACGGCGGCGGCGCCGGCGCGGGCGGCGGGGGCGAGGTAGGCGTTCCCGTCGACCTGCTCGCCGACGAAGGCGACGAACAGGGAACCCTCCCCCGCGGCGCGGGAGTCGATCACGACCTCCCCGCAGACGGGGCGCGAGCCCACGCCGAGGACCGTCGCCCCCGTGACCCTCGCCATGTCCTCAACGCTCATGCGAAACATCGGTTTGCTCCCATCAGGACGCGGGCTGGATGCCCATGATCGACACGGCATGCTCGGCAATCTCCTTGAACGCCCGGCCCGAGGAGTCGGACGAGTGGTAGGGCGTGTGGTTGAGGCCGACGTAGAGCAGCAGCTCCGGGTCGTCGGCGTTGGCGAAGCCGCACAGCGACGAGACGAAGGAGTTCTCGAGGTAGCCGCCGTCCTCGTCGGCCTGCTCGCCCGTGCCCGTCTTGCCGGCGAAGTCGTAGCCGTCGACCTGGCAGCCGGCGCCGGTGCCCTCGGTCATGACGGCGCGCATCATGTCGATCTCCTGCGCGGCGGTCTCCTCGGAGATGATGCGCTCGCCCTCCGGCCACGAGACCTCCTCCTCGCCCTTGTAGACGAGGAAGTGCGGGGTCGTCGGCACGCCGCCGTTGGCGACCGCGCCGAACGCGCGCACAATCTGGACCATGGGCACGGCGAGGCCCTGGCCGAAGGCCATGGAGCCGGCGGTCGAGCCGTCGTACTGCTCGCGCGTGCGGACGATGCCGGCGGACTCGCCGGGGAAGTCGATGCCGGTGGTCTCGCCGATGCCGAAGCGGGCGACCCCCTCGGCGAAGGCGTCGGCGCCCATGACGTCCTGGACGAGCAGCGCCATGGCGGTGTTGGACGAGCGGGAGAGCATCTCCTTGACGCTCATGTCCATCGTGTAGTCGCGGTCGTCCACGTCCGTGACGTAGTCGTCGCCGACCTTCACCTCGGCGGGGACGGTGTAGACGGTGTCCTCGGTGAAGAAGCCCCCCTCGATGCCGATCGAGGTCGTGAGGACCTTAAAGACCGATCCGGGCTCGTAGGAGTTCGAGACGGCCTTGAGGTTGAGGGCCGAGGCGTCCGTCAGGTCTTCGAGGTCGGCGAGGGGCGTGGAGCAGGCGGCGAGGATCTCGCCGGTCCGGGGGTTGGTGACCATGACCGAGCCGGACTCGGCCTCGAAGGTCTTGGCCGCCTCGGCGATGACGCTCTCGGCAACCTCCTGGAGGTCGATGTCGAGCGAGATGACGAGGTCCGTGCCGTCCTTCGCCGGCGTGATCTGCGTGGCGCCGCCCGCGATGGGCGTCCCGTCGAGGCCGGTCTCGAAGATCATCTCGCCGTCCGTGCCGAGAAGGACGTCCTCGTAGTAGCTCTCCAGGCCCGAGAG
>CAUGFC010000035.1 GCA_959598545.1 uncultured Olsenella sp. | reverse complement strand
CCCGTGAGATGGCGCTTCTCCCCTACACCGTCCCCGTGGTCTCCAGCCGCGGCGGGCGCAACCGCGGCTAGTACGCGGACCGGAAACCACTGGTCGGAGCATCCGACCTACCGAAGGAGTTTCGCATGAAGGTCATTCTTTTGAGTGAGCTCCGGGGCAAGGGAGGCGAGGGTGACGTCGTCGACGTCGCCCAGGGCTTCGCGGAGAACTACCTGTTCCCCAACAAGATCGCCCAGCCGGCCACCCCGGGCAACATCAAGCAGCTCGAGGAGCGCCGTCACAACATCGAGAAGCGCGAGGCGGAGCGCATCGCCAACGCCGAGGCCACCAAGGCCTCCCTCGATGGCAAGTCGGTGACCGTCGACGCCAAGATCGGCGAGGAGGGCCAGCTCTTCGGCTCCGTCACCCCCGCCCAGATCGCCGAGGCCATCCAGGCCCAGCTCGGCGTCGAGGTCGACCGCAAGCGCGTCGGCCGCGGCAACAACATCAAGACCTCCGGCAAGCACGCCGTCGAGGTCAACCTCTACCGTGAGATCACGGCCACGGTCAACGTGCTCGTGGGCGTCACGGAGGAGGAGCCGGCCGCCGACGAGGACGCCGCCGAGGCGGCCGTCGAGGAGGTCGTCGAGGTCGAGGCCGAGGAGAGCGCCGAGTAGTTTCGGCACTTTTCGACGCCGTGTTTTTCTGAACTGCGGGTTTCTACAATATCCGCAGGTCAGCGAAACGTAAGAAAACGCCCCGGGCAGCACGTCGTTGCCCGGGGCATTTTGTGGTTCTTATCGGTAATACCAGTCTCTACCTGCGGTTTTGCAAACGGGCGGACAACTCCGCAGGTAGCTGGGCAGTGACCCGGCGATGGTCCGTCAGCGTGTCGAAATGTTGAAAACCCGTTGGAAACGTGCCCAAACTGGTGGGGAAAAATTTGTTGAAAACGTTGAAACGGCGCATATCGCCCGCTCGCGCCGCATGGGTTTCCGTCTTGTGCTGTAGAAGAGCGTCCGCGGCCAAAATCACCCCTTGACAGCCGCCCGCCCGCGTGCGCTCGAGCGTCCGTTCCCCTCGGCCGAAACCGTCGGTTGTTCGTCGCATGCGGCGTGAGGACCCCATCGCTCGCGTTAGAATGGTCGGACGCAGAAAGAGGAGGAGACCCCGCGCATGAGCGACTACGACGTGAACCCCACCAGGATGACGGTCGACACCGGTGCGGCCATGCCGCAGGACGTCGAGGCGGAGGCCTCGGTCCTCTCGGCGATGATGGTCTCGGCGGACGCCCTCCAGGAGTGCCTGATCGACCTCGAGCCCGACGACTTCTACCTCCCCTCCAACCGCACCGTCTTCGTGGCCATGCGGGAGATGTTCGACAAGAACCTCCCCGTTGACACCATCTCGCTCGCCGACTACCTCAAGAGCACCGGCGACCTGGAGCGCGTGGGCGGCCGCAGCTTCCTTCTGGGCCTGGGCAGCAACTCGCTCGCGCTCGTGGGTTGGCGTCGCCACGTGGAGATGCTCCACCGCGACACCACGCTGCGCCGCATGATCAACGCGTCCGCCCAGATCACCGCGCTTGCCTTCGACGCGCCCGAGGACACCAAGGAGGTCGTGGACCGCGCCGAGCGCCTGCTGCTTGACGTCACCAACCGCGACGTGCGCTCGAGCGAGCAGTCCCTCGAGGAGATCATGGGCGACCTCTACGAGGAGCTCGGCACCAACGCCGCCGACAAGGATCACATGCTCGGCGTCAAGACGGGCTTCCCCAAGATCGACGAGTGCCTGCTCGGCCTGCGCCCCGGCCAGATGGTGGTCATCGGCGCGCGCCCGGGCGTGGGCAAGACGTCGTTCGCGCTCAACCTCATGACCAACGCGGCCTTCGCCGGCGCGAGCGTGGCCATGTTCTCGCTGGAGATGTCCAAGGTGGAGATCGCGCAGCGCCTGCTCGCCGCCAACGCCCGCGTGGGCCTGCAGGAGATCCGCGCCGCCCGCATCCGCAACGAGCAGTGGCCGCAGATCCTCCAGGCGACCAACGACCTCTCCCAGCTCGACGTCGTGATCGACGACACCCCCGGCACCACGGTGACGGAGATCCGTGCCAAGGCCCGCCGCATCCTGCACGGCAAGAAGCTCGGCCTCGTGATCATCGACTACCTGCAGCTCATCTCCCCGCCCGCCGGCCAGCGCCGCGCGGACAGCCGCGCCACCGAGGTCTCCGAGATGAGCCGTGGCATCAAGATCATGGCCAAGGACCTGGGCGTGCCGGTCGTCGCGCTCTCGCAGCTCAACCGTACCGTCGAGAACCGCACGGGCAAGCGCCCGCAGCTGTCCGACCTGCGCGAGTCCGGCTCCATCGAGCAGGACGCCGACATCGTCGCCCTTCTCGACCGCTCGATGAGCGAGGACGAGGCCGCCCGCGACGACCGCCCGGCCATGAACGAGACCACGTTCATCATCGCCAAGAACCGCTCCGGCGCGCTGGCGGACATCCCGCTCACCTTCCTGCCGGGCTCCACCAAGTTCGTCGAGGTCGACGCCTTCCACGACTAGGGGGTTTGGCCGAGCCTCATCGAGTCTGTAGTTTTTTGGGGACTGGCGGAGTACAGACTCGATGTCAGGCAATGAATCGGCAGGCCAGCGCATTGCTCGTCGAGTCTGTACTGTGTGGATGCCCATAAAACTACAGACTCGGCGATGCGTGTCGGTCAATGAGGCGCGCGAACCCGCCCCACTCGTCCCACCCGTCTGCCCTATAATGTAGATTCGTATGTGAATCGCGACGAAAGGGCGCACATGTCGGCATCGGTGCTCGTGGGAACTCAGTGGGGCGACGAGGGAAAGGGCAAGGTCACCGACCTCATCTCCGGTGACTTTGACGTGGTCTGCCGCTACGCCGGCGGAGCCAACGCCGGCCACACGGTCATAGCAAACGGCAAGAAGCTGGCGCTTCACCAGGTCCCCTCCGGCGTCATGTACGAGGGCACCTACCCCGTGATCGGCAACGGCTGCATCGTCGACCCGGAGATCCTGCTCCAGGAGATCGACATGCTCGCCGAGCAGGGCATCTCTGCCGACCGCCTCAAGATCTCCGGCAACGCGCACATCGTCATGCCCTACCACAAGGACCTCGACGGCGCGCACGAGAAGAAGCTCGGCAAGAACCTCATCGGCACCACCAAGCGCGGCGTCGGGCCCTGCTATATGGACAAGATGAACCGCACCGGCCTGCGCATCCAGGACATGCTCGACGAGAAGATCTTCCGCCAGAAGCTCGAGAGCGCGCTCGCCTACACCAACCCGATCCTCGAGAAGGTTTACGAGCTGCCCACCTATACCGTCGAGCAGATCTGCGAGACCTACCTGCCCTACGCCGAGCGCATCCGTCCCTACATCGTGGAGAGCAGCCTCTTCCTCAACGAGCAGCTCGAGAGCGGCAAGAACATCCTCTTCGAGGGCGCCCAGGCCACGATGCTCGACATCGACCACGGCACCTACCCGTTCGTGACCAGCTCCAACTGCACCGCCGGCGGCGCCGTCACCGGCTCGGGCGTGGGCCCCACCAACATCGACCGCGTCCTCGGCGTGGCCAAGGCCTACCTCACGCGCGTCGGCTCGGGCCCGTTCCCCACGGAGCTCTTCGACGAGGTGGGCGACAAGCTCGGCGAGGTCGGTCACGAGTTTGGCGTGACCACCGGCCGCAAGCGCCGCTGCGGCTGGTACGACGCCGTCGTCGTCAACTACGCCGCCCGCGTCAACGGCCTCACCGACCTGGCCATCACCAAGCTCGACGTCCTCGGCTGTCTCGACGAGATCAAGGTCTGCGTGGCCTACGAGTGCGATGGCGCCGAGTACCACACCGTCCCCGAGCACCAGAGCGTCTTCTACCACGCCAAGCCGGTCTACGAGACCCTGCCCGGCTGGAAGTGCGACATCTCCGGCATCCGCAACTTCTACCAGCTCCCGCGCGAGGCCAAGGACTACATCGACTTCCTCGAGCAGCTCGCCGGCGTGCGCGTCTCCATCATCACCGTCGGCCCGGACCGCGAGCAGACCATCGACCGCTACTGGCACTAGGCGTCCCTTTTTCGGGTTTGGGTTCGAAAATCGGGTGTCCGGCGAATAGCGGCGAACAAAACCGCAGGATTTCATCGCCCGGCCGCCCAAAACCGAACCCAAACCCGATTCGAGTTTGGGTTCGAAAAACGGGACAAAGGCTCGCATGGCGAGAAAAACCGCAGGATTCGCCCGCCCGCGACCGTGCGATCGAACCCAAACCGTGAATGAAGGCGCAAGAGGGTCCCGCGAGGGGCCACGACAAGGAGGGTTCCCATGGGCAAGACCGTTGACATCCTGCTGCTCGGTTCCGGCGGACGCGAGCACGCGCTTCTCGCCAAGCTCGCCGAGTCGCCGCGCGCGGGCAAGCTCTACGTCGCCCCGGGCAACGGCGGCATGGACGCCATGGCCGAGAAGGTCGAGGGCCTCGACGCCGAGTCCCCGGTCGCCGTGGCCGAGTGGGCGCGCGCCCACGAGATCGGCCTCGTGGTCATCGGCCCGGAGGCCCCGCTCGTGGCGGGCGTCGCCGACGCCGTGCGCTCCGCGGGCATCGCGTGCTTCGGCCCCAACGGCGACGCTGCTCAGATGGAGGGCTCCAAGAAGTTCGCCAAGCAGGTCATGAGCCGCGCCGGCGTGCCCACCGCCGCCTACCGCAGCTTCGCCGACGAGGAGTCCTGCGCCGACTACGTCCGCCGCGTCGGCGCCCCCATCGTGGTCAAGGCTGACGGCCTCGCCGCGGGCAAGGGCGTGATCGTGGCCAAGACCCTGGACGAGGCCCTGGCCGGCGTCCACGAGTGCTTCTCGGGCGCGTTCGGCGAGGCCGGCGCCACCGTCGTCGTGGAGGAGACCCTCGACGGCCCCGAGTGCTCGCTGCTCGCCCTCACCGACGGCAAGACCGTGGTGCCGCTCGCCACCGCGCAGGACCACAAGCGCGCGCTCGACGGCGACAAGGGCCCCAACACCGGCGGCATGGGCGTCTACTCGCCCGTCCCCGAGCACCTCGTCTCCGCCGAGCAGCTCGCCGCGATGGTGGACGTGGAGCGCAAGGTCGTGGCCGAGCTCGCTGAGGAGGGCATCACCTACTCCGGCTGCCTCTACGGCGGCTTCATGCTCACGTCCGAGGGCCCCAAGGTCCTCGAGTTCAACGCGCGCTTCGGTGACCCGGAGACCCAGGTCGTGCTGCCG
The DNA here is from genome assembly GCA_959598545.1 of uncultured Olsenella sp. Classification (GTDB taxonomy): domain Bacteria; phylum Actinomycetota; class Coriobacteriia; order Coriobacteriales; family Atopobiaceae; genus Thermophilibacter. The sequence continues at coordinate 11,862 of CAUGFC010000035.1, read as the reverse complement.
CGCCTCAAGGGAGACCTCGTGGAGCTCTTCCTCGCGTGCGATGACGGCACGCTCTCCGAGGACATGGTCTCCTGGGACGACGACTGGGCCGTCTCGGTGGTGCTCACCTCCGCCGGCTACCCCGGCGCCTACGAGAAGGGCAAGGTCATCACCGGCATCGAGCGCGCCGAGGAGCTTGCCGGCGTGACCGTCTACCACGCCGGCACCGCGCTCGCCGCGGACGGCTCGCTCGTCACCGCCGGTGGCCGCGTGCTCGACGTCACCGCCGTGGCGCCCACCTTCGAGGAGGCCCGCGCCCAGGCCTACGCCGCCTGCGAGCTCATCGACTTCGAGGGCAAGACCTACCGCAGCGACATCGGCGCCCGCGCGATCAGGCGGTAGCGCCCGCGTCGCCGCACGGAAGGGCAACCGCGTCGCAAGTGGCCGCTCGTGAATTCACGAGCGGCCGTTTTCAGCGCCAAAGCCGAGAAGAACCCGCGCTCGTGAATTCACGAGGGCCCATCAGCGACACGCCCCTTGCCCTATCATGGGGGCTCGGAGACAACCAGCACCCAAGGAGGACACATGTCCGACACCGATAAGAACCAGCAGCAGGCGGCCATCGACGACATGCGCGCCTCGGTGGCCGCGTTCACCTACGACGGCGACCGCAGCGCCCCCGCCGACCACCGCTCCGGCGCGCCCGAGGCCCGCGACCTCGTGCTCGGAGACGACGACCCGCGCGACGCCGCCCTCGCCGAGCGCCCGCTCACCGAGGACGTGGCCTGGACCGGCCGCATCTTCAACGTCGACCGCCTGCGCGTCGAGCTCCCCGACGGCCGCGTGGCCATCCGCGACGTCGTGCGCCACCCCGGCGCCGTCGCCATCGTCGCCCTCACCGACGACGGCCGCATCTGCCTGGTCCGCCAGTACCGCACGGCGCTCGCCCGCGTGACCGTGGAGCTGCCCGCCGGCAAGCTCGCGCCCGGCGAGGACCCGCTCGAGTGCGCCAGCCGCGAGCTCCTGGAGGAGACCGGCATGTCCGCCGAGAAGATCGCGTTCCTGACCACAATCGCCACCTCCGACGGCTTCACCGACGAGCTCATCCACATCTACATGGCCACCGGCCTCACCTTCACGTGCTCCGATCCGGACGCCGACGAGTTCATCAACGTCGACCTCGTCCCGCTCGAGGAGCTCGTGGACGCCGTGCTCGACGGCCGCATTGAGGACGCAAAGACCGTCGTCGGCGCGCTCATCTGCGACTCCGTGATGCACCGCCTGACGCCGGAGCCGGAGGAGTAGCCCGCCCCATGTTCAAGCGCTTCCTCACCTACTACAAGGGCCAGCTGCACCTCTTTGTCATAGACATCATCGCGGCCGTCACGGTGGCGGCCGTGGACCTGGCGTTCCCACAGATCCTGCGCGGCTTGGCGGGCGGCCTGTTCACCGAGGGTCCGGACGCCATCCTGGGCGTGCTGGCCTACGTCGCCGTCGGCCTCGTGGCCATGTACGCGCTGCGCTTTGTCTGCCGCTACTTCGTCATCTTCTGGGGCCACGTCATGGGCGCGCGCATGGAGAGCCGCATGCGCGAGGACCTCTTCGACGCCTACGTGCGCCAGAGCTTCTCGTTCTTCGACCGCAGCCGCTCCGGCGACCTCATGAGCCGCCTGGTCTCGGACCTCTTCGACATCTCCGAGGCCGCCCACCACGGCCCCGAGTTCCTGCTCATCGGCATCGTCGAGATCGTCGGCAGCTTCGTGATCCTCCTCACGATCAACGTGTCGCTCACGGCCGCGCTCGCCCTCATCGCGTGCCTGCTCGTGGCCTACAACGTGTGGGCCAACGTCCGCATGCGCGCGGTCTACACCGAGAACCGCGTGCGGATCTCCGGCGTGAACTCCCGCCTGGAGGACGCGCTCGGCGGCATGCGCGTGGTCAAGGGCTTCGCGGCGGAGGAGCAGGAGAGCGAGAAGTTCCGCGCGAGCAACGACGCCTACCTCGAGTCCAAGACGCGCATGTACCGCGCCATGGGCCGCTACCAGGCCGCCATTGCCGTCATGATGGGCGCGCTCAACACCGTCGTGGTGGTCCTCGGCGGCTGGCTCATCGCGCGCGGCCAGATGGAGGCGGCCGACCTCGCCACCTACGCGCTTTACATCTCGCTCTTCACCGCGCCGATCACGCAGATTCTGGACTTCACCGAGACCTTCCAGAAGGCCATCGCGGGCTTCCGCCGCTTCTGCGAGGTGCTCGACGAGCAGCCGCAGATCCAGGACCGCCCCGGCGCGAAGCCGCTGCGCGTGAGCGAGGGCGCCATCCGCTACGAGGACGTACACTTCGCCTACGAGGACGCGCCCGGCGAGAAGGACGACGAGGTCATCCGCGGCCTCACGCTGGACATCCGCCCCGGCGAGACCATCGCGCTCGTGGGCCCCTCGGGCGGCGGCAAGTCCACCACGTGCGCCCTCTTGCCCCGCTTCTACGACGTGGACGCCGGCTCCATCACCATAGACGGCCAGGACGTGCGCGACGTCACGCAGAGGAGCCTGCGCGAGGCGATCGGCCTGGTGCAGCAGGACGTCTACCTCTTCGACGGAACCATCGCCGAGAACATCGCCTACGGCTGCCCGGACGCCACCGCGGCCGAGATCCGCCTCGCCGCGCGCCGCGCCAACATCGCCGAGTTCGTGGAGAGCCTTCCCGACGGCTACGAGACGCAGGTCGGCGAGCGCGGCAGCCACCTCTCCGGCGGCCAGAAGCAGCGCATCGCCATCGCGCGCGTCTTCCTCAAGAACCCGCCGGTCCTGATCTTCGACGAGGCCACCTCGGCCCTGGACAACGAGTCCGAGCAGGCCGTCCAGGAGTCGCTCGACGAGCTCGCGCGCGGCCGTACCACGCTCGTGATCGCGCACCGGCTCTCCACGATCCGCCGTGCGGACGAGATCGTCACCATCGAGGGCGGCCGCGTGGTCGAGCGCGGCACCCACGAGGAACTTCTCGCCCGCGGCGGCACCTACGCGCGCTACTACCAGATGCAGTTCGCCTAGCCGCACGCCCGCTCGCCGCGGACGTCCCGCGCGGCGAGAAGGACGGTCCCTTGTGGACGTTTCCGGCAGGTCAGCCGGCCCGTCGCGCGCCGCGGTATACTGGCGCACAGCTGGTTCGTGGTTCGTCAGGAAGGCCGGGAATGTTCAAGTGGAAGGCGAGTCCCCGCGTGCAGCGCGGCGCCCTCTCGGCCGACGAGGCCGAGGAGCTGTTCTCGACCGTCGACCACAGCGGCCATTCCGACGAGGAGCGCGCCCGTCGCCAGCGCGCGCACCGCAGGGAGAAGGGCGTCGCCGTCGACGTGGACCCGCTCTCCGGCGACGACCCCTCCGGCTCGGACGTGGGCAAGGTCATCACCCGCACCACCGTCGCCTTCGTGCTCGTCCTGCTCGTGCTCGTGGTCGGCGGCCAGCTCGTCTTCGGCTTCATCCGCCGCGCCAGCACCGCCAACCTCGCCGACACCGCGAGCGTGCGCACCGTCGCCGACGCCCTGCGCCTGGGCATCGAGTGGGGCGACGGCTTCACGCAGTACCCCGAGGAGTTCACCGTCCAGGAGGCGGACGAGAACACCGGCCGGATCGAGGTGAGCGTCGTCGACACCCGCTCGGAAAACACCCTGGAGTGCTTCTCGTCCTCGCAGGTCCAGGCCACGGCGCTCGCGGTCAACGCGCTGCTCAACCCCAACATCGACACCGTGGTCTACCACGTGAGCGTCCACGTCGACGAGGAGGGCGAGCTGCAGCACTCCACCCTCTTCGGCTTCCTCAACCCCACCGGCGACGTGGCCTCGTTCATGACGTTCGTCTGGCAGAAGACGCAGTCCGCGACGGGCGTCAACTTCTCGTGTACCATCACCGGAATCGACGAGACGCTCCAGAGCGAGCTCCGTGACCAGGTGACCACGTCGTTTACGCCGGTCCGCGCCCTCCCCGAGGACGAGTAGCGGCCGGGCGCCAGCCCGGCGCGCCCCGCTTGCCGCAGGATACGGCAGCTCAGGCGGCATGAACGTCCCGTCCGGGGGCGCTTCATGGTACCTTGTGTGATGCTCAGCTGACATTTTCCTGAACGCCAGGAGGACCTGTCATGAAATGCAAGAACTGCGGCGAGGAGCTCCCCGAGCGCGCTCGGTTCTGTTATGCCTGCGGCACCCCCGTCGAGGACGTGCCCGCGCCCAAGCGCCTGGAGGAGCCGCTCGAGCCGCTCGCGGCCGGCGCCGTGCCCCTCGTCCCGCTCGCGCCGCCGCCCCGCGCCTACCGCATGGAGTCCCGGGCTGCTCGCGCCGCCGCCCGCGGCGATCGGAGGCTGGCCCGCGCCGTCACGCGCGCGCTGGGGACGGACGCGGACGAGCAGAAGAAGGACGCGGAGCCCAAGAAGGACGAGCCTATTGAGAAGGACGTCGCGGCCGAGGCCGTGGTCGAGGAGACGGCTGCCGAGAAGGACGTCGCGGTCGAGACGGAGCCCGCGGCCGAGAAGGACGTGGCCGCCGAGAAGGACGTGACGCCCGAGGCTGAGGCCGCCGACCAGGCGCCCGAGGTCGAGGAGGCCGTCGAGACCGCGGAGGACGCGCCGGAGGAGGTCGTCGAGGAGACGTCGGAGCCCGAGGGGGCCGACGAGCCCGAGGAGGAGCCCGAGGCCGAGGCCGCGGAGCCCGAGCACGGCGCCGTCGAGGAGGACGCCGCAGACGACGCGCCCTCCGAGCCCGAGGCCGAGACCGCCGCCGAGCCCGAGGCCGAGACCGTCGAGACCGGCGCCCCCGAGCCCGAGGCCGACGCCCCCGAGCCCTCCGCCGCCGAGAAGACCGCCGCCGGCGCCACCGCGCTTCTCCACCGCATCTCCGAGGCCGCCTCGGAGGACGTGATCCCCGCGGCCAAGCGCGGGCTCTCCGCCACCAAGGACACCCTCTCCACCGCCGGCGAGGACCTCTCCGCCGTGGGCGGCAGGCTCTCCGAGTACGTCAAGGAGATGCAGGGCCCGCGGCCCGTGATCATCGGCATCGCCGTCGTCGCGCTCGCCGTCGCTATCGGCGCGCTCGTGTGGTTCGGGACCAGCCCGCTGGGCCCGTTCGCCCCGCGCGACGAGAACGTGCCCGTCGTGCAGCCGCCCTCGGACGGCAGCATCCCGCCGCTCGAGGACGACGAGGAGGAGGCCGAGGAGCCCGCCGAGGAGGAGGGCGCCGAGCTCGCGCCCCGCGCGAGCGTGGCCGAGTACAGCTGGGACGAGCTCTCGCAGGTCTCCGCGCTTATCGCCGCCGCGCCCTCCGACGAGGAGGCCGTCGCGATCGCGACCGAGTACCACCTCTGCACGGAGGACGGCAAGCTCGACGGCACGCAGGACAAGGAGCTCGAGCTCACCAACGGGACCAAGGTCACCGTGGCCGTCGCCGGCTTCCGCCACGACGAGAAGGCCGACGGCTCGGGCGTGGCGGGCGTCACGTTCGTGACCCTGGGCTCGGTCGGCAAGCAGGCCTACAACCCCTCCGGCGACGTGACCGCCTGGGAGGACTCGCCGCTGCGCTCGTGGATGAACCAGAGCCTCATGGGCGAGCTGCCCGAGGGTCTCGCGGACCTAATCGTCCCCGTCACCAAGGCAACCGGCACCCCCTCGGGCGGCCTCAGCGAGACGTCCGACTCCATGTGGCTGCTGTCGGCGACCGAGCTGGCGGGCCTGGCGACCAACGGCGAGGAGGGCAGCCAGTACCAGCTCTTCTCCGACCAGGGCGTCGAGGGCCAGTCCTCGGTCCTGAAGCTGTGCGACGACTACTGGTGGCTGCGCGGCCTCACGTCCGACGGGCAGTGGCAGCGGACCGTGGACAAGGACGGCTCGCCGTCCAGCGGCCGCAACTCGCTCTACGAGTTCGACGTCGTGGCCGGCTTCTGCCTCTAACGCCACCCGTGCCAGACATGACAGGGGGACGGGGCGCGCATCGTCGCCCCGTCCCCCTGCTGCTCTCGGCCTCTTTTCGGCCTAGGCGAGAAGCGCCGTCACGTCCCCCAGCACGCTCTCGAAGCTCACGCCGCGCACCTCGTAGTCGGGCTGTTCGGGCGTGATCTGCATGGCGTGGCGCACGAGCTCGCTCGCGAAGCGCACGGACGAGAGCAGGCTCTCGCCGGCGTAGACGGCCGCCACCAGGCCGGAGGCAAAGAGGTCGCCGGTCCCGTGCAGCATGTAGGGCAGAAGCCCGCCGGAGACCTCCTCGGGCGCGCCGTCGCCGTCGGCCACGGCCACGTAGTTGCGGATGATCTTCTCGCCCTCGTGGACCACGCCCTTGAGGACCACGGACTTGGCGCCCATGGCGAGAAGCGCGTCGGTCACGCGGCGCACGTAGGCCTCGTCCACGTCCTGGCCCTCGTAGGGGATGCCGGTGATGATGGAGGCCTCGGTGAGGTTGGGGGTGAGCACGTCGGCGCCGTCCACCAGGCCCTTCATGGCGTCGCAGAGCTCGTCGGTGTAGGTGAGGTACTTCTCGCCGCCATCGCCCATCACCGGGTCCACGAGGCGCAGCGCGCCGGGGTGCTCGCGGTAGAGGCGGGTGATGGCGTCGACCTGCTCGGGCGCGCCCAGGAAGCCGGAGTAGACGCCGTCGAGCTGGATGCCCTCGGCGACCCAGGCGTCGAGGTAGTCGGTCAGCATGGGCGTGGTGTCGTGCATGTAGAACTCGGGGAAGCGCGTGTGCGCCGAGAAGAGCGAGGTCGGGACCGGGCACACGTCGATGCCGGCGGCCGAGAGCACGGGGATGGCCACCCCGAGCGAGCACTTGCCGTAGCCACACAGGTCGTGGACGGCCGCGACGCGCGGCAGGTAGCCGCCCTCGCGCTGGTAGAGGTGCAGATTGCTGGCGTTGTTCATGGGATGCTCCTTTGTCCGCGGACTGATGGACCAGCGTACAAGGGCACAGCATAGCCCTTTTGGGCGTCGTGTGGAGGCTCGTAACCCGACGGAAGCCTGCGGGTCGCCCGGCACGGCCCTCGACCTGCGGCGGGCAGGTCTCGCGTCAGCCTGCGGAAAGCCACCGGTCAGCGTGCGGGAAGCGCCGCCCGCTACGCTCCTCCCACAGAGCTCGGGCATATGAAGGTATTGAATCCATATCGATTCAATACCTATACTAGGGAGGAGAGATGGAAAGCTTCGACTGGGACCCAATCAAGGAAAGGAAGAACGTCGAGAAGCACGGAATCGACTTTCTGGCCGCCCTGGAGCTGTGGAGCGGGGAGCATCTCGAGGTGGAGACATATCCGGGAAACGACCCCGGCAGACATCTGGTAATCGGCGAGATCGGAGGGTGGGCCTGGACCGCGGTCATAACGCACCGAGGGGACACGATACGAATAATCTCCGTGCGACGGGCTAGAGACTATGAAAGGGAGGCGCTCCATGAGCACCGAAAACGAGAACGCGGCGACAGGGGCGACGGCGGAGGAGATCGAGGCAGCCTTTGAGCGCGGTGAGGACATGCGGAAGTACTTCGACTTCGAGCACGGAGAGCTAAAGCGCCCGGTTACGTTCAAGGAGGTCCGGACCTACCGCAAGGTGAACGTGGACTTCCCCGTCGACGTGGTCGAGCTGCTCGACGGGTACGCGGCCCAGCTCGGCATAGGGCGACAGTCGCTCATCAAGGCCTGGGTCTGGGAGCGGCTGCGCGAGGAGCAGGAGCGCGACCTGCGCCTTGGCGTGACCCCGACATCCGAGAAAGGGCGCAAGTAGGCGACCCCTCCCGGCGCCCTTGCCCCTATACTAAGGGAACGTATGTCAGCACAGGGAGGGAGCACTATGGCAGACCAGCCGCTCGTGGGTATCATCATGGGTTCCAAGTCCGACATGCCCGTCATGGAGGCGTGCACCGCACAGCTCGAGGAGCTGGGCGTCCCGTATGAGCTGGTCATCGCCAGCGCGCACCGCAACCCCGACAAGGTCCACGAGTGGGCCGGCTCCGCGGTCGACCGCGGCCTCAAGGTGATCATCGCCGCCGCCGGCAAGGCCGCGCACCTCGGCGGCGTCGTGGCCGCCTTCACGCCGCTGCCCATCATCGGCGTCCCCATGAAGACCTCCGACCTCGGCGGCATGGACTCGCTGCTCTCCATGGTGCAGATGCCCTCCGGCGTGCCGGTGGCCTGCGTCGCCATCAACGGCGCTAAGAACGCGGCCATCTACGCCACGCAGATCCTGGGCGCCACCATGCCCGAGTACCGCGAGAAGATCGCGGAGTTCAAGCGCCAGATGGCGGAGGCCTAGGCCCGGCCCGCGGGCCCGACGCGCCGCGGCGAGAAGAACGGAGGGGCCATGGCCTCGCACTTCAAACAGCCTGAGGGGAAGGGCGGCGCCCGCCGCGCCCCCGCCGCCCGGACGGGCGGCAACCCGCGCGCGGGCCTGCGCACGCGCAAGGGCGGCGACGAGTCCTACCACGCCCCGGAGGGCAACCCCCACGCGGCCTCCACGCCCCACAGCGCCGACGCGCGCTACATCCCCGTCGTCTCCGGCGCCGACGAGCGCGGCTCGGGCCGGCGCGCGCGCCACAGCGCCCACTTCGTGGAGACCGACCCCTACGACCTCTCCGGGCGCCGCAGCAAGGACCCCAGGAAGCGCGTCGGCCGCATTGTCTCCGCCGTGCTGTTCGTGGTGGGCGCCGGCCTGCTCCTCGCCGCGGCGGGCATCTGGATCTACAACCAGTGGCAGTACCACCAGCAGGACGTCCTCAACGAGGAGCTTGCCACCTACGCCGACGTCTCCGACAACGGCACCACCGCGCCCTCAGTTGACTGGGAGGCGCTGAAGGCCGTGAACGACGACGTCGTGGGCTGGGTCCAGATCCCGCGGACCGTGGTCAGCTTCCCCGTCTACCAGGCCGAGGACAACGAGAAGTACATCCGCACGGGCGCCGACGGCAGCTACGCCGTGGGCGGCCTGATCTTCATGGACTACGCGAACACCGCGCCGGGCATGGTCGACGGGCAGACGCTCATCTACGGCCACCATATGCGCAACGGATCCATGTTCAAGGCGGTCTCGGACCTGGCCAACCAGGAGATGTTCGACAAGGTGCCGAACGTCTGGTACGTGACCGAGGAGGCCACCTACGACCTCGTGCCGCTGTTCGTCTACCAGACCGACGGCAGCGACGAGAACGCCCGGAAGCTCACCTTCGAGTCCGACGACGAGCTGCGCGCCTACCTCACCGACCTTCTCGGCAGGGCCGTGGCCAAGAACCCGGACGCCGAGGAGCTCATCTCCGGCGCGTCGCACGCGCTCACGCTCTGTACCTGCAACTACGACTACGGCGACGACGGGCGCACCCTGCTCGTGTGCGTGCCCAAGGTCGGCGCGTAGGGCGCCGGGGAGGGTCGGATGGACGAGAAGATCCACGAGGAGTGCGGCGTCTTCGGCGTGTGGGCGCCCGGGCGCGACGTGGCGCGCCTCACCTACTTCGCGCTGCGCGCGCTGCAGCACCGCGGTCAGGAGTCGGCCGGCATCGCGGTGGGCAACGGGAGCACCGTGCTCGTGCGCAAGGACCTCGGCCTGGTGACGCAGGTCTTCACCGACTCCGACCTCTCGGCCATGCCGGGCAAGGTCGCCTGCGGGCATTGCCGCTACGGGACTGCCGGCGCCAAGGGCTGGGAGTCCGCGCAGCCGCACCTCTCCGTCGTCGACGACGTGGTCCTCGCGCTGGCGCACAACGGGACGCTGGTGAACTTCGAGGCTCTGCGCCGCGAGCTCATCGAGATGGGCATCCCGTTTCGCTCTAACACCGACTCCGAGGTGGCAGCCAAGCTCATCGGCTACTTCACCCAGCGCGCGGGCCGGCTGCGCTCCGGCATCGCGCACACGATGCGCATGCTCGAGGGAGGCTACGCGATGGTGCTCGTGCGCGAGAACGCGCTCTACGCCTTCCGCGACCCGCACGGCATCAGGCCGCTCGTGCTGGGACGCCTCGGCGACGACGGCTGGGTCGTGGCGAGCGAGACCTGTGCGCTCGACATCGTCGGCGCCGCCTTCGTGCGCGAGATCGAGCCCGGGGAGATCGTGCGTGTCTCCGACGACGGCATCCGCTCCGAGCGCGGTCGCGTGCCTGGGGCGCGGGCCAACTGCATCTTCGAGCACGTGTACTTCTCGCGCCCCGACTCGGTGGTGCGGGGGTCGAGCTTCTACCTGATGCGCCACAACATGGGGCGGCGGCTTGCCCGGGAGACGCCCGTCGACGCCGACCTCGTGATCTCCGTGCCGGACTCCGGGACGCCGGCGGCCGAGGGCTTTGCCCAGGAGCTGGGGATTCCCTTCGGGACCGGCCTCATCAAGAACCGCTACGTGGCGCGCACCTTCATCCAGCCCACGCAGGAGCTGCGGCGTATGGGTGTGCGCCTCAAGCTCAACGCGCTGCCCGACGTGGTGCGCGGCAGGCGCCTCGTGATGGTGGACGACTCCATCGTGCGCGGCACCACGAGCCGCCAGATCGTGCGCATGCTCAAGGCGGCCGGCGCGACCGAGGTCCACGTGCGGTCGGCGTCGCCGATGGTCGCGTGGCCGTGCTTCTACGGCATCGACACCGGCAGCCAGGACCAGCTCATCGCCGCCCAGATGTCGCTCGATGAGATTCGCGCCCACATCGAGGCGGACTCGGTGGGGTTCCTCTCCGTCGAGGGGCTGCTCGACTGCGTGCCGGAGGACGGCTACTGCACGGCGTGCTTCACCGGCGACTACCCCGTGGAGATCCCGCGCTCCTGGTGGGAGGAGCGGTTCCTGCCGGGGCGCGAGCCCAACAACCTGGAGACCGCCTCGGAGGAGTCGCGCACGCCGCTCTCCGAGGTTCCCGTAGAATGACGAAGAAGGAAGACCGCCCGTCAGGAAGGACCATGATGGCCGAGAACACCAAGCACGTGAGCTACGCCGACGCCGGCGTCGACACCGCAGAGGGCGCCCGCGCCGTGGACGCGATCAAGGCGGCCGTGGCGACCACCAACCGACCCGAGGTCATCGGCGGGCTGGGTGGCTTCGGGTCGTGCTTCTCGGCCGCCGCGCTGAAGGGCATGGAGGACCCGATCCTGGTCTCCGGCACCGACGGCGTGGGCACGAAGCTGGCCATCGCGCAGCTGCTCGACCGCCACGAGACGGTGGGTGAGGACCTGGTGGCCATGTGCGTGGACGACATCGTCCCGATGGGCGCCGAGCCGCTGTTCTTCCTGGACTACGTCGCCATCGGCAAGCTGCGCGCCGAGCACGTGGCCAAGATCGTGGGCGGCATCGCCGAGGGCTGCCGCAAGTCCGGCTGCGCGCTCGTGGGCGGCGAGATGGCCGAGCACCCCGGCGTCATGGCCGCCGACGACTACGACCTCGCCGGCTTCGTGGTGGGCGTCGTGGACCGACCCAAGCTGCTGGGGCCGGAGCTCGTCCGCGAGGGCGACGTCATCCTCGGCCTGCCGAGCTCGGGAATCCACTCCAACGGCTACTCGCTCGTGCGCAAGGTCGCGATCGAGGGGCGCAGCGTTGAGGAGCTGGAGACGCCGCTCGACGAGCTGGGCGGCGAGTCGCTCGCCGACGCCGTGATGCGCCCGACCAAGATCTACGCGGGGCAGCTGCTGGCGGCGCTGCGCGCCGGCGCGCCGGTGCACGCGATGGCGCACATCACCGGCGGCGGCATCACCGAGAATCTCGACCGCGCGATGCCCGAGGGCCTCGACGCGCTGGTCTACCGCGGCGGCGAGGACGGCCCCGCGTGGGACGTGCCGCCCGTGATCTCCTACATGATCCGCGAGGCGGGCCTCACGACCGAGGAGGCGTACCGCACGTTCAACATGGGCGTGGGCATGAGCGTGATCTGCGCGCCCGAGGACGCGGAGCGCGTGCGCG
>CAUGFC010000034.1 GCA_959598545.1 uncultured Olsenella sp. | reverse complement strand
CACATACCTTTTCTTGGGACAAGCCTCTGATATGTGTAGAATGACCACGCTTATGCCCGAACCAGTGCATGCGAAGACGTACCCGTTCTGGTTCGACTCCAGCACGCGCCGCTTCGCTGCCTTCACGGCGAAAATCTGGTACGGCCGCATGACCATCAGCACCGGCTCGGTGGTCTTGATGACCATGTACTTGTCCAGCATCTCGGTGATGGTCGAGCGCCGCAGGAACTCGGCAGTGAACTCGTCCAGCTTGTTGATGCGCTTGTTGTTCTCGTCCGTCCAGAAGAACACCAGGCTCTTCAGAATCGGATTGTAGACGCCGCCGTCCATCTCGTTCTCGTTGCAGAAATACTTCGTCTGCACCGAATTCGACACGACGAACAGCTGCAAATAGCGGAACAACCCCTTGAACGAGAACTTGCGGTAGCGGTTAATCTGGTTTATCGCCTCGTTTATCTCCACGCCGGGGCGCTTCAGCTCAATCTGGACCAGCGGAAGGCCGTTGATGAGAATCGTCACATCGTAACGGTTCTTGTACGAAACGTCGTCCTTGTGGTCCTTGTCCATCGTGACCTGGTGCGTCACCTGGTAGATGTTGCGGTCGGTATCGGAGCTGAAGAAATCCAGATACACGGTCCGACCGTTATCCAGCGTCAGGACGTACTTGTCACGCAGAATCTTCGCGGACTCGTAGACGCTGTGGTTGTCCACATGAATCATCACGCGGCCGAACTCTGCGTCCGAGAAGGCGGCTTCCCCCTTCGCCTCAACCAGCTTGGGCGCATTGAACGCCGCGAGCTGCTTGCGGAAATTCGCCACAACGTCGTCGTAGTTCGACATATCGACGAACTCATAGCCAATGCTCTCAAGCCTGTCTATGAACAGGTTCTCGACATCGTATTCTGATATATGAGCCATAGGCCGCCACCTCCCTTACTTGTCTTCTCTGTGTTCCGCGACCCACTCGTGGATAATCGCGGCAACCGTCGTCTCGCGCTCCGCCGCCATCATCTTCAGCGCCTTCTTGTCGCTCACCGTGAGCGACAGCGAGAGCGTGGTGCGCTTCTCGTCCTCGGCGGGCGCAGCGTCCGCCGAGACCGTTGTCTGCTTCGCAGCCGCCGGTTCAGAAACCGTCTGCTCTATCTTCTTCTGCTCGGCCTCGCGGTCGGCAGCATACTTCTCGAACATGTTCGCCATAGCTCGACCTCCTTTAATCATTTACGCATTTGTACAATTATACACCTTGCGTCTCGATTTGTCCATACGAAACACGGCTCTGACCTGCGGTTATTCCCTCGGGAACCCCGCAGCCTCGCGCACCGTGTCCACCAGGGCGCGCGTCGCCCTCGCGGCCTTACCCCTGCGGTCGAACTCGACCACGGACACGCCTGCAGCGCCCGCCTGCACGAACGCCTCGGACTGGGGCAGCGTGACCACCGTCTGGTCGCCCGCAAGCCCCTCGAACCACTCCATGAAGTCGCGGGACGCCTTGAAGCGGTTCCACCCGTTCATCACGTAGACAATCTTCGCCCGGCTGTGCTTGAACACCGCCTTGCGCATGCGCATCAGCGGCTCGATGTCCCTCGACGTGGTGCGGGTGGGGATGACCACCACGTCCGCCTCCCTCAGCCATTCCGACAGCGCCTCCTGGAGCGCCCCCGGCGTGTCCACCACGGCGACCTGCGCGCCGTCCGCCTCTTGGGTGCGGTGCAGAGTGCCGCCCTGGGCGTCCAGGTCGTAGAAGCTCACGGGGATGCCGGAGCGCTCGAAGGAGAATGCTATCTCGTCGGCGACCAGGGACTTGCCCACGCCGCCCTTCTGGTTGCATACCAGAATCGTCTTCATATCGCTCACCTCGCTATACATTTAATCAATTACGCATTTCCATATTTAATTATAAGCCCGCGAAAAGCGCAGTTCAACTGCCACTTTCTGGGCTTCAGCTGGGCTTTTCGTGGTCTCGAAACGGGCTTTCCCGCGTCGCCCGGAACGGCTCGTTTCCCGCATCGCCTCGTAAACGAGCGGATGCCGAAAACCGCCGTCCTCCGCCCCTTGCGCGCACACCCGTCAAAAGCCCTTCTGCAGGTCTCTTCGCGTGCCGTTAGCGGGCCAGCACCCCTTGAAGGATGCCTTCGGCATCGGGTGCTCACGTGAAGAGAAAGGAGGTCCGCACATGAACGAAGGCTGGAAGAGGTTCCACGGCACGGACGAGGAGGTCATGTGGCGCATCCAGGTGCTGAAGCGCACCTTGCGCCTCTGCGCGGCCAAGGCCAAGGAGCTGGAGCGCATGGCGAAGGCGGACGGCGACATGCCCGCCATGGACCACGCGTCGCTCATGGACGTGCTGAAGCGCATCGACAACGTGATGGAGTGGCGGTTCGTGAACGCCCTGGGCGAGGTGGTGCTGGACGCAGACATCCTCGCCGAGAGCATCGACTGCGAGACCCTGCGCTCCATGCGGCAGTGCGTCGTGAACGCCATCGTGGACATCGAGGAGGCAGAGGAGGGGCGCGATGAGTGACTACGGCATCAAGACCTACGCCGACCTGGCCGAGACCTGCCGCGGCATGGTGCTCGCCAACGAGATAGCCAGCCGCCCGCTGGAGCCGGTGAGCGGGGATTGGGCACCCTGGGACGAGATATTCCAGTGGTACATCGTCCAGGACCCGAGCTTCCTCATGGAGCACACCGACGAGCCGGTGTTCTACGACGCGGAGCTGGGGCTGTACGTCTGGGGGATAACCCACTTCGGAACCAGCTGGGACTACGTGCCCGCGCCGGAAATCCACTGACCCACAGGAAAGGGAGCAGCACCGCGCTGCTCCCTTATCTTTTTCGGCTACTCGTACTGCTTGTCCGCATCGGCCCCGTACTTCACGCGGCCGCCGGCACGCCTTGCCGCCTTGTCCTCGCGTTCCTGCAGGCGCACGCGTTTCGCCTGCTCCTCGCGCTCGTCCTCGTGGGCAAGGGCCTTCTCGGCTGACTTCAGGCGCTTCTCGGCGTCCCACATGTTCCTGCGGGACTCGTACAGACGCCTCTCCGCAGCTTCGCGCTCCCGGCGGCGCTGCTCCTCCATGGCCTGCTGAAGCAGCATGCGCATCATCATGGCCGTCATGTCCGCCATCATGCGGGACACGGGGTCCTTGGCGTCGCGCCCGGCCTTGGCGAACACCCATGCACCGGCCAGCAGGTTCGGGCACGGGTGGTTGAGCGCGTCGCGGGCCTCCTTGGAGGCGTGGAACTCGCGCCTCGCAGCGTCCACCTCGCCGCGCAGCTTCGCCAGCTGCTCCTCGGGGTGGCGCTCCGCCTCCATGAGCTGCCCGTAGCGCTCGCCCATGAACGGCTCGCCGCTCTCGCGGCAGCGGTTGATGTGCGCCCTCTGGAGGTCGCCCGCCATCTGCGCCACATCGGACTCCTCGACCGCGTACACGTCGAATGAAGGCTCTGCCGGGGAATCCGGCTGCGGTTCCGCCGCGACGGTTGCCACGGGAACAGGTACCGGCGCGTCTTCCTTCTGGGCCTCCGCCTGCCTCTGCTTCTCCTCGAAGTAGGCCTCGACGCCTTCCTTGGTCAGGTCGTCGGCGAGGTTGGAGGCGCGGCGCCTTCTCTTGCGCTTGGTCTTGCCCAGCGGGTCGTGCGCCTTGTAGCTCCAGCCCACGGTCTCCTCGCCGGTCTCCTTGTCCACCTTGCGCACCTCGTTCAGCTCCACGCCGCGCAGCCTAAGCTCCTCGCGGAACTCGTCCATGCTGGACGACGCGTTGCGGGCCTCCTCGACGCGGTTTCCCAGCATGCGCTCGAAAGCGCCCGGCTCGAACTCGCTCTTACGGTCCGCCCATCTCGTCCTCTGCGCGCCCGGCTGGGGACCCACCACGGAGAAGCCCATCTGTCTGCTCAACTGGTCGTTCTTGCGCTTGACCGTGGCGTGGTCGGTGCCGTGCGCGATGGCGTTGCCCGTCTCCAAATCGTGGTTCGCGATGGTGGCGTGGACGTGCACGCAGCCGCCCTCGCCGTCGGTGTGGACCGTGACCCAGCACGGGGCGTTGGGTGCCACCTCCTTGCACAGCAGGTAGCCGTACTCGCAGGCGCGCTGGATGTCCTCGGGGGCGTCCTTGGACAGCTCCTCGGGTGCCCACGAGACGCGCACCTCGAACCCCTCGTTCTCGCGCCCCTGGTTCTGTCTCTTCATGGCGGAGCAGAAGCGCACGAACTCCTCGCGGGAATCACCGTCACCCATCTGGGCGGCGATACGGTTCGTCCCGTTCTGGATGTTCTCGGTACGCTTCTTGCCCTCGCCGAGTTCCGTGTAGGCCATGCGCCCGTAGACGTTCGGCAGGGGCTGGATGTGAGTCGTTGACATCAGGCATCACCTCCCATCCCGAACCAGTAATTGACGAGCCGCCTCAACCTGCCCGGGTCATCTGAATACATCAGCGCGGAGAACATGTCTGACCCGAAATCCTGGCGAAGGGTCTCCACCTCGCGGGCCAGCTTCGACAGCTCGCCGCGCACCTCTTCGAGGCCCTTTTCGCATCCGTTCAGGGTGTCGGAGCGGAGCATGCCCCCGCGCCCTTTCGCCTCGGCGTTCAGCGTCCTTGCAATCTGGTTCACGTTGACGCCTATGCGTCTCGCCTCCATCGCCAGACGCTCCGCGTCGGCGTTCTTCGTCACCACGTACACTGGGTTGGAGCCAGCGCCCTCGCCGGGCACGGTCCAGCTGCGCAGCACGGCAGAGCGTGTCATGCCCGTGCTCTCGCAGACCGCATCCAAAGCAGCAAGCTCCTCGTCCGAGAATCGCACCTGCACGGTACGGTTCTTGCGCTGCTTCTTGGACGCCTGGCGGCGCACGCGGCTGCTTCTCTTTTCGGCACTCACTGCCATATCAACACCTTCCTTTTTTCTATCAATCGCCCGCGTCTGTTCGACGCGATTTCTCGCAAATGCTTTCGCAGGGAAAAAGGTAGCGAGCATGGGACTTGTCCCTACAAAACTTCCGGTTTTTTCGCTGCGGCGAAAAATACCTCCGTTTTGTATGTACACGTCCCGCTCGCGAGGGGGCAGCTTTCGCTGTCCCCTTCGAACCCCCAGGGGTGCCCTGTTCCCAACCGGTTTCAGCCGACGACTCGGCAGAACTCTCCATTCGGAACGGGGCACGCCGGACACCCCTTGCGGGGTGCCGGATGGAGGCACGACTGCCTCCTTTACATGCCCTCGCCGTAGCCCCTCACGGGCATAGGCTCGCGTGCATCGTGGGCGGAATCGCCGCCCGAATCGGACGCGGCGGGCGCTCCGTTCTGGGCGGTCGCCTTGCCCGCTTCGGCACCCTTCGAAGATGCCTTTTCGGGCAGGTTGTCGCGCAGGAAGCGTGCGGCCCTGCGCATGTCGGTGACGTTCATATCGCCCAGCTCGGGGTACTCTTCGAGCATCACACGACCGACCTGCTTGTAATACTCCTCGCGCCTCGCCTCGGCCTCCTTGATGGCCTTGTTGATGTCCGAGTAACGCTTCTTCGTTGCCATATCGAATACCTCCTTTAATCAGAAATCGGCATGCTGCCGTACATCAAAATCGTGCCGTTACCAAGGTCCTCGATGGTCTGCTCGCCACCGCCATCGGTGCCCTGAACATTGCCGCCGTTAGTGTCTTCGACAGCCGGGATGTCCCATGTCGGCATAGAGCTAAAATCGACGTTCTTCGAAATCATGAACACCGAGAAAATCAGAACGAGCGTAAGACCGATGCCCATAGCAACGGCCTCAATCGCCTTGCCCCCGTCGTTCACGATTTTCCACTTCGTATCCCGCTCGGCATACCCGCAGCGCTTGCATACGTAATACTTGTGCGTCACCGAATAATTGCCGCGATAGAACGCCCACATCGGGACAAGCGCGGACACAATGACAACTATCAGCGCCAGTACGGTGACGAACATGTTGCGCAACAGGAACGCCAGCACAACCGCAATGAGCGGAGCGAACATCATCGCAATCACCGTGGCCGGCTTGCGATACGTCACGTCGCTCACAATCTGCGTTGTGATAGTCGCATGGCCGCAATACGGACAGCAGAGAAGCGTTTCCGTGTCCGCCGGAACGGGCGTCTGAGGAGCAGGCTGCGCCGCAGCCTCATACGCTTCCAATGCAGCCCTCTCCTCCGCTGTGAGCATCCCGCGCTTGGCCTTCAGGTGCAGCCTCGCGTACTCCTCTTTGGTCAAATTCGTCATATCCCTAATCCTCCTTGTCCTCTGAATCTGTTTCGTTGCTACCGCCCGAGCCGAGAGGCACCGTACGCATGAGACCCCTCACGCGGGCGGGCAGGTCGGGCATGCAGATGCGGCCCTGGTCGGAACCGCGGTACGCCTTGTTCATCCACTCGGTCACCTCGTACTCGGCAATCAACGGCTCGGGCTGCGCCCTCATCTCGTCGGGCACGAACACCGGGTTGTCGGTGTACGACCACTCATGCCACTCCGGCAGGAGGCGCTTGATGTCAGCGATGAGCGCCTTGCGGCTCTCGGGCCTGCCGGACGGGATGTTCCTCTGGAACCAGTGGCGGTACAGGTCGTGGACGAACTGCCACGAGAGGATGTCCCAGGATGCCTCCGGCAGCACGTCGCCCAGGAACTGGCGAACGGGGTCGTTGACCTCCCGGAACTCGTCCAAGAGCGCGGTGCATGCCTGCGGCTCGTCCAGCTCGTAGTAGTCGGTCTCCGCCAGCAGGTGGTACAGCACGTACTCCAGCACCTCCTTGCGCTTCAGGTAGTCGTCCTTGATGTACTTGCGCTCGTTGCCCTCGAAGCGCTTCTCGAACGGCACGACCAGCAGGCGGCGGTACATGGACTCCGACCTGTCGCGGAGCCTCGGCAGCTCGTTGACGCACTGGACCATGAACCCCTTGAAAAGGACCGTGCGCGGCTCCTTGAACTTGCGGTTCAGCTGGAACGGGTCCCCCGTGATGATGGACTTGAGCGCCGCCGCGTCGTCCACGAATGTGCCCGTGTCGTTCTCGTCCGTGATTACGGCGGAAATACGCATCAGCGGCTCCAGCATGAACGGGGAAGAGAAGTCCTTCAGCGAGATGGACTCCCAGGAACCGCGCCCCAGCAGGTTGCGCATGAGGGAGCACAGCGTGCCCTTGCCGTTGTTGCCGGACGTGGAGTAGAACCACGCGCTCTTGTTCCAGCTGACGCCGGGTCGGATGACCGCTCCGACAATCTGCCACAGCAGCCGTACGATGCTCTCGTCGTCGGACAGCTCGCCCATCCAGGACACGACGTCCCAGTCGGTGCCGTCCTCGTCGTTATGTATCACGGGGTTCGGGGCGTTCTCAACGAAGTCCACGCGCACCTTGCCGGTGAACACGAACTCCGGGTCGAAGCCAAGGAGCATCTTGCTCCCGTAGTCGTACACGCCATTGTTCACAGCGATAAGGTCACGGTCATGACAACGCTCGACGTGCGGGCACACGGAACGGAGAACCGCAATCGTCTCGTAGACGCCGCGAATCGTAATCGCGCTGTCGTAGCTGCGGATGAGCCGCGTCAGACCATCCTCGGAGACGTCGTAGGTGCCCTCGTTGTCGCCGGACGTCTGGTAGACGCCGATGTCGAAGTTGCCGTCGTCGCCCGCATCCTTCCAGAGGATGCCCACCGCGTGATGCAGCTCGCGCACAATCAGCGCAATCTGGTACGGGTCCAGGTGCTTGCGCAGGCGCAGGCGGGCGTCTCCCGGCGGCTTCTGGTCGGGATAGGCGTCCTTCAATGATGCTCCGACAGGCGCGTTCGGGTCGCGGGGACCCCGGTTGTACTCCTCGATGGCGTTGTTGGTCGCCTGCAGAAGCTCCCGCTCGACCTGTTCGGGAGCGGGGCATATGTCCACGTCGATGCCCGCCAGATACTCCTCTGTGACCGTTCTAATCAGCTCGTTCTCGGTCATGTCTTGACCTGCGTAAACGGACGTGCTATCATAATCACAGGTAGAGGCCGTCCCGGAAGCTGTGCAGGCATCGGGGCGGTTTTCTTTTTTGCCCATATTCACACCTCCTTAATTCGTTAGCTCAATGCGCTTCACGTTGGCGCTCTTCCACGCCTCAAGGTCATCCACCTTGTAACGGACCGCATTGCCGACCTTGTAGTAACTCGGGCCTTTGCCTTGACAACGCCAGACGCGGAGCGTCCCGGCGCTCAGGCCGAGCAATTCCGCCGCTTCGTACGTCGTCATGTAACGGGGTTTCGACCCCTTCGTCTTCTTCTGTTCTTTAGCCATATCAGCCACCTCCATGTTCAGAATCCGTTTCACGAGAACAAAAAAGCTCCCGTGGAAACCAAAGAAGGACATAGGCAGAACATGCCTTGTCTATCTCGGTTTCCACGGGAGCTTCGTGTTCGTTATTTCGCCCGTGACGCACGGCCTATTTGACCGAGCGCTCGGCTCCTATTCCCGGTAGCAACCCCGCATCAAAGACGGGACGGGTGCTGAGCCATTTATCTATACAACTGGTATTATACAGCGTTAACTCGATTAACGCAATACCCGATATTCCGTCTCCGCAGGTCAGAGGCTTGTTTCCACTCGTATACGAGCGGAAATCGCCCGAAAAAAATATTGCGCGCGCCCATGTGCCACTACTGCGTTCGAAAAGTGGAACAAGTGGAACATCCGCCTCTACTCCCCGATAAACACGGGGAACATTGCGTTCCACTCTCGGATTGGAAAGTGGAACGAGCCACCAAGAAGCTGAAAGCAGAAGAAGGGCCGTACACGGCAGGAGAGGGAACCTCTGACACACTTTGACACACTTCGAAGTGTGTCAGAGATTTCCCGCATTCATCGGCTTCCCCGAGCGATTGCCCGTTTTTCTGACACACTTCCATTTTTTATAGTGTGTCGGTACTTTCGTAGGATTTATCGGCTTCCTCGGACGCTTGACACACTAAACACACTATTTTTCCAATCTACGCGTACAGAGAAATTTTTCCCTATATATATCTATATACTTATTTTTTCTCTCGCGCGCATTAGTTCAAAAAAAGGTGTGTCAAGTGTGTCAGATGGTTGTACTCCCCGATGAACACGGGAAAAGTACCGACACACTAAAATTTTCGCAAGTGTGTCAGAAATCGACCACCTTCCCGTACTCCCCGATAAACTGGGGAAAGTTCTGACACACTATTTTTTCGCGATAGTGTGTCAGAACCCGAAATCGGACATGCCCGCCCCCTGCTGTACCCAGACCCAAGACCCGAACCAGCCGCCCGCAGGGCGGCCAATCCCAGCATCGAGCGGAAGCGAGATGCGCACCTGCATCCGCCTTTGCTTCTCTGACGCTCTCAGAGGCGTTTTAAGGCACGAAAAAGCCCGCCAGGGTAACGGAGTACCCCAACGGGCTTAAAACGTCTTAAAACGCAAAATACAGCGTCCTATCCCTCCGAGGAATCATCCTCAATCATCCCGAAGTGTCGGAACGCGTCCAGAATCGCCTCGCGCTTCTCGGGCGGACACTTCGGCTGCTGCTTGCCGCCCGAGCGGTCGCACTCCATCTCCAGTCCGCACTCGGCCTTCATTTGCGCGATGTTCAGGGTGCTCACGGTCAGGCCGTGCGTCTCCTTCACATACTTTCGGATGTTCTCGTACGTCGGTTGCGCCTTGGCCTCATCCAGTCCCATGTCCTTCGGGCTGACGGTCACGGGGATGAAAGTCTTCGTTGCGGATTTCCGAGATAGAACCGCAACCGTCTCCACGTGCTTGGTGTGGGGGAACATGTCGACGGGGGCGACGCGGGTCAGGCGATAGCCGCGCTCGCGCAGGACCTTGAGGTCGCGAGCCTGGGTGACGACGTTGCAGCTCACGTAGACGATGCGCCGCGGCCTGAGCGCCGCGGCGCCGGCGAGGAACTCGGGCGTGCTGCCCGCACGCGGCGGGTCCACGATGACGGTGTCGAAGCGCTGGTCGCGACCCTCGCGCTCCATCCAGGACGTGGCGTCGGCGGCCACGAAGCGGCAGCGGTCGGCGACGCCGTTCGCATCGGCGTTGCGTCGGGCGCAGGCCACGGCGGACGACACCTGCTCTACGCCGGTGACCTGCAGCTCGTTCGAGCGCGCGGCGGCGCAGATGCCGATGGTGCCGGTGCCGCAGTACGCGTCGAGTACGCGGCCGGAGGACCCGGCCCCCTCGAGCGCGAGCTCGTAGAGCACCTCGGTCTGGGAGGGGTTCGTCTGGTAGAAGCTCGTGGGGCCGATCTCGAAGCGACAGCCGAGCAGCTCATCGTGCATGACGCCGGGACCGAGGAGCGTGCGGCTGCGCTGCCCGAGGATCGCGTTGGTGCGACGGTCGTTGAGGTTGAGAACGATGCTCGTGACCTCGGGGCATGCTGCGCGGAGCTCGTCGACGACGCGACGCTCGCCGCGGAGTTCCGGGACGCGGGAGACCAGCGTGAGCAGGATGTCGTCGGTCTTCCAACCGCAGCGGACCACGGCATGGCGGAGCACGCCGGTCCCGCGGTCCTCGTCGTAGGGTGGGATGTGAAGCCGCTCGGCGACGCGTGCGACCGAGTTCAGGATGGTTCGGGCGCGCGGGTCCTCAACCAGGCACTCGTCGCAGGGTACGATACGGTGGGTGCCCGCGGCGTAGAAGCCGCAGCGCACGTGGCCTCCGCGCGCATGTGCGAACGGGGTCGCGGCCTTGTGCCGGTAGCGCACGGGCTCGTCCATGCCGCGGATCTCCTCGACGGTTACGCTGTCGGCGGAGGCCATGTCCCCGAGCAGATCGACAACCTGCTCCTGCTTGCGGCGCAGCTGTATGGGATAGGGCACCGCGAGCCACTCGCAGCCGCCGCAGTCCCGGGCGATCGGGCAGGTGTAGGTCTTGTATCCCATGGGGCCTCCTTCGCAGCAAGCATACCCGACCGAGGCGGCGCGCGCCCCTTCCAACCGGCTCCGGGTCATTCGTGGGACCCTCCGCCCGTTGAAAGCGTCGCGCGCCGCGGTCTCCGGGCCCGATTTGTGCCTCCGGTTCATCGAGTCTGTACTTTTTCGGCGTACCCCGAAGTACAGACTC
Source organism: uncultured Olsenella sp. (assembly GCA_959598545.1). Lineage (GTDB taxonomy): Bacteria > Actinomycetota > Coriobacteriia > Coriobacteriales > Atopobiaceae > Thermophilibacter. The sequence continues at coordinate 6,104 of CAUGFC010000034.1, read as the reverse complement.
GATTTTCGAGACAGAAGCCGCTTGTAGATGAGTTGCTCATCGAGTCTGTACTAAGCGACAGCGCCAAAAACTACAGACTCGATGAATCGATGGCTCAAAACAGGCGGCTTGTGGGAGAAAGAAGGGTGTCGTAGAGCGCCATCTGTGCCTGTCGCTCCTCGGGCGAGTATTCTGGCTGGTCGAGTCCAAGCCTCTTCCGAAGCATCCAGGTGAAGTTCTCGAACTTCGCGAAGGTGTCTGTCTGGCCATAGGTCGCCGATATGGTCTTGATCCCCATGGCCTCGATTGCGTTTCTTCGTGCCTGCGTGTGGTCAAGACGATATTGGCCTGTATGGAACCTGCGGCTGTCGTATTCGAGGTCGGTGCCGAACTCGGGCAGGTAGAGATCGCCCTTGAGAAAGCGGGAGCCGAGGAGCTCCTGTATCTGCTCGTCGATCTCGATCCTCTGGTTGGCGTGCATGACAAAGGGCCCCATCCCTCCCAGGTTCGGCGGCATCCCGTACCCCATTCCGAGGAAGACCTCCATCGGCGACGCCAGGCCGTCGATGACATACGCGAGCGCCTCGCGAGCCCGTCGCACGCCTCGGGTTCCCGGCGGGAGGCGGTCAACATAGTCACGAAGAGCCTCTACCGTGGTGAGCTGCCCCCGCTCACCGACGTAGTCACGACCGTCGTCGCCGATGGAGAAGGTGGAGCAGAGATAGCACCCGATGCGCACGGTTTCGAGGAAGGGCTCGGACGTGGCCATCTGCGCATAGGTGAGCTCGGGCGAGGCTATCGTGTTGTCTCCCGAGAGATGGCAGAGGGAGCCCTCTGGCAGCGGGCGGCTTATCACGTGGGCTACGGCGCCGTCCATTCTGTGTCCCAGCCGACGGTCGGGAACGAGCAGGTGCAGCGGCCGTCGTTCGTCCGGTTCGAACGGCAGCGACTCCGCCCGCGCCTCCCGAAGTCCGGCGGTCGCTCGTGCGATGGCGGCACTGCCGGCAGGTTCCGGGAGCGCTTCGTCCGCGGTCTTGGTGAGCCAGTAGCGAAGTGAAGAGTCGAACCCGACGCTCAGTCCCATGAGGCACCTCCCCAATCGAAGAGCCCCACATCTTACGAGGCGTAACTTACCGCTAGCTGCCACATGCGCGCTCGCCCGGCGCATGGCGCCGTTCGCCGCCGTCTCGACGGATTCTCCATTTGCACAGAAACCAATGTGATATCACAATGACCTCAGTCGAGGCGGCCACCCCGGGCCCGCACGACACCAGGAAAGGAACTGCAATGACCGTAGAGAAGCAGGCCCGCGCCGGATCGGGTTGGCCCATGCTCTTCGTCACCCTGGCCGCGTACGCGGCCTCCATCTGGGGCATCGTCCAGGGAATCATCATCCTCGCCACCGCGGAGGACGCCGGCGTGCCCGCCCCCGCCACGGGCCCCGCGCTGCTCGTGGGCGGCATCGTGCTGCTCATCGTGGCCATTATTGTCACCTGCGGCTTCTTCTCGCTGCAGCCCGGCCAGGCCCGCGTGCTCGTGCTCTTTGGCAACTACGTGGGCACCGTCCGCGAGTCCGGCTTCTACTGGGTGAACCCCTTCTACAGCCACAGCCTGGGCTCGGACGGCACCGGTGCCTCCATCGACGTCAGCCTGGAGGAGGGCACCCCCTCCGTGAAGGCTGCTGCGGCGGCCAAGGCGCTCTCCACCAAGGTCTCCCTGCGCGCCCGTACCCTCAACGGCGACCGTCTCAAGGTCAACGACAAGATGGGCAACCCCATCGAGATCGCGACCGTCGTGGTCTGGCACGTGGCCGACACCGCCAAGGCCCTCTTCGACGTGGACCACTACCCCAGCTACGTTGCCATGCAGACCGAGACGGCCCTGCGCCACGTGGCCAGCGTCTACGCCTACGACCACATGGAGGACGACGACGCCTCCAACAGCTCCATCACGCTGCGCTCCAACATCGAGGAGGTATCCGAGTCCCTCAAGGAGGAGCTCGACCGGCGCCTCGCCCCCGCCGGCGTCTCCGTGGACGACGCCCGCCTCACGCACCTGGCCTACGCACCCGAGATCGCCCAAGCGATGCTGCGCCGCCAGCAGGCCGAGGCCATCATCGCAGCGCGCAAGAAGATCGTGGAGGGCGCGGTCTCCATGGTGGACATGGCGCTCAAGGAGCTCTCCGACGGCGGCGTCGTGGAGTTCGACGAGGACCGCAAGGCCGTGATGGCGTCCAACCTGATGGTCGTCCTCTGCGGCGAGTCCGAGGCCCAGCCCGTCCTCAACACCGGCTCCCTCTACCAGTAGGAACGCAAGCTCGTGGCCGCCCGCAAGCAATACCCGCTCCGCATAGACCCAGAGGTCTGGGCCGCGGTCGAGCGCTGGGCCGCGGACGAGATGCGCAGCGCCAACGGCCAGGTGGAGTGGATCCTGCGCGACGCCCTGCGTCGCGCGGGACGGCTGCCCAAGAAGGGCGGGGCCGAGAAGGATGACAACCCCGAGAAGTGAGACGGGGCGGGGAGCCAGCTCCCCGCCCCGCGTCGTCGCCTAGAGGCCCGCCGCCGTCAGGCGCCGCTCGAGCGCCTCCTGGTGCACCGCGTACTGCAGCGCGACGTCACGTGCCACGCGACCGGACTCCACGAGCGTAAACAGGCTCTGGTCCATCGTCCGCATGCCCTGCTCGCCGCCCGCGGCGATTGCGGAGTCGATCTGGTGCGTCTTCTCCTCGCGGATGAGGTTGCGGATTGCGGGCGTGCTCACCATGATCTCCCAGGCGGGCGTCACGCCGCCGTCGACCGTCGGCACGAGCTGCTGGCTCACGATGGCCTGCAGCACCATGGCCAGCTGCAGGCGGATCTGCCGCTGCTGGCTCGCGGGGAACGCGTCCACGATGCGGTCCACGGTACCCGCCGCGCCCGTCGTGTGCAGCGTGGAGAAGACCAGCTGCGCCGTCTCGGCCGCGGTCACGGCGGTGGAGATCGTGCCCGCGTCGCGCATCTCGCCGAGCAGGATGACGTCGGGAGCCTCGCGCATGGCGGAGCGCAGTGCCTCGTCGTAGGTGGCCACGTCGGTAGGTACCTCGCGCTGCGTGACGATGCAGGTCCCGTGCCGGTGCACGAACTCGATTGGGTCCTCCATCGTGACCACGTGGCCGGAGCGCCCGTGGTTCATGCGGTCCACGATGCATGCCAGCGTGGTGGACTTGCCCGCGCCCGCCGGGCCGGTCACGAGCACGAGGCCCTTCTGCAGCTCGGCCGTGCGCAGCACCTCCTCGGGGATGCCGAACTCATCGGGGTCGGGCAGCCCGAAGGGGATCACGCGCACCACGGCCGAGACCGATCCGCGCTGGCGGAACACGTTCGCGCGGAAGCGGCCCACGCCGGGCAGGGCAAACGAGAAGTCCAGGTCGTGGTTGCCCTGCTCCTCGATCCAGTCGGTCCGGCGCCCCGCGGCCGAGAGGATCGCGCGCACGGCGGCCTCGGTGTCGGCCGGCATGAGCGGCTCGTCGCCCAGGCGGACCTGCCGCCCGGCCGCGCGGTACGTCACCGGGAGGCCGGCGATGAAGAACACGTCGGACGCGCGCTCGTCGACCATCTCCTTGAGAAAGCCCGTCAGATCCATGATGCCTCCCGTCACTCCTGGCCCGTCCAAAGGACGTCGCCGGTGTCCTCGTCCCAGAGCGTGGTCGCTCTCCAGGACCCCACGCTCACCTCTCCGTTCTCGCCGATGGCGAGAACGGCGTCAAGGCAGCGCCCGCTCGCGGACTCGATGTGCGCGCTGAGCTGCCCCTCGTTGATGGTCGCCGTCACGGTCGGACCGTCCTCGCCGGAGCAGGCGGCGAGAAGGTCGTCAAGCCGCGCCCCCACCGCGCCCGCACCGCCCTCTTCGGCGACGGCGCGCACGCGCGCGAGCAGCTCCTGGCCCACGGCCTCGTTGGCGTAGTCGTCGGCGGTGAAGGCCGCCTGCCGCTCCGCGAGCGCCATGCTGGCGCGCGCCGTCGTCACGGCGAGCACGGCCATGACGGCAAGGCAGAGCGCCACGACCAGCGCGAACAGGCTAACCGGGCCCATGCGGACGCTTCCGCCCGCGGCGCGCGCCCCAAGACGTCGGCTCACGACTCCTCACCTCCCGCACGCGCGGTCTCCAGCCGGTAGACCTCGGCGCCCTCGGCGTCGCTCACGGTGATGACGGCGCGCAGCAGCCCCGCGATCTCGTCGTCGTCCGTGACGTCGACGCGCACGCTCAGCGCCCCGACCTCGCGCTCGCCGGCGGCGTCCTCCCCCTCGGCGGCAAAGACCTCGGCCGCGTCGCGCGCGGCCACCACGGCCCGCGTGAGCTCCTCGGCCCGCGCCCCCTCGAGGCCCGCCCGCGAGAAGAGCGCGGCGAACACCGCCACGCAGCCCACGACCACGGCGAGCAGCAGGCACGCCTCCACGAGGAAGGCCGTCCCGCGCCAGGGCGCCGCCGGGCGCATCGCCTCGCGCCCGCTCATGACGCCACCCCCTCGACCTGGGAGCGGAGCGCCGCCCGCGCGGTTCCCGCGTCGCAGCTCACCGTCAGCATCCCGTCGTCCAGCTCAAACGAGAAGGACCCGGCCTCGGCGAGCCGCGTCGCGCCGTCGGCCTCGTAGGGCGCGCCCGCGACGGCGTACTGCTCCACAAGCCAGCCGTCGCACAGGAAGAAGCGCGTCTCGTACGTGCCGGTCTCCAGCCGCTCCACGAGCACGAGCGCGTCGCCCTCGGGCCCGTCGCCGCGTTCCACGGAGCCGGGGGCGTCGGTGGCCCGCACCGCGTTCACGATCACGCCGAGCGGCGAGCGCGCGTCCGCTGCCGCGCCGGAGCGCTCGTTGAGGCGCTGGTAGACCTGCGTGCCAAAGGCGATGGCGCCCAGCAGCGCCAGGAGGAACAGGGCGAGAAGCGCCACGGCGAAGACGTGGGTCGAGCGCCCGCCGCGCTCGGCGCCGCGCGCCGCGCGCGCCTCGCCGATGGCGTCGAGCAGCTGGTCCATGCGCGCGCTCATCGCGGCGTCACCACCACGCTCGGCGTGACGTTGGATGCGTACGCCTCGTAGATGACTACGTAGTCGTCATGGTTGACCGTGAGCCCGTAGTGCTGCTCCAGGTGGCGCAGCGTGTGGGGGTAGGAGCCCTCGATGGCGCAGCACTGCGCCGCCGAGCGCAGGACTGCGTCGCGCACGCTCGCCGCCCCCTGCTCGCGCAGGGCGCCCGCGACCGCGGGCCCCGCCGCGGCCGCCAGCGTGCCCGCGACGGCCACCGCCGCCAGCACCCACGGCCACCTGCGCCGCTCGCGTCTGTCCCTGCGGGTGCCCACCTAGCCCACCGATCCCATGATGCCGATCAGCGGGAGCATCACCGAGACGAGCGTTGCGCCCACGGCCACGGTGAGAAACGCCGCCAGCGCGGGCTCGGTCGCGTCGATGACGCGGTCCACGCGCGCGACGGCGTCGTCGAAGCACGCCTCGGCGAGCCGCTCGAGCACGGCGTCGGTCGACCCGGCGCGCGAGCCGATGGAGAGCATGCGCGCCTGCGCGGGCTCGAGCACCTCGCTCTTGGCGATCGCCTGCGCGAGCCCCAGCCCGCGGCTCACGTCGGTCATCGCGGCGAGCACGGGCTCCAGCTCGGAGCGCAGCCCCCCGCTCTCCACGGTGCGCAGCGCCTCCTCCATGGCGGCGTCCTCGTTGGACCCGGCGGCCAGGCAGGTGGAGAGCGTCCCCAGGAAGCGCGACAGCGCGAGCTGGCGCATGGCGTCGCTCGTGAGCGGCAGCCGACCCAGCAGGCGCACGATCGCCGCCTGCCCGCGGACGCTCCCGCTCGCGGCCACGCCGACGAGCGCGCCGGCCGTCGCTAGCACCACCACGACCAGCGCGACCCAGCCCACGGCGATCGACGCGCTCACCGCCAGGCCCGATCCCGCCGTGAGCGAGCCGGCCATGTCCTCGTAGACGCCGATGAACACCGGAAGGATGACGGCCACGGTGAAGACCAGCACCACGCTCATCACGCACAGCAGCGCGGCGGGGTAGCCCACGGCCGTGCGGATCTTCTCCATGACGCGGGACTCCTCGGCGTAGTAGCCCGCCAGCCCGCGCAGCGCCCGCTCGGTGCG
>CAUGFC010000033.1 GCA_959598545.1 uncultured Olsenella sp. | reverse complement strand
GAAGTGGCGGCATCCTGATGCCCATAACGTCGCTCCCCTCCCCCTGGGGGGTGGGCACCCTGGGGGCGGAGGCGCGCTCGTTCGTGGACTTCCTCGTGCGGGCGGGCATCTCCGTCTGGCAGGTCCTGCCCATCGTGCCCACGAGCTACGGGGACTCGCCCTACCAGTCCTTCTCCACCTACGCGGGCAACCCGTACCTGATCGACCTGGACGACCTGGCCGAGGAGGGGCTGCTCCGCCGCGAGGAGTACGCCGGGCGCGCCTGGGGCGCCGACCCCACCCGCGTGGACTACGGCGCGCTCTGGCGCAACCGCTTTGACGTGCTCGCCTGCGCCGCACGGCGCCTGGGACGCGAGCACGTGGACGAGCTCGCCGCCTTCTGCGAGTCCGAGCGCGCGTGGCTCGACGACTACGCCCTGTTCATGGCCCTCAAGGACGCGCACGGCGGGGCCTCCTGGACCACGTGGGAGGAGCCGCTGCGACACCGTGACGCGGACGCGCTCGAGGCGGCCCGCGCAGGGCTCGCCGAGCAGGTGCGCTTCTGGAAGGCGGTCCAGTGCCTGTTCTTCCGCCAGTGGCGCCGCCTCCACGACCACGCGCGCGCAGCGGGTGTGAGCATCATGGGCGACGTGCCCTTCTACGTGGCGCTCGACAGCGCGGACGTGTGGTCGCGACCTGAGCAGTTCCAGCTGGGCGAGGACCTCATGCCGCGCGAGATAGCGGGCGTGCCGCCCGACGGCTTCTCCGCCATCGGCCAGCTGTGGGGCAACCCGCTGTTTGCCTGGGACCGCATGAAGGCGGACGGCTACGAGTGGTGGTGCGACCGCATCGCCTTCCAGCTGGGCCTCTACGACATCCTGCGCATCGACCACTTCCGCGGCTTCGACTCCTACTTCGCCATACCCGCCGACGCCGTCACCGCAGCTGACGGCCACTGGCGCAAGGGGCCCGGGATCGAGCTCTTCCGCGTGCTCGAGCGCCGCCTCGGCCGCTGCGCGATCGTGGCCGAGGACCTGGGCTACCTCACGGACTCCGTGCGCGAGATGCTCGCGGACTCGGGCTTCCCGGGCATGAAGGTGCTCGAGTTCGCCTTCGACACGCGCGACTCCGAGGCCGGCGACGAGACCTACCTGCCCTACGCCTACCCACCCAACAGCGTCGCCTACGTGGGCACCCACGACAACGACACCGCCCTCGGCTGGCTTGCCACCGCGCCCGAGAAGGACGTGGAGGTCGCCCGCGCCTACCTGCACCTGGATGCCGCCGAGGGCGAGGGCTGGGGCATGATGCGCGGCATCTGGGCAAGCGCCGCCGAGCTCGCCGTCGTCCAGATGCAGGATCTTCTGGGCCTTGGCAGCGAGGCGCGCATCAACACGCCATCGACACTTGGATCCAACTGGTGCTGGCGCGCCGAGCCGGGATTTGCGGGCGCGCGCCTCGCCGACCGCGTCCGCCGCGAGATGGGGCTCTACCACCGCCTCCCCGCGCAGGGCGCACCGCACGCACACGACGAAAGGGAGGCATGAGCATGAACCTCGAAAAGAACCTCGACGCGGCGCTCGCCGAGATGGGCACCACACTTGACGGGGCCAGCGACCGCCAGCTCTTCTGCGCGCTGCTGCGCGCCACGCGCGACCTCGAGAAGAGCCTCGCGCCGGCCGCAGGAGAGCGCAAGCTCTACTACTTCTCCGCCGAGTTCCTGGTGGGGCGTCTCCTGCGCGCCAACCTCGTGAACCTGGGGCTCGTCGACGAGGTGGAGGCGCTTCTCGCCGCCCACGGCACCTCGCTCGCCGCCGTGGAGGACTGCGAGCCGGAGCCCTCGCTCGGCAACGGTGGCCTGGGCAGGCTCGCCGCGTGCTTCCTCGACTCCATCGCCTCGCTCGGCCTGCCCGGCGACGGCGTGGGCCTCAACTACCACTACGGCCTCTTCCGCCAGGACCTCTCCGCAGGCGTTCAGCACGAGGAGCCCAACCCCTGGATCGAGCCGGAGGGCTGGCTCACGGACACGGGCCGGTCCTTCTCGGTGCCCTTTGGCTTTGGCCCGCTCGCGGCGCACATGTACGACATCGAGATCCCCGGGTACGAGAACGGCGTGGCAAACCGCCTGCACCTCTTCGACGTGGAGGAGCCGGCCGAGGCCCCCGGGCGCGGCATCGCCTTCGACAAGCACGACGTAACCCACGGCCTCACGAGCTTCCTCTACCCCGACGACTCCGACGAGGCGGGCAGGCTCCTGCGCGTCTACCAGCAGTACTTCATGGTCTCGGCTGGCGCGCAGCTCATCCTCGCCGAGCTCGAGGAGCGCGGCTTCGCTCCCGAGGAGCTCGCCGAGCACGTGGCCGTCCACATCAACGACACCCACCCCTCGATGGTGATTCCCGAGCTCGTGCGCCTGCTCATGGAGCGCGGCCTCGCCTTCGAGGAGGCGGCGGGCATCATGGAGCGCACCTGCGCCTACACCAACCACACCATCCTCGCCGAGGCGCTGGAGACCTGGCCGATGCACTATCTCGAGCAGGTGGCCCCCGGCATCGTCCCCGTGATCCGGCAGCTGGACGCGCTCGCGCGCACCCGCACGGACGACGAGCGCCTGGCCGTCATCGACGGGGGCGACACGGTCCACATGGCAAACCTGGACGTGCACTTCTCCCACGCGGTGAACGGCGTGGCGGCGCTGCACACCCAGATCCTCGTGGAGTCCGAGATGCGCCCCTTCGCCGAGCTCTATCCCGGCAAGTTCACCAACAAGACGAACGGCGTCACCTTCCGGCGCTGGCTCATGGGCTGCAACCCCGCGCTCGCCGGGCTCGTCACCGACGCCATCGGCGACGGCTGGGTCCGCGACGCCGCGCGCCTCGAGGACCTTCTCGCCCTGCGCGACGACGCCGCCTTCGTGCGGAGCCTCCTCGACGTGAAGGTTGCAAACAAGAGGCGCCTGGCGGCGTGGCTGCGCGCTGAGCAGGGCATCGAGGTCGACCCGCACTCCGTCCTCGACATCCAGGTCAAGCGCATGCACCAGTACAAGCGTCAGCAGATGAACGCCCTCTATGCCATCTGGAAGTACCTGCAGATCAAGCGTGGAAACGTTCCCAGTCGGCCGGTCACGATGGTCTTTGGAGCCAAGGCGGCACCGGCCTACACCCTGGCCAAGGACACGATCGCGCTCCTGCTGGCGCTCTCGCACCTCATCTCCGAGGACCCGCAGGTCTCGCCGTGGTTGCGTCTGGTCTTCGTGGAGAACTACAACGTCACGGCCGCCGAGCACCTCATCCCCGCGGCGGACGTCTCCGAGCAGATCTCGCTCGCGTCCAAGGAGGCAAGCGGCACCTCCAACATGAAGTTCATGGCCAACGGCGCGGTCACGCTGGGCACGCTCGACGGCGCCAACGTGGAGATCGCGGACCTCGTGGGCGAGAAGAACATCTACCTCTTCGGTCGCTCCTCCGCCGACGTCATCGGGCTCTATGCACGCGGAGACTATCGGCCCTGGGACTACTGGCAGGCGGACGGCGAGCTCGCCGAGGTGCTGGACTTCATCTGCTCGCCGGAGCTGCTCGCGCATGGTGACGCGGGATGCCTCACCCGCGTCTACCGCGACTTCGTGGCCAAGGACTACTTCATGGCCCTTCTCGACGCGCACGACTACGTGAGCGTGAAGGAGCGCTGCCTCGCCGACTACGAGGACCGCTCCGCCTGGGGCGAGAAGGCCCTCGTGAACGTTGCGAAGTCCGGGTTCTTCTCGTCCGACAGGACCATCCGCGAGTACGACCGCGACATCTGGCACCTGTCCTGACGCCCGGCGAGTCCGCGACGGGCCCGCGTGGGCCTGTCCCCTTTTCTCTGAGAGAAAAAACACGTCCCCAATTTGCAGAAAGGAGCACGACATGACGAAGGACAACGCGCGCGCAGACTGGTGGAAGCAGGCCGTGGTGTACCAGGTCTATCCGCGGAGCTTCCGTGACACCAACGCCGACGGCCTGGGGGACATCCGCGGCGTCACCGAGCGCATGGGGTATCTGAGAGAGCTGGGAATCGACGCCATCTGGCTCTCTCCGTTCTACCCCTCCCCGCTCGCCGACGGCGGCTACGACGTGGCAGACTACCGGAACGTCGACCCGCGACTGGGGACCCTCGAAGACTTTGACGAGATGGTCGGCGCCGCGCACGCCGCCGGGATAAAGGTGATCGTAGACATCGTCCCCAACCACACCTCGACCGAGCACCCCTGGTTCAAGGAGGCGCTGGCGGCCGGCCCCGGCTCGCCCGAGCGCGACCGCTACGTCTTCCGTCCCGGACGCGGCGAGCACGGCGAGCTGCCCCCCAACGGCTGGAAGTCAACCTTCGGCGGCCCCGGCTGGGAGCCGGTGGGCGACGGAGAGTGGTACCTGCACCTCTTTGCCGTCGAGCAGGCCGACCTCAACTGGAAGAGCCCCGAGGTCCACGAGGACTTCAAGCGAACGCTGCGCTTCTGGAGCGACCGCGGCGTGGACGGCTTCCGCATCGACGTGGCGCACGCGCTGGCCAAGGACCTTGACAGCCGCCCGCTGGAGGAGTGGCCAGACGACCCCGACCAGGCGAGCCTCTCCCAGGACGGGACCGGCGGCGACAACCCGCTCTGGGACCGTCCCGAGGTGCACGACATCTACCGCGAGTGGCGGCAGGTCTTCAACGAGTACGACCCGCCGCGCTTCGCCGTGGCCGAGGCCTGGGTGGCACCCGAGCACCAGTGGATGTACGCCTCCCCCGAGGAGCTGGGCCAGGTGTTCAACTTCGAGTTCGCCAAGACGGACTGGTTCGCCGACGACTTCCGCCACGCCATCGAGGAGGGTCTCGCCGCCGCCGAGCGCTCCCGCTCCACGACCACCTGGGTCCTCTCCAACCACGACATGCCGCGGCACGCCACGCGCTTCGGCCTGCCGCAGGTGCGCTCGCTCGTGCACCATCAGCTGGTGAACGACTGGCTGCTCCGGGACGGCAGGACCTACGTGGAGGACCGCGAGCTGGGAGCGCGCCGCGCCCGCGCCGCCCTGCTCATGGAGCTGGGGCTCCCCGGCTCCGTCTACCTCTACCAGGGCGAGGAGCTGGGCCTCTTTGAGGTGGCGGACATCCCCTGGGAGGCGCTCGAGGACCCCGAGGCCCGCATGAGCGCGCACGGCGACGCCATCAAGGGACGCGACGGCTGCCGCGTGCCGCTGCCCTGGGTGGCGGACGACCCAACCGACGCCTTCGGATTCTCGCTGGGCGAGAGCCACGCTGCCCCGCACCTGCCGCAGCCCGCGTGGTTCGGTGCCTTCGCGGCGGATGCCGAGGAGGCGGACGAGGGTTCGATGCTGTGGTTCTACCGCCGTGCCCTCGCGCTGCGTGCCGAGCTGCTCACGGCCACCGGCGACACGTCGCTCACGTGGGCGGACGACTACGACGACCAGGTCATCGCCTACCGTCGCCCCACCGCGGACGGCCGGATGCTCACGAGCGTGACCAACTTCGGCACACGCCCCGTCGAGCTTCCCGAGGGCGAGGTCCTTCTCGCCAGCGTCCCTCTCGTGGACGGCAAGCTCCCCACCGACGCCACCGTCTGGACCGTCAGCTAGATCATTCCGTCACAGACTACCGATCGAACGCAGGCCGCCCCGGGCCTCTCGGAGAGAAGTTCCGCGCAGCGCACTTCTCGGAGAGAGGCCCGGGGCGACCCCTTGTGCACGAGCGACTAGTCAACCCTCTCGAAGCGGTACATGAAGCTCTCGTACGGCGTGGCGGGCACGGAGACGGGCAGACCCATGTCCATGAGGGCGTCGGCGGAGTAGACGCGGCCGTTGCTCACCATGCGGTAGCTCGCGCCCGGCGTGAGGCCGCGCGGAACGACGTAATTGGCCAGTCCGTAGCCGTCAACGCGCGTCACCACGGCGCAGACGAGCGCCTCCGCGCCGTCCTCGGAGACAAACTCCCAGGCCGCAAGCGTGGCGTCCTTGGGGTCGGTCAGACGGTAGAAGAGGCCCTCGCGCACGAGGTGCTCAATCGTGCGGTAAGTCTTGACCTGGCTCTTGATGAGCTCGCAGGCACGGTCGTTCAGCTCCATGAGGTCGAGCTCGTAGCCAAATGCGCCGCCGCCCATGGCCACGGTCCCGCGGGCGCCGAGAGGAACGGTGCGGCCGGTGATCTCGTTGGGGCAGGCGGAGACATGCGCGCCCATCGCCGAGCACGGGTAGCCAAAGGAGGTGCCGTACTGAATCTCCAGGCGGTTGCGGGCGTCGGTGTTGTCGGACGTCCAGATCTGGGGCGTGTAGTAGAGCATGCCCGCGTCAAAGCGGCCGCCGCCCGCAGAGCAGCCCTCGATGAGGAGCTCCGGGTAGCGCGTGCGGATGCGCTCGAGAAGGTCGTAGAGGCCGAGCATGTAGTCATAGAGGACCTTGCCCTGGTCGGAGGCGGTACGTGAGTACACGTCCACGATCGAGCGGTTGTAGTCCCACTTGACGTAGTCGATGCCGCCCTGGTCGAGCACGGCGCAGAGCTGCTCGTAGAGGTTGTCGCGCACCTCAGGCCGCGAGAGGTCCAGCACCAGCTGGTCGCGACCGAGCACGGGCTCCTTGCCAGGAACGGTGAGCGCCCAGTCGGGGTGCGCGCGGAAGAGGTCAGAGTCCTCGTTCACCATCTCGGGCTCCACCCAGACGCCAAAGCCCAGGCCCACCTCGTTCACGCGGCGGGCGAGGTCGGCAACCGTGCCGCCGAGCTTGGCCATGTTGGGCTGCCAGTCACCGAGGCCACGGTGGTCGTCGTTGCGCGCGCCAAACCAGCCGTCGTCCATGACGAGCATGTCCAGCCCCAGCTCGGCGGCCTTCTTCGCGAGCTCCACGAGCTTGTCGCCCGTGAAGTCGAAGTAGCAGGCCTCCCAGCTGTTGATGAGGATGGGGCGCGGGGCGTCGCGCCAGGGGCCGCGGCAGACGTTGCGGCGGATGCAGCGGTGCAGGTTGTGGGAGATCTTCTCCAGGCCGGCATCCGAGTAGGTCATGATGACCTCGGGCGCCACGATCTTCTCGCCCGGCTCGAGCGGGTAGGAGAAGAGGTCGTCGTCGAGACCCATCTGGATGCGGGACTGGTCGTACTGGTCACGCTCCGCCTCGGCGAGAAACCCGCCGCTGTAGACGAAGCTCATGGACCAGCAGCGGCCCGAGGTCTCGGTGGCGGCGTGGTCGCAGGCGATCATGACCGGGTTGTACTGGTTGGAGGACATGCCGCGGCGGCTGCCCACGGAGAGCGAGCCGTTTAGGAGGTGGCGGCGTGTGGGACGGCGCTCCATCGCGTGGCGCCCGTCGAAGGTGATGACGTCGAAGTCGCCGGTCACGAAGTCGAGGCAGGCGCTCTGGAGCTTCTCCACGGTGACGCGGGCGTCTCCGTTGTTACGGACAATCGCGGCGCGGGTGATGATGTCCAGCTTGGGCAGGACACCGTAGAGCAGCTCGACCTCGAGGCCCAGGCGCTCGTCGGCGAGCGTCACCGAGAGGGTCTCGGCGTCGTCCTTCTCGCCCGCGTAGACGGCGGGAAGCCCCGGCAGGTCATACTTGCCCGGACGGATCTCGTGGCACTTGTAGCGCAGGTCGCCGCCGAAGGTGCCCTCGGCGTCGCGGACGAGCAGCATCGGGCTGCGCATGTCGCCGGAGCCCTGGAAGGGGTACTCCTGCGGGAGGAAGTCGAGCGAGTAGGTGCGGTCCGCCACGTCGTGCGGGCAGCCACACATGCCGCTGCGGTCGCAGTACGTGAGGAGGTAGGACAGGTCCCCCTCCGCACGTGCGCCGTAGTAGAGATGGAGCAGGTAGCCGTACTCGTCGACCTTCATCTGATAGGTGGAGTTATCCGTTGAGATGGTGAGGAGGCGCGCGGGGGCGTCGTACGACAGGGGCATGGTTCCTCGGTTTCTCTCGTATGCCTAAAAGTGCAAAGGCGAATGTAGCGCATTTGGGGACGCCCGGAACCCGTCATGCGGCGGATTCCGGGCGTCAGGGGGAATCTTTACAGATGCCCTACGTTCATCACGAGGCCTACTTCACGGCACCGTTGGTGACGCCGCCGATGATCTGCTTCTGCGCCACGATGTAGAAGATGATCATCGGGAGCATGGCGAGCAGGTAGGAGGCGAAGGCCAGGTTGTAGTTCGTGGCGAAGGCCGTCTGGAAGTTCATCTGGGCGAGCGGCAGCGTGTTCACGCCGGAGCCTCCCATGATGACGAGCGGGGTCATGACGTCGTTCCACACGGCCAGGCCGGTGATGACGGCGACGGTGGCGTGCATGGGCTTCATGAGCGGGAAGATGACCTTCCAGTAGGTGGTCCAGGTGGACGCACCGTCGACGCGCGCGGCCTCCTCGAGGGCGGTGGGGATGTTCCTCAGGTAGCCGGTGTAGAGCATCATGTTCATCGGCATGTAGAAGACCACGTAGAGGATCATGACACCGACCATGTTGTCCAGGTGCAGGATGGCGGTCTGCTTGACGAGCGGCATCATCAAGATCGCGAAGGGCACGTACATGCCGGCGACGATGAAGTAGTAGGACGCCTTGAAGAGCTTCTTGGAGTCCATGTTGCGCCCGATCGCATAGGCCGCGAGGCTGTGGACCACGATGGAGACCACGACGGCCGCCACGGTGATGATCAGCGAGTTCATGAACGAGTGGGCGAAGTCGGTGACCTGGATGGCCTCGATGAAGTTGTCGAGGGACCACGTGGAGGGCAGCGACAGGATGCCCGCGATGTCGTTGGTCATCTCGGAGGGGTCCTTGAAGGCGATGACCACGGCCATGTAGAGCGGGAAGATGATGGTGATGAGGCCGACGATGAGCAGGATGGTGATGGGCCAGTTGACCCGCTCCTTGACCTTGATAGGAACAGTGTTGTTAGCCATTAGAGCTGCTCCTCCTTACTGTTCAGGAACTTCGTCTGCGCGATGGAGATCACGGCGATGACGATGAAGAAGATGACGGCGTTGGCGCACTGGAAGCCAAACTGGCTGTTGTTGAGGCCGTTCTGGTAGATGAGGTACGAGATGGACTCGGTGGACTGCGCCGGGCCGCCGGAGGTCATGGCCACGATCTGGTCGAAGGTCATCAGCATGTCCTTCATGACCAGGACCATGTTCGTGGTGATGGACGGCATGATGAGCGGGAACGTGAGGTAGCGGAACTTGTCCCAGCCGGTTGCGCCGTCGAGCGCGCCCGCCTCGTAGACGTCCTCGGGCACCGACGAGAGGCCGGTGATGTAGATGATCGTGGTCTGGGCGCAGGCCTGCCACACGAGGACCACGACGATGGCCACCCACGCCCACTCGGTGCTCGCGAGCATCGAGGTCGTCCCGGTGAGGGCGGGCACGATGTAGGTGAAGAAGTAGCTGAACACGTAGCCGACGACGAGGCCACCGAGGATGCGGGGCACGAAGTAGATGCCGCGCAGGGCGCTCTTGAACTTAATCTTGCTCGAGAGGCCGATGGCCAACATGAGCGAGATCACGTTGACCAGGATCGTCGAGACCACGGCGATCTTGAAGGTGAACAGATACGAGTTGCCCACGCGGGCGTCCTGGAAGAGGTCGATGTAGTTCTGCAGGCCCACGATCTCGAACGCGCCGTAGCCCTTGGAGTCCGTGAAGCTGTAGAAGAAGCCGGTGAGCAGTGGAATCGTGTTGAACGCGCAGAACAGGATCAGCACGGGGATCAGGATTGCGAGGAAGGTGCGGTTCCTGTCAGATCCCGCCTTTGCGACAGCGGTGCTTGCCATGTCTTTCTCCCCTCCTTATCCCTGGTTCGCCATGTACTCGTTGTACTTGCGGATGACGGTCTTGTTGTAGCGCTGCCAGAGGTTGTCCCAGTTGGCGAGGAACGCGTCAACGTCGCCGTCCATGAGGAACGCCTGGAGCTGGGCGTCGCAGGCCATACCCGACGGATAGGAGTGGTCGGGGTAGTCGATGACCTTGCCCTCGTCCAGGAACTCCTGGATGTCGTCGAAGAGCGGGTCGAGCGTGAAGTCGCCCTCGGTGCAGGGGATGGCCTTCTGGTCGTCGATGTAGGTCTGGATGTTCTCCGGCTTGTTGAGGAAGTCGATGACCTCGTAGATCTGCTCGCGATGGTTCTCGTTGGCCGTCGTCATGTTCCAGCACAGGTCGACGCCGGAGACGACGATGCGGTCGTCGGGGTCGTCGGAGGCCGGCATGGCAAACAGGCCGATGTTCATCTCCGGGTTGGCGCCCAGGATCTGCGGGACCGCGAAGGATCCGCAGGGGAACATCGCCGACTGGCCGCGCGCGAAGGCGGTGCAGGCGTCCTCGTAGCTGTAGGCCATCGGGCCGTCCTCGCCGTACTCCAGCAGCTTGAGGAGCTTCTCGGCAGGCTCGCGGTAGTAGTCCGCGAACTTGGCCTCGCCGGCGTTGACCTTGCGGATGTGGTCGGGCGGCACGAGCTCGACGAGCATGGAGTTCCAGGGCGAGAGGATCGTCCAGGTGTCCAGGAAGCCGAGGTAGAGAGGAAGGACCTCGCCCTCCGCCTTGATCTGCTCGCAGAGGTCGCAGAACTCGGTCCACGTGGTCGGGATCTCCCAGCCCTTCTCGGCGAACATGTCCTTGTTGTAGAGCATGCCCGCGGCGTTGGCGATGTAGGGAACGCCGTAGATGCCGTCCATCGGGACGTAGGTGACGCTCTTCATGATCTCCTGGTAGGCCGGCTGGACGTTGGCCATGCCGGGATACTCGGTAACGTCGGCGAGGATGTTGGAGTCGACGAAGTCGGCGTAGGAGGCGTCGCCGCCGATGGCCACGACGTCGGGATAGTCCTCGCGGACGAAGCGCGTCTTCATGATCGTAACGGCGTCGTTGGGGCTCGTGAAGTTGAGGTAGATGTGGTCGTTGGTCTCGTTGAACTCGGCCATGAGAGCCTCGAAGATGCTCACGGCCTCACGCTTGTACGAGACGAACTCGATCTCGGTCCTGCCGTCGGAGCGCTCGCCCTCGCAGCCCGTGAGCGCGAGGCCGGCGGCAGCGGCGGCGGAGAGCCCGAGGAAGGAGCGACGTGTCAGTGCTCTTTTCTGCATAAGGTGTGCCCTCCTTCCCTAGTGGGCGATGGCGAGCTCGGTCTGCTTGTCGAAGAGGTGGATCTTGTCCACGTCGACGGAGCAGTTGATCTTGTCACCGGTACGGACGGAGCTGGCGGCGGAGAGGTGCGCGGAGATCTGGCCGCCGTCGACGTCGGCGTAGATCATGGCCTCGGAGCCCAGCAGCTCGTAGACCGTGACCTCGGCCGGGAAAGTCTCGGAGAGGGTGCGGCCCTCGGCGTACTCGTGCTCCTCGACGACGTCCTCGGGACGGATGCCCATGACGACGACCTTGCCCACGTAGCCGCCGTCCTTCAGGGCCTTGGCTTTGGCGCCGGTGAGGGTGATCGTGTTGCTGCCAAAGGTGAGCGTCACGCCGTCGCCCTTCTCGGCCACCGCAACGTCGATGAAGTTCATCTGCGGGGAGCCGATGAAGCCGGCGACGAAGAGGTTGCAGGGCTCGTTGTAGAGCTTGGTGGGGGTGTCCACCTGCTGCATGACGCCGTCCTTCATGACGACGATGCGGGTGCCGAGCGTCATGGCCTCGGTCTGGTCGTGCGTGACGTAGATGATCGTGGCGCCGAGGCGGTCGTGGAGCTTGGAGATCTCCGCGCGCATCTGGACGCGGAGCTTGGCGTCGAGGTTGGAGAGCGGCTCGTCCATCAGGTAGACCTTGGGGGCGCGGACGATGGCGCGGCCCATGGCAACGCGCTGGCGCTGGCCGCCGGAGAGGGCGGACGGCTTGCGGTCGAGGAGCTTCTCGAGGTCGAGGATGCGGGCAGCCTCGCGGACGGCCTTGTCGATCTCCTTGGCGTCGACCTTGCGGAGCTTGAGCGGGAACGCCATGTTGTCGTAGACGGACATGTGCGGGTACAGCGCGTAGTTCTGGAAGACCATGGCGATGTCGCGGTCCTTGGGCTCGACGTCGTTGACCACGCGACCGTCGATCTTGAGGGTGCCGGAGGTGATGTCCTCGAGGCCGGCGATCATGCGCAGCGTCGTGGACTTGCCGCAGCCGGACGGGCCGACGAAGATGATGAACTCCTTGTCGGCGATCTCGAGGTTGAAATCCTTCACCCCCTCGTAGCCGTTCGGATACTTCTTACCTACGTGTTCGAGCGTGAGGCTTGCCATCTGCGCAACCTTTCTCCCTGCCCGGCCGGCGTGCGCCCGCCGACCGAGGCCCCACCTTACGTTGTCTTGATTTTAGGATGACGTTTTTCCGCGCTTTTCTGCTTGTTTTGGCATATTTTATTGATATCTGCTGGTTATCGCTGGTAACTCACATAGATTGCGGCGAGACAGAGAAGGACGCTTTCGCCGAGCGGGGCACTTTTGAGGGCGAGTGGTTTTGCTCGTTTTTAGAACAGCAGGTAGAAGCGTTAAGCAGTTTCGGAGAAAACGGTAATCGATTCCACATCCACGTGAATCTGTTTTATCAAAATGCGCTTTATTACAGTTTCTCGTATGTCCGCAAAGCAATAGAATATGCAAAATGCGTCATATGCTGTTGACCGCAAGACGAGAGGGGGCCGCATGCCCGCCGGCGAGCTCGAGTTCTCCACGTTCTCCCACGGCCACTACGTCGACCTCATGCCCTACCAGTACGGGCGGGAGCAGTGCGCACCGGGGCACGCCTTCGGGCCGGCGCGGCGCGACCACTACCTCTTCCACTACATCATCTCCGGCCGGGGCCTGCTCATGACCACGGACGAGAACGGGGCGAAGACCGACCACCGCCTTCAGGGCGGGGAGGGCTTCCTCATCTTTCCCGGGCAGGTGAACACCTACGTGGCCGACCTCGACGACCCGTGGGAGTACATCTGGGTGGAGTTTGACGGCATCCGCGTGGCGGACAACCTGGAGGCCGCGGGACTCACGAGCTCCTCGCCCATCTACCGGACGCAGTCCAGCGAGCTGCGCGCCCTCATGGTGGAGGAGATGCGCTACCTCATCTCCAACCGCAGCGCCTCGGCCCTGCACCTGGTGGGTCACACCTACCTCTTCCTCGACTACCTGCTTCGCTCCGCCTCGCACCCCGCCGAGCAGCAGGCGGGCCGGCTCCAGGCCTTCTACATCCGCGAGGCTCTGGACTTCGTGAAGGAAAACTACCAGGCGGACATCACGGTCGAGGACATCGCCAAGCGGACCGGCCTCAACCGCAGCTACTTTGGCAAGGTGTTCAAGGCGGCCACGGGCAAGTCCCCGCAGCAGTACCTCATCACCTACCGCATGGGCAAGGCCAAGGAGCTGCTCAAGCTCACGGCGCTGCCGGTCGCGGAGGTGGGACGCGCCGTGGGCTACCCCAACCAGCTGCACTTCTCGCGCGCGTTCAAGGGGGCGTTCGGCGTCTCCCCGCGCGAGTGGCGCCGCGAGAACGCCGCCGTGTGACGTGTGCGAATCGGGGACAGTCCCCAATTCACAGTCCCCGATTCACGGCCGCGAGCTTAGAACAGGTGCCGCGAGCCCTCGTGGCACCGGAACGTCCAGACGCCCTCGAATCCCAGCTCGGCAAGCTCGCGATAGGCGAGGCGCAGGTATGAGCCCAGGTGGTCGGGCGTGTGCGAGTCCGATCCCACGGTCACGACGGTCCCGCCGAGGTCGCGGTAGAGCTCGAGGATCTCACGGGAGGGCTGGAAGTCGCCGAGGCCGTAGCGGATGCCCGAGGTATTGAGCTCGATGCCCTTTCCGTCGGAGACCACCTGGCGCAGGACCTCGGCCACGACGTCGCGGACCCGCTCGAACGGGAACTCGCCGTACGGGTCGTAGCGACGGATCAGGTCGAGGTGGCCGAGGACGTCGTAGTCGCGGAAGTCACCACCACGGCGAGCATCTCCTCGTAGTACGCGAGGTTGATCTCCTCCTGCGTGCGGCCGCGCTGGTAGTCCCCGTTCCAGAACTCGAGGTCCCCGACCTGGTGGATCGAGCAGATCACGAAGTCGAGGCGATTGCCCAGACGCGCCACGAGCCCACGGTTCTTCTCGACCGTATGACGCTGCACGCCGAGCTCGAGACCGGCGCGGAGACTGACCCTGTCGCCGAGCTCCGCGCGCACGGCGTCGAGCTCGTCGAGGTAGGGCTCGTAGGGGCAGTTGGTGACCGGGTGGCCGTCCTCGAAGCGCGCGGTGGCCGGCTCGTCCCACTCCGGCTTGACGCCGTAGTCGACGTGCTCGGTGAAGCAGACCTCGTCGAGGTTGAGCCGCGCGGCGTCGAGCGCCACCTGGCGCAGCGGGTAGGTCGAGTCGTCGGAGAAGCCGGTGTGGACGTGGTAGTCGGCGAGCATGCGTGTCCTGCCTTCCGCTAGAGGGTGCCGGTCTCGAGGACGCGGTCGAGGGCGGCCTCGTCGAGGACGGGGACGCCCAGGCTCTGGGCCTTGGCGAGCTTGGACCCGGCAGCCTCCCCCGCCACCACGTAGCTCGTCTTCTTGGAGACCGAGCCCGTGACCTTGGCGCCGAGCGCCTGGAGCGCGGCCTTGGCCTCGTCCCGCGTGCGGCGCTCGAGCGTCCCCGTGAGCACGAAGGTGAGGCCCGCGAGCGTCTGCGGGCGCTCGGGTTCGGTGCGCTCCTCCTCCAGGATCACGCCCGCGGCACGCAGGCGCTCGACGACCGCCACGTTCTTCTCGATCGAGAAGAACTCGCGCACGCTGGCGGCTATCTTGGGGCCGATCCCGTCCACCTGGGCGATGTCCTCCTCAGTGGCGGCGGCGAGCGCCTGCATGCTCCCGAAGTGCGCGGCGAGCTGGCGCGCAACCGTGACGCCCACGTGGCGGATGCCCAGGCCGAAGAGGACGCGCGCCAGACCGCGGCCGCGCGACTCCGCGACCTGCGCCATGATCTTGGCGGCAATGACGGGACCGACGACGATGTCTGCGCCGTCCACGGTCTGGCGGCCGGTAAGCACCTCCGCGAGGTCCTTCTCGGTGAGCCTGTCGTAGAAGTCGGCCACGTCCGACAGCAGGCCCTGGGCGACCATGCGCGCCACCAGCTCGTCGCCGAGCCCGTCGATGTCCATGGCCGTGCGGCTGCCCCAGTGGATGAGGCGCTCGGTGGCCTGGGCCGGGCAGTCGATGGAGACGCAGCGATAGGCAACCTCCCCCTCCTCGCGCACGACGGGGCTGCCGCAGGAGGGGCAGGTCTCGGGCATCTGGAATTCGGGCGCGCCCTCGGGACGGAGCTCCAGCACGGGGCCCACGACCTCAGGGATGACGTCGCCAGCCTTATGCACCACGATCGTGTCGCCCACGCGGACGTTCTTGCGGGCGATCTCGTCCACGTTGTGCAGGGTGGCGCGGGCGATCGTGGACCCCGCCACGGTCACCGGGTCGAACTCGGCGACGGGCGTGAGGACGCCGGTGCGGCCCACCTGCACGCGAATCTCGCGCAGGACGGTGCGCTTCTCCTCCGGGGGGAACTTGAACGCGATGGCCCAGCGCGGAGCACGCGCCGTGAAACCGAGGGCCTCCTGGCTGGCGAAGGAGTCCACCTTCACGACCACGCCGTCGATGTCGTAGTCCAGCTCGTCGCGCTGCGCGAGGGCGCGCTCGCAGTAGGCATGGACCTCGGCGGCGGAGGTGCAGCGCGCGGCGTGGTCGTTCACGGAGAAGCCGCAGTCGCGCAGCCACTGGAGAAAGTCCCACTGGGTGTGGACGTCGATGGGGCCCTCGTCCGCGACGGCATAGATGAAGGTCTCGAGGTCGCGGTGGGCCGTGACCTTGGGGTCCTTCTGGCGAAGGCTGCCCGCGGCGGCGTTTCTCGGGTTGGCGAAGGGGGCCGTGCCGGCGGCGTCCGCGTCCTCGTTCAGGCGCGCGAAGGAGTGGCGCGGCATGTAGACCTCACCGCGGACCTCGACGGAGCGGCCGAGGCCGCCGTCGGCCAGACGCGCGAGGCCGACGGGTGCCAGGGCGCGGGGCACGTCGCGGACCGTGAGGACGTTGGCCGTGACGTTCTCCCCCGTCGTTCCGTCGCCGCGCGTGGCGGCGCGCACGAACTGGGCGTCCGTATAGGTGAGCGCGACGCCGAGGCCGTCGATCTTGAGCTCGCACGTGTAGGCGACCGGGTGCTCCGGCGTGGCGCCGAGGGCCTCGTCGGTGCGCGCGAGCCACTCGTCAAGCTCGGCGAGGTCCATCGCATCGTCCATCGAGTACATGCGTGCGGCATGCGCCACCGGCTCGAACTGCTCGGACACGTAGCCACCCACGCGCTGCGTGTAGGACTCGGGGGTGACCAGCTCCGGGTACTCCGCCTCCAGGGCGAGCAGCTCCTGGAGCAGCCGGTCGAAGGCGGCGTCCGTCATCTCGGGGTCGTCGAGCGCGTAGTAGGCATAGGCGGCATGGGAAAGGATGCGGTTGAGCTCCGCGTGGCGGGCGCGTGGGGACTGCACGGCGGGCGCGGGTTCCGGCGCGGGCTCTTCGCCAAAGAGCGACATCTGGACCTGCGCGTTCTTCTCGTCTGCCATGGGGACTCCCTGCCTGCCTCGCGGTTCTTCTCGGCCCCTCATGGTAGCGCATGGTTCGTCACGAACGCCCTCGACAATGCTATGAGACCGCTGCCTGCAAAACGCGCGCTCGTGATGAAGGATCGTCGACTCTCCTGCAAAACTCCCGCTCGTGATGAAGGATTTTGCCCGCGGGCACCCCATCGAGATATGCACCTCGCTCTTTCCGCAGCTCGTTATATGAATAATCGAATCGATATTCGTCTCGATGGGAAAAGCTTCATCACGAGCGGGAGTTTTGCGGACGAGTCGCACCGTTTTCATCACGAACGGGAGTTTTGCAGGCGCGAACGCGTCTTAATTCCGGATGTGGGCCTCATCCCGCACGGCGCGCAAGCCTGGCGAGCGCGCGGCCGCCGAGGACGAGCTGGCCCACGAGCAGCGCGCCGGCCGCGAGCCAGAGCGCGTCGTAGCCGCCGAGCGCCACGAGCTGGCCGCCGAGAGCGGAGCCCACCCCACCGCCGGCAAAGACGCCGAGGCCGATGAGACCGGTGCAGAGGCCCGTCTGCGCGGGGTCGGCATCCATGGAGAGCGAGACGAGCGTGGGCTGCGTGAGGATATAGCCAAAGCCAAGCGCACCGGCGGCAAGAAGCGCAGGCTGCCACGCACCGGTCGCCGTGACGACCGCGAGCGTCGCGATGGCCAGCAGCCCGGATGCCTCGCCCACGCAGATCACGCCG
>CAUGFC010000032.1 GCA_959598545.1 uncultured Olsenella sp. | reverse complement strand
CGCCGGTCATGGGCCGCGCGAAGGTCTACATCATCGACGAGGTCCACATGCTCACCCCGGCGGCGTTCAACGCGCTGCTCAAGACGCTCGAGGAGCCCCCCGAGCACGTGGTCTTCGTCATGTGCACCACCGACCCGCAGAAGATCCTCCCCACGATCCTCTCGCGCGTGCAGCGCTTCGACTTCCACGCCATCGGCAACGACGAGATGCAGGCGCACCTGGCCTACGTCTGCGGCCAGGAGGGCTTCACCTATGACGCGGCCGCGCTCGAGCTGATCGTGCGCCACGCGCGCGGCGGCATGCGCGACGCGCTGACCTCGCTGGAGCAGCTCTCCGTCTTCGGCGCGGGGGACATCGGGCTGGAGGCGACCCAGGACCTGCTCGGCGAGGTGTCCGGCTCTGTGCTGGGCAAGGTCGCCGAGGCGATGGCCCGCCGGGACGCGGCCGCGCTCTTCGCCGAGGTGGCGACGCTCGCGGATGAGGGTCGCGACCTGCTGCGCTTCACGCGCGAGCTGGCCGCCCACGTGCGCGACGTCTACGTGGTGGCGGTGGCGCCGGACGCTGACGACGTCGTGGCGGCGCGCGGCGAGGAGCTCGCGGCCCTGCGCGCGGAGGCCGCCGCCTTCGGCTCGGCGGACCGCGTGGCGCGCGTGCTCACGATTCTCGGCGACGCCTCGAGCGAGATGCGCACCGCCACCAACCAGCGGCTCGTTCTGGAGATCGCGCTCACCCGCGTGGCGCGCCCCGAGACGGACCTCACCCTCGAGGCCCTCGCCGAGCGTGTGGGTGACCTCGAGCGCCAGGTGGCCATCCTCG
This sequence comes from uncultured Olsenella sp., assembly GCA_959598545.1. Classification (GTDB taxonomy): domain Bacteria; phylum Actinomycetota; class Coriobacteriia; order Coriobacteriales; family Atopobiaceae; genus Thermophilibacter. Next base: position 16,493 of record CAUGFC010000032.1, on the reverse strand, counting down.
CCACCCCCGGCGCCCGCCCCGCCGCGGCCGCCCCGGAGCCCCAGCCCGCGGCCCCGGCGCCGCGAACCCAAACCCAAAACGGGTTTGGGTTCACCACCCAGGCCCCCGCCTCGACCGACGTCGATGTTCCCGCAGTTCAGAGCGTTGCAGCGGAAGCTGCGCCGCAGCCGGCTCCTGCCCCGACCCCGGTTTCCGAACCCAAACCCTCGAGCACGGGCGAGAAGCCCGGAGGGTCTGGGTCCGCCAGCGCGCCCGCGGGCCTCAGCAACGGCAATCTCCAGCGAACCTGGAAGCAGGTCGTCGACCAGCTCGTGAGGCAGGTCCCGGCCAAGGGCTCGCTGCTCCTCTCGTCGACCGCCGTCTCCGACGACGGCTCGCGCCTCACCGTGTCCCTGCCCAAGGGCTCGCACTTCGCGGCGAGGATGCTCGAGCGCTCGGACGTCCGCGCGAGCGTGGACCCCGTCGTGGCGGCCGCCTTCGGGCCGCGACAGGTCGTCTACGTCGAGTCCAGCCTCGCGAGCCAGGCGATCTCTCGTGCCGAGGCCCAGGCGCAGCCCGTCCCGGCGCCCGCCGCGCCTCCGGTCGAGGCTCCTGCCCCGGCGCCCGTTACCGCCCCGGTTTCGATCGATTCGCGGACTCAGGTGGAGAATGCGGGCGTTTCTGGGGCCGAAAGACAAGAAAACCGTCAGTTTTCTGCACCTGAGGCCGGAGTGACCGAGAAGGACGTGGCGCCCGAGCCGCCGGCCCCGGCCGAGCCGGCCTACCCCATGCCCTGGGACGATCCCGCCCCCGAGCCCGAATCCGTCCCCTACACCGACGCCGACGTGGCCTCGTTCGCCCAGGACGAGGAGCCCCCCGTCAACGAGCCGCCGGCCGTGACGGCGCCCGAGCCGACGCCCATGCCGGCGGACTCGCGTGCCCAGCACGTCGATGATGCTCCCGCCGCTGCGCATGAAGCGAGCGGGCAGGCCCCCGCCGTCCCCCTGGCCGGAGGCGAGGAGCTCTCGCCCGAGTTCGCTGCCATTGCGGCCCAGCTCAGCGCCGCCTTCGGCCAGCCCCTCTCGGTGAGCGTGGAGCCCTCGAACCCCACCTCCGACGAGGAGGCGGCGGCCGAGCTCTCCAGGGAGCGGGACTACGAGGAGGACGCCGGCTTCACCGACGAACCCGTCGACGACGAGGAAGATGACGAGTAGCACCACTCACCGTACCTCTCGCCCGCGGATCCGCGGCGAGCGATAGCGAAGAAAGGAAACACGGCATGTCCAAGGGATTCAACATGGGCGGCATGAACCGCAACCAGATGATGGCCCAGGCCCGCAAGATGCAGGAGCAGCTCCTGGCCGCCCAGCAGAAGGCGGCCGAGACCGAGGTCTCCGCGAGCGCGGGCGGCGGCGCCGTCAAGGTCACGGCCACCGGCGACCTGCGTCTGACCTCGCTCACGATCGACCCGGGCGCCGTCGACCCCGAGGACGTCGAGATGCTGCAGGACATGATCCTCGCCGCCGTGAACGACGTCCTGGACTCCGCCGAGCAGATGGCCAGCCAGCAGCTCGGCGCCGTGACGGGCGGCATGAGCATCCCGGGCCTGTTCTAGGGCGCGACGGCCGTGTCCATGGACGCCACCATAAACGACGGGCGCGCGCTCCAGCGGCTGCTGGACGAGCTGGGCAGGCTGCCGGGCATCGGTCCCAAGTCGGCGCAGCGCATCGCCTACCACTTGCTCGAGGCAGACGCCGAGGAGGCGCGCCGCCTTGCCGCGGCGATTCTCGAGGTCAAGCAGCAGGTGCACTTCTGCCCGGTGTGCTTCAGCTACGCCACGCGCGAGACCTGCGACGTCTGCGCCGACGGCTCGCGCGACCGCGGGCGCATCTGCGTGGTCGCCGAGCCGCGCGACGTGAGCGCCATCGAGCGCACGGGCAGCTACCACGGGCTCTATCACGTGCTCGGCGGCGTCATCAGCCCCATGGACAAGATCGGGCCCGAGCAGCTGCACGTGCGCGAGCTGCTGGCGCGCCTCGCCGACGGCAGTGTCACCGAGGTCATCCTCGCCACCAACCCGGACGTCGAGGGCGAGACCACGGCGACCTACCTCGCGCGCGTCATCCACCCGCTGGGCGTGCGCGTCTCTCGCCTTGCGAGCGGCCTGCCCGTGGGCGGGGACCTGGAATATGCGGACGAAGTCACTCTCGGGCGCGCCATCGAGGAGCGCCGCGAGGTCTAGCGATCGGGGGACGCTATGGCAGCAAGGGACGAGAAGAACGTGCGCCCGGCGCACCACGCAAATCACGCCGCACCGGCGGGGCGGGGGAGCCACGCCGCCGGCGGCTCGGCGCGGGCCAGCCACGCGCGGACCGGCGCGCGGCGCGCGGCGCGCCAGAGCCCCCAGGGCCTGGCCAGCGACTCCAGCGAGATCTCGACGATCGGCGCCGGACAGGGCGCGCGCGTGACCACGCGCAAGAACGCCGCCGAGGCCGCCGACCGTGCCCGGCAGAACGCCGAGAAGCGCTACGCCAAGCGCCATCCCGAGGCCCGCGCCGCGCAGGGCGGCCCGGAGCGGAGCGTCCGCAACATCGTCCTTCTCGTCATCGCCGGCATCCTGGTGGTGGCGGTGGTCTTTGCCGTCGGGAGCCTGATCAACGCGCTGCTGTTCCCTCCCGCGACCGAGGAGACCGCCAAGCAGGAGCAGACCCTGCGCCCCAGCGACGACGAGCTCGCCGCGCAGGAGGAGCAGGCCGAGCACGACGCCGGCCACGAGCAGGCGGGCGTCGACGGGACCGTGAGCTACGCTGGCGAGACGTACTCGCTGCAGCAGGGCGACGACGGCGCCTGGAGCCTTGTCAACTCCGCCGGCGAGGCGCTCGTTGCGCTCGAGGGGACGCCGGTTGCGCTGGTGCGTACCGGTGACACGCTGCTGGTGCCCGAGAACCGCGACGGCGGCTGGGACGTGCCGTGCTACGTCGTCGGCGGGCACACGCAGGGCATCACCTACGTCGTCGGCTCCGACGGCAACCCGGTGCAGGGCTCCGGGGACATCGCGTCCGTCGAGCTCGACGGGACCACGCTCCGCGTGACGGGCGCCGACGGGTCCACGACCGACGTCGCGCTGGCGTAGGCGCCGTCGGGTTGGGAATGCCGCGTCGTCCCCGTCCCCGCGACCGGTCTGGTTAGAAGATCGCGCTCGTCCCCCTCCAAACGCGTCCGCGGAGGGGGACGAGCGCGATTTCCTAACCCGCACGCCGAGAAGAACGGGGACGAGCGCGATTTCCTAACCCTTCCTTCAGATTGATAAAAATTAAAAACGCTCCATCGACATGAGATCATGCCACGCCCGGATGCTTGCTGCACATTTTGTAGCGATTCGATGGAAGAACATCGTGTTGCATCCTAGACGGCCTCTCGGCAAACTGTGAGTATGCCAAAGACGGCATGCGTTTCACCATAGGTTCGTTTGTTTCAGATTTACCACGACTTGGCAGTCAAAACGGGAGGCCAAGCCGCGGATAGCGTGCTGCTCGTTATATCGATTCAAAACGTGATGTTATTTCGAGTCATGGGAGGCACGGATGGGATTTGCGGACCTGTATTTGAATGCAGTCGAGGACGTCCTGTCGGCCATCGTCTCCGACGAGCGCGAGGCCATAGACCGGGCAGGCGAGCTGCTCGCCTCCTCCCTTTCTCATGACGGGATGCTCTACGTCTTTGGCTGTGGGCACTCCCATATGGTCGAGGAGGAGCTTTTCTATCGCGCCGGCGGCCTCGCCCCGGTCTGCCCGATGTTCGACACTTCGACGATGCTCCACGAAGGCGCGGCAAAGAGCAGCCTGCTTGAACGCAAGAGCGGCTATGCGCCCCTCATAGCGGAGCGCTATCCGATCGGGCCGGACGACTGCCTGCTCGTCGCATCCACAAGCGGCATCAACTCCCTTGCGATAGAGATGGCCCAGGCGGCCGCTGAGAAGGGTGCCGCCGTCATAGGCATCTCCTCCTTCGCTTACCGCGAGAAGCCCAGCCGGCACCCGCTCGGCCTGCACCTCCCTGACGTCTGTGACGTCTGCGTCGACAACCACGTCGCCGTCGGAGACGCGAGCGTCCCGGTGCGCACGGACGGGACCAAGGCCGGCCCGACCTCGAGCATTGCCACGCTGCTCATTGCCAATCTCGTCATGCTCTCCGCCTGCGAGCGTCTGCGCGCCTCCGGGCGTGAGCCGGAGGTGTTCCTGAGCGGCAACTGCGAAGGGTCATCCGAACACAACGCAGACCTGGTCAAGCGGTATTCGGCTCGGGTCAGGAGCCTGTAGGGGGCACCGTGAACAGCCGCGCAGCACATATCGTGAGCATTCTCATTGCCGACGGCCATGCGAGCCTCGAGCACCTCTCGAGGGAGCTCGGCATCAGCCCGAGGCTCGTCCGGTATGAGCTCGACGGCCTCGATGCGTTCTGTCGCCAGCTCGGCCTTGCCGCGCCCACGCTCGACAAGGGCGTCGTGCGCTTCTCTGACGCGGGCCAGGCCCCCTTGGTGTCAGACGCCATTGACGGCCTGGATCCTGTTGACTTCGCGCTGTCTCCGACGGAGCGCCGCGACGTGGAGTTCATGCTCTTCCTCACCTCGGGCACCTCGCACCTGACGAGTCAGCAGATTGCCGACCGTCTCGGCGTGAGCCGCAGCATCATCGACCGTGACGTCACGCTGCTCAAGAGCGAGCTGTCCGCCTCCGGTCTGCGTCTCGAGTCGCTCTCGAGCAAGGGCAGGCGCCTCGCGGGGAGCGAGTTCGCCGTCCGCAGGCTTGCCGTCCAGGTGATCGAGCGCAACCTCGACTTTGCCTGCGTCCATGACGAGAGCGTGTTTGCCTGGAGCGCCGTCGCCCGGTGGCTCAAGGCCCTGGGCGTCGTGGACTCTGCGAGAGAGCTGCTCGCCATCGTGATGGGGCTTGAGTCTGGCGACTTCGGCCACTGGCTGGCATTCGACTCGCTCCGCATGATCGTCTACACGCTCGCGGTCATGCGCATACGGATGAGCTCATCGTGCGTGGAGAGCGACCAGATTCCCGATCTCGCGTCCGTCGTCTCCTCTCGGGAGTACGTCTATGCGGTACAGATCGCCGACGAGATGGCGCGGTCAGGGGACGCTCCACTTCCGACCGGCGAGGTCGAGTATCTCGCGATGGTTCTTCTCGGTGCCCGCTTCGTCACCCCCGAGCCCTACCTTCGTGAAGACTGGATCGGCGTGCAGATGCTGCTCGACCGCATCGTCCGCGCGATGGAGGACCGGCTTGGGGAGAGCTTCTCCGCCGACCAGGAACTCATCGAGTCGCTCCAGAACCACCTCGGCCCCATGGTCTTTCGCCTGCGTCACGGCATCGTCACGCTCTCTCCCGACGTCGAGGACGCGCGGGCCGCGCACCCGATGTGCTTCGAGGCTCTAGAGGACATCGTCTCCCATGAGGAGGGCGGCCTGCTCGGCGAGGTCTCCGAGGGGGACGTCGCCTATCTCGCGCTCTACTTCTGTGCGTCGATCGAGCGCATGGCGAGAAGGGCCGCGATAGGTCGCACGGACGACGCGCTTCTCGAGAAGATCATGGGGGTCGTCCAGCGGCACTGCACGATTCTCGACCCCGAGGGGCTTCTCGGCGACATGGAGCGCGCGTTCACGGCGCACGGCCTCGTGGTCCACGCCGAGCGCATCCAGCCCTCCCTGGCGGAGCTGCTCGGCCCGGAGAAGATTCTCTGTCCCGTGGACGCCTCCGGCTACGAGGAGGCCATCCGGACGGCATGTGCGCCGCTGGTCTCCGCCGGCGATGTGGACGACGACTTCGTGGACCAGGCCCTTGCGGATATGCGTCGCGAGGGGACCTGCTTCGCCTTCATGCCCGGCGTCGCCCTCGTCCACGGGCGTGCGGGGCGCAGCGTGAACCGCCTCGCTATGACGCTCGCGGTTCTTCCCGGGGGCGTCGAGTCCGGCCGTGCGGACTATGACCCGGTCCGTCTGGTGTTCTGCCTCGCCGCAACTGACAACTGGTCCCACATTCGCGCCCTCAGGGACCTTCTCGAGCTCTTTGACAGGGTCGACGTCCAGACCCTGTGTACGGCTAGGAACGCAAGTGAGATCAGGGAAGTCATGGGAGGTGCGTAAACGAGATGTCCATTGGCAGCTACATAGGTGCGGGCGGCATCGCTCTCGGGCAGGAGGCCCGCACCTGGGAGGAGGCCGTGCGCCAGGCGGGCGACCTTCTCGTGAGAGAGGGGGTCTGCGACCCGTCGTATGTCCAGGACATGGTGGACACAGTGCGTGAGCTGGGCCCCTATATCGTGGTGACCCCGGGCGTCGCCCTCGCGCATGCGCGCCCGAAGGGGAGCGTCGCCAGGAACGGCATCGCCGTGGCGACCTTCCCGGACGGGGTCCGCTTTGGCAACCCGGACAACGACCCCGTGTACGTCGTCTTCGCCATCGCCGCGGTCACCGACGAGGAGCACCTCGGACTCTTCCGGGAGGTCGCTGGCTTTCTTGGGACGGAGGGCAACATCGCGCTTCTCGAACAGGCGAGGGGCGTCGCAGACCTACCGGCAGAGATGAGAGAGGAGCGTGTTGACCATGCGGTTGCTTGACGTGGTGAAGGGAGGGCTCATCGTCTCCTGCTACGCCGGCGAGGACATCAACGAGCTGATGGCCGAGCCCGTGGCCATGGCCTGCGTGGCGCGCAGCGTCATGGCGGGCGGTGCCGCCGCCGTGCGCACGAACCTCGAGAACGTGTCCGCGGTCAAAGAGGCGGTTGGGCCTGAGGTCCCGGTCATCGGCATCAAGAAGATCTACAAGGAGCCCGGCTCCAAGGACTTTCGCATCACTCCCACCATGGCCGAGGTGGACGCCCTGGTTGCCGCCGGCGCCGACGCCATCGCGGTGGACGGCACCTGCCGCCCGCGCTATGACGAGCTGACTCTCGCGGAGTTCCTCGCGGCCATCAAGGAGAAGTACTCCGACCTGCCCGTCGTTGCCGATATCTCGACGGTCGAGGAGGGCGTGGCGGCATGGGGGGCGGGCGCCGACTTCGTGGGAACCACGCTTTCGGGCTACACCCCGTACTCCAAGAACCCCATCGCCTTCGGCACGCTGCCGAGCCCCGACCCCGACTACGAGATCATCTCCGACCTGCGCGCCGCGGGCGTGGAGCACGTGGTGGCCGAGGGGCGCATCACCGACGGCCACAAGATGCGCCGCTGTCTCGATGCGGGCGCCGACTGCGTGGTCATCGGCACCTCGATCACCGAGCCCAGGAAGATCGTCAAGACCATCCTCATGGATGCGAGCGAGGGAGGGGAGCAGTGATGCGTGCCTGGCAGCGCTACTTCGAGACCATGAACGGGGTCGTCCAGAAGGCCTACGACACCCAGGGCGACAACATCATGCGCGCGGCGGAGGTCCTCGCCGACGCCACCGAGAAGGACGGCATCATCCACCTCTTCGGCTCGGGGCACTCGAGCCTCGTGACCGAGGACTGCTTCTGGCGCTCCGCGACGCTGGCCAACGTGCACGCGATCTTCGAGTCCGCCGTCGCCGGCATCAACGAGATCACCAAGACGAGCTACCTCGAGAAGGTCGAGGGCATCGGCCAGGTCATCGTCTCCTACAACGAGGTCAGGCCGCCCGACGTGATGGTGTGCTTCTCCAACTCCGGCAACAACGCGGCGACCGTCGACGTCGCGCTGGCCGCCAAGGCCGCGGGCGTCCCGGTGATCGCGTTCACGAATGTGGTGTACGCGGACACGCTGACCACGCAGCACTCGAGCGGAAAGAAGCTCAAGGACATCGCCGACATCGTGATCGACAACTGCTCGCTGATCGGCGACGCAGCCATCGAGCTCGAGGGACTCGAGGTCAAGGTGGGCGCCACGTCGACGATACCGGTGGTCTACATGCTCGCCGGTCTTCTCGCCCAGACCTGCGAGCTGCTGCTAGAGCGCGGCGTCACCCCCGACGTCTACTACAACGGCCACCTCGAGTACGAGCGCTCTGACGTTCGGGAGCACAACCAGGCTCTCGTTGAGAAGTACCGCCGTCGCATGAGGAACCTGTGAGAGAGGAGGCACATATGCAAGAGCTGAAGGTACTGACGGTCTGTGGCGCCGGCGTGGGGACGTCCACCCTGCTCAGGATGAACATCGCGGACGCCTTCAAGTCGTTCGACCTGCCGTTCTCGGTCAAGGTCGAGAACACGAGCCTGTCGCGGGCCAAGGGCACGAGGTGCGACCTCGTTGTGACCTTCGACAGCTTCGCCGATGACGCGCGCAAGTTCTGCCCTCACGTCATCACCATCAAGAACCTGATGGACAAGCAGGAGCTGCGCGACAAGGTCGGCGCCTACCTGACCGAAGCCGGACTTATCTAAGAAGAGGTGATATCAGTGGAAGCCATCCAGCCAGTCGTCGACTTCATCGTTACGTACATCTTCAACCAGCCCTTCATCCTGCTCGGCCTCATCGCGCTTCTCGGCCTCGTGCTGCAGCGCAAGCCGTTCCAGGACGTGGTCACCGGCACGCTCAAGACGGGGATCGGATACCTCATCCTCTCCCAGGGCACCTCGATCCTCTCTGGGATCGTCATGCCCATCTCCGACATCCTGAACAAGATCTTCAACATCGAGGCCACCGCGCCCGGCATGGGCACCGACCCGTTCGCCGCCGAGTGGGCCTCCACGATCGCCCTCATCATGGTCGTGGGCTTCGTCGTGAACCTGATCCTCGCCCGCTTCACGCCGTTCAAGTACGTCTACCTGACGGTCCACCAGACTTACTACATCACGTTCGTTTACCTCGCCCTTGCCGTCGAGGTCATCGCCAACCCGTCCGTCCCCATGTTCATCATCGTGGGCGGCATCATGCTCGGCGTCTACTGCACGCTCTCTCCGGCGCTCGTCCAGCCCTTCATGCGCAAGGTGACTGGGACTGACGAGCTGGCCTACGGTCACACCACCTCGTTTGGCGCGATCGCAGGCGCCCTGGTGGGCAAGCTCTTCAAGTCTCACGAGCAGGAGACCTCCGAGGACCTTCACATCCCGGCCAAGCTCACGTTCCTGAAGGACATCACCGTCTCGACCGCCATCGTCATGACGCTGCTCTACGTCATCGGCGTCTCTCTTGCCGGCCCGGCCTGGGTCGAGGAGAACATGAGTGGCGGCACCGCTGCCTACCTCTACGCCATCACCCAGGGCGTCCAGTTTGGCGTCGGCATCACCATCGTTCTGACCGGCGTCTCCATGATGGTCGCGGAGATCACCGAGGCCTTCAAGGGCATCTCCGAGAAGCTCGTCCCCAACGCGGTTCCCGCCCTCGACTGCCCGATCGTCTTCAACTTCGCCCCCACCGCCGTCATGATCGGCTTCCTGAGCTGCCTCGCCACCGTCATTCTCTGCGTGGTCATCTTCGGCGCCGTCGGCTTCTACTCCCTGACCCCGCCCGTCATCACCTGCTTCTTCGGCGGTGGCCCGGCAGGCGTCTTCGGCAACTCCACGGGCGGTTGGCGTGGAGCGATTCTCGCGGGCGTGGTTGCCGGCCTGCTCCTGAGTTTCGGCCAGGCCCTCACCGTCGGCTGCCTGCCCACGACCATCGCGGACTTCGCCCGCTGGTCCAACGACTTCGACTACTCCGTGTTCACGTGGCCGTTCCAGCAGATCTTCAGGCTCTTCGGCTAGGAGCAAGGGTATAGGGGTCGCCCCCTCTCTCGAGGCGTCGTCGGGCTCGGGCCGGCGACGCCTCTTTCCATGGGGTCGCGCCCGTCGGGTTGGGAATGCCGCGTCGTCCCCGTCCCCGCGACCGGTCTGGTTAGAAAATCGCGCTCGTCCCCCTCCAAACGCGTCCGCGGAGGGGGACGAGCGCAGTTTCCTAACCCGCTCGCCGAGAAGAACGGGGACGAGCGCGATTTCCTAACCCGCCTTGCGTCCGCGCTCTTTCCGCGGAGATGTAGCTCCGGCGTCAGGCGCGGCCTCCTCCCGTGCCATAATCTTGCGAACGAAGCACCTGCGTCTACCAGCTTGGGGGAACGTATGAACATACAGCATGCCCGCGTCGGCGTGATCGGAAGCGGCGCCTGGGGCCTGGCGCTCGCGCGCCTCTTCTCGCGCGAGGGGCACGAGGTCACCGTGTGGTCCGAGTCCGAGCAGACCGTCGAGCGACTGCACGAGACGCGCGTGATCCCACTGCCGGGCGACCCCGAGCTTCCTGCTGACATCGCCCTCACCACCAGCGTCGAGGAGGCGTGCGCTGACAAGGACGTCGTCGTCTTCGTGACCTCCTCGCGCTTCGTGCGCAGCATGGCCGCCCAGGCCGCACCGTTCCTCGGGCCCAAGACGGTCCTCGTCTGCGCGACGAAGGGCCTCGAGGAGGGCACGATGGACACGATGACCGAGGTCATCGCTAACGAGCTCTCCAAGGTGCGCCCGGAGCTGGCCCCGGCGGTCGTGGCCCTCTCCGGCCCGAGCCACGCTGAGGAGGTCGCCTTCGACATGCCCACGTGCATCGTGGCGGCAAGCGACGACAAGGACGCCGCACTTCTCGTCCAGCGGCTCTTCTCCGGCGACGTCCTGCGCGTCTACACCAGCGACGACGCGCGCGGCGTGGAGCTCTGCGGCGCCATCAAGAACGTGATCGCCCTCGCGTGCGGCATCGCGCGCGGCCTGGGCTTCGGCGACAACTCCTCCGCGGCGCTCATCACGCGCGGCATCGCCGAGATGCGCCGCTTGGGCACTGCCTTCGGCTGCGACTCCGAGACGTTCTTCGGCCTGGCCTGCACCGGCGACCTCGTGGTCACGGCCGGCAGCCTGCACAGTCGCAACCTCCGCTGCGGCAAGATGATCGGCTCGGGCATGCCGGTCGACGAGGCCGTGAAGAAGGTTGGCGCCGTGGTCGAGGGCCTGAACGCGCTGCCCGCCGTCCTCGAGCTCTCCCAGCGCCTGCGTGTCGAGATGCCGATCTGCGAGATGGTCGACCGCGTCGTCTCCGGCGAGGTTGCCCCCGAGGACGCCACCGCGCTGCTGATGGGTCGCGAGCTCAAGGCCGAGGGCCCCGCCGCCTACGAGGACTAACGCCCCGCGGAGCGAACTCCGACTTATGTACGAGCGCGCCGCCCTTCTTGGCAGTCGAGAAGGGCGGCGCGACTTGTTTACCTGGTCATATACAAACCGAAAGCAACTCTCTACCAAGAGCGCTCGCACATAAGTCGGAGTTCGCTCCGTGAGGCCGGCGGCACCCCCGCGCTACCCGCGCACCTCGCTCAGGTAGCTCGGCCGGCGCACCAGGGCGCCGCGCGCGTCGTCGACGGCCAGGCGCAGCTCGCCCGCGCGGTCGACGTACTGCTGCAGCACGTAGCGCAGGTCGGGGTCAGTCAGTCCCATGACTAGGCCCTCCGCCTCATCCACGCCCGTCCCGAAGCGCTCCGGGTCGCAGTGCCCGCGCGCGAGCCGCACGATCTTCTCGAACGTCGGCCGCTCGTCCTCCCGCACGCTGCCGAGACGCACCAGAAGCTCCAGCTGCTCAAGCTCGCACATGATCTCCCACAGGCAGAAGAGCATGCGGTCAGCGGCGTCACGATAGCGCGCCGCCTCGGCGATCTCCGCGTCCTTCTCGCCGTCGGCGGCGATGGCGTCGAGCAGCGCGTTGGCCTGCGTGTGGATCATCTGGAAGTGGAGTAGGCGCTCGGAGGAGACCACGGTGTCGACGCGCTCGTCCAGCGTCGTGCGGACGAGGTCCCATGAGCTTGCGACCATCGGGAACATCTGGCGCACGTCGGCCGCAAAGAGGCGGCGGTCGGACATGGGCAGCACCAGCCGGTTGACCAGGGCGACGGTGACCACCGCCAGCGCGAGAGAGACGAGGCGCATCGTGGTGGCGTAGCCGTCGTCAATGGAGGCCGACGCCATGGTGACCGCGTAGGCCGTGGCAAAGAACGCCGAGGTCACCGTGCCGGGCGTCGCGGCATAGAGCGGTGCAACGAGCAGCATGCCCACTACCATGATGCCCGCCCAGCCGAGGTTGAGCAGCGCCAGCAGGTGGACGAAGACACAGCCCAGCGCCGTGCCGACCATGCGGGTGCGCATGCGGTGGGAGCTCTCGTCGGGGAAGGGCTGCAGCAGCAGGTAGGCGTGCAGCACGTACCAGTAGAGGTGGTCCACCGGCAGCAGCAGGTTCACGCTGCAGCTCACGGCCAGCACGATGCCGCAGCGGACCGAGAAGCGCGTCTCGAACGAGTCAAGCGTCAGTCGCTTGCGGAAGAGCGCGGTTCGCACGGCGCTGCCGGCGGACATGCGCCAGACGCGCTGGTGGGGGTCGGCGGCCGTGCGCAGGATCAGTACGAGCAGGTTGAGGTAGCCGCGACAGAAGATGCGGAAGCGCGGCTCGGCCACGTCCAGGGCGTCGAGGAGCGCGCGGGCGCGGTCGGCGAGCGCGGCGCGGCGCGCGGGGTCGGCGCTGGCGTCGATCGCGGCGTCGAGCTCGCGCGTGAGCTGCGCCAGCTGGGCGAGAAGGGCGGCGTGCTCCGCGCGGTGGCGGTCGCTCCAGTCGAAGTTGCCCGTGAGATAGGCCGTGCGCTGCGCGAGCGTGGCGAGCATGTCGAGCAGGTTCACGGTGCGCGGCGGCGCCGTCGAGTCCTCGCGCGCGGAGTAGGCGAGCGCCGCGAACTCCCGGCGCAGGGCCAGAAGCTCGCCGCGGAGCTCGTCGTCGATGCCGGAGGCGGCCATGCGCGCCAGGTCGTCCGCCAGGCGGCGCACGCAGGAGTGCAGGCGCGCGCGGGCCTCGCGGGCCCGGCTGCCCGCGGCGCCGGCGAGCATGAGCGCCGCCGTGAGCGTGACGCAGCACGCGGCGAGCACCGCCGTCTGCGTCCAGAAGTCGCTCACCAGGTTGACGGGGCGCATCTGCAGGAAGGCGAAGAGCATCGTGTACGGGAAGTACCGACGCGGGTTGAGCTGCGACGAGCGCATGAACACGAGGGCGAACGGCATGGCCAGGTTCACCGCCACGCACAGGGCGACGTTGGTCACGGCCAGCCGCGCCCCCAGGAGCGCGAAGGCGCTCACCAGGAAGAAGCGCGCGTACTGCGTCGGCGGGTTGTACTTCTCGAGCCGCGTCTCGAACAGCGTGGTGAACGGCGAGACCGCCAGCAGGTACTGCTCGCCGAACCCCAGGTGGACGATCCAGAACAGGGCTATGAAGAACGCGATGACGGGCAGCGTGCCCACGAGCTGGGCGCGCCGGTCAAAGACCCAGCCTCTGATCTTCTCGCGTGCCATGCGTCCATTGTACGTGTCCGTCCGTCGTGCCGCCTCGTTGACGCCCCGCCGAGAAAAGCCGTCCTGTGTACCGGTTCGGCCACGTCGAGTGCGTCAAAACCGGTACACGAGGCCGCTTTTCTCGGAGAAACCGGTACACGGGGCGCGTTTTCTCGCCGCTCCGGCAACACCGCCCTACATGCCCATGGCCTGCATGACGAACATGATGACGGTGAGGATGGTCACGGCCACGACCGTGAACCACGTGAGCGCGTTCCAGCCGCGCCCGTTGGCAAAGCGGCCCATGACGTGCTTGTCGCTGGCGATGAGCACCATGAAGACGAGGATGACGGGCAGCAGCACGCCGTTGATGACCTGCGCCACCATCATGATGCCAAAGAGGTTGACGTCGGGGAGCATGACCACCAGCGCGGAGACGGCGATGACGGCAGTGATGATGCCACGGTAGACGGGCGCCTCCGCCCAGCTGCGGTCCGCGCCGCGCTCCCAGCCGAAGGCCTCGCAGATCGCGCTCGAGGTGATGCCGGGCAGCACGCACGCCGCCAGGAACGACGCCCCCGTGAGTCCCGCGCCGAAGAGCAGCTCGGCGTAGTCGCCCACGAGCGGGGCCAGTGCGGCCGCCGCCTCCTCGGCACCGTTCACCACCACGCCGGCGGGGTGCAGCACGGCGCCGGTGGTGAGGATGATGAACCAGGAGATGACACTTGCGGCCACGGCGCCCGTCACGGTGTCGACGCGCTGGTAGGGGAGGTCCTCGGCGTGGGCGTTCTTCTCGACCACGTTGGACTGCGCCAGGAAGAGCATCCAGGGCGCGATGGCCGTGCCCACGCTCGCCACCAGGAGCGACAGGTAGCGCGGCGTGGCCTCAACGTGCGGGACCACGGTGTGCAGCAGGGCGTCGCCCCAGTCCGGGCCCACCATGACCCCGGCCACGATGTAGGTCACGAAGACGCACGCGACGGCGAGAAGGACCTTCTCGATGCGGCGGTACGACCCGCTCATCGTGAGCAGCCAGATGGCGAGTGCCGCCACCGGCACGCTCACGTGGACCGGCACGTCGAAGAGCGCGAGGGCGGACGCGATGCCCGCGAACTCAGAGAGCGTGACCGTGGTGTTGGAGACGAGAAGGGCGGTCATGGCCAGCGCGGAGAGCCGCACGCCGAACTGCTCGCGGATGAGCGAGGCGAGGCCCTTGCCCGTGACGCAACCCATGCGCGCCGCGGTCTCCTGCGCCACGATGAGCAGGAAGCACATCACCGGCACGGTCCAGAGCTGCATGAAGCCGAAGAGCGCGCCGGCGTTGGAGTAGGTCGCCACGCCGCCGGCGTCCGCGCCCGCGAGCGCGGCCACCATGCCGGGGCCCATCGCCGCGAGGATGCGGCGCGGTTCGAGCCGCGTGCGCGCGTTCTTCTCGTCCAGCGGCATCTAGAATCCCGACCCCACCATGCCGCCGGGACCGGCGAGCGCGATTGCCGCGCCCGTGAAGACCGCGACGGCCACGACCATGGCGACGACGGACAGCGTGAAGCCCGACGTCTCCTTGTTGGCCTCGTCACGGGCGCGAAGGACGCCCAGGTAGACCGGCGTAAGCGCGAAGGATACGAAGATGCTCGCGGCCGCGGCGAAGCCACCGGTCACGAGGGAGTCGCCAAGGCTGCCCTCGAAGAGCCCCGCCGTCGGAACCGCCGGCGACATGATCACGTTCATGAGCGCGATCACGATCAGGGCGAGAAGGACCGCCAGCGCCGCTCCCATGCCCACGCCCTTGAACGTGAAGCCCAGCATGGAGGGGGAGTCCTCGTCGTCGGGGTCGTTCTCCAGGAAGAAGTTGGTGACGTAGGAGATCGAGTCGTCCGCGAGCACGAGTGCCACGGCGAGCGGGATCGCTATGGTGAGCGTCTCGGCCAGCGTGAGGTGGCCGCCCACGGCCAGCGCGAGCGCCACCACGCCGAGCGCCCAGAGGACCACCCACACGTTGCGGCGCACGAGCCAGATGAGCGTGCTCGCGTGGCCGGAGTCCTCGCCGTCCGCGGAGCCGCCGGCAACGCGCAGGTCCTCGGCGTGCTCCTCCTCCAGGACGTCGAGCGCGTCGTCGACGGTGACGATGCCCAAGAGGCGCCCCTCGTCGTTCACGACGGGCATGGCCAGCAGGTTGTACTTGGCGATGTCCTCGGCCACGTCCTCCTGGTCGTCCTCGGGGCTCGCGGTCACGAGGTCGGCGGTGGCGAGCTCGGCAAGGCGCGTCTCGGGCGCGGCCACGATCAGCGCGTTCAGCGTGACGACGCCGGTGAGCTTGCGCTCCTCGTCCACGAGGTAGACGTAGCGCACGGACTCGAAGTCCTCGTCCAGGCCGCGCAGCATCTCCACGGCGTCGGCCACGGTGGCGTCCTCGGCGACGGTCGCCACCTCGGAGGTCATGATGCGGCCCGCGGTGTTCTCGCGGTATCCCAGCAGCTGGCGGATCGCGCGCTGCTCCTGGACGCCCATCAGGCGCAGGAGCTTCTCGGCCTTGTCGTAGTCCAGCTCGCTGACCAGCTCGGCCGCGTCGTCCGGGTCCATCTCGGAGAGGATGCGCGAGGCGTCGGTCTCGTTCATCGTGCCCATGAGCTCGGCGGCCATCGCGTCGTCGTCGAACTCGGCCATGGCGCCGGCACGCTGCTCGTCGTCGAGCTGCGCGAAGACCTGGCCGCGCAGGCGCGGGTCCAGCCGCTCGATGATGTCGGCGATGTCGGCGGGGTGCATGTCGTCGAGCGTCTTGTGGGACACGGAGAGCTTGACGTTGGAGAGGTCGCGCTCCACGAGGTCCATGTAGCTCCACGCGATGATCTTCTCGGGCAGGGGGTGGCCGAAGGTGCGGCACACGCGCAGCGCCACGCGCTCGAGCGCCGGGTGCAGGCTGCGCAGGAGGCCGCGCGCGCCCACCTCCGCGCCCAGCAGGCGCAGCTGGGTGGAGCTCGTGTCCGAGAGCTTGAGGTCGTTCACGCGCACGACGCGCATGCCGTGGGTATCCACGATCTGCTTGTTCAGGATGTCGCGGGCGAGAAGGACCTCGTCCGGTTGGAGGTACGAGAAGCGCAGGTCGGTGGACGTGACCTTGAGGCGGACCTCGGACTCGTCGTAGGTGTCCACGTACTTGCGCCAGCTGATCATGATGGGCGTGCGGCCGGGGCCCATGAAGGCCAGGCTCGTGATGCGGGGGAAGACCTCGCCCGTGGCGATGCC
>CAUGFC010000031.1 GCA_959598545.1 uncultured Olsenella sp. | reverse complement strand
GAGTCGAACGGGGCCTCGCCCACGCGCGGGTGCTCCACGTCCAGGCCGGTCATGCCCGCCTTGGCGGCGTCGTTGACGAGGGCGCACTCGGTGGGCTCGCCCACGGCCTCGCCCTTCTCGGCATCCCACTTGGCATCGGAGCACAGCGCCATGCCGGCGAGGAACTTCTCCTCGGGGGCGGCGAGCTCGTGGCGAACGACCGTCATCTTGTTCTGGGTGAGGGTACCGGTCTTGTCCGAGCAGATGATCTGCGTGCAGCCCAGGGTCTCGACGGCCGTGAGCTTGCGGATGATGGCCTGGCGCTTGGACATCTTGGTGACGCCCATGGAGAGCACGATCGTGACCACGGCCACGAGGCCCTCGGGGATGGCCGCGACGGCCAGCGACACGGCAACCATGAAGGTGTCGAGGATGAGGCTCGGGTTGGCCGTCATCTCGCCGCCGTGACGGATAAAGTCCACGGCAAAGATGACCACGCAGATCACGATGACCATGATCGTGAGGATCTTGGAGAGCTGCGCGAGCTTGATCTGGAGCGGCGTGAGCTCCTTCTTGGCGGTGGTGAGGGCGTCGGCGATCTTGCCCATCTCGGTCTTCATGCCGGTGCCGGCCACGACCGCCCTGCCGCGGCCGTAGACCACGGTGGAACCCATGTAGCACATGTTCTTGCGGTCGCCGAGGGGCACGTCGTCGACGTCGGCGGCAAGCGTGATGGGCTCGACGTGCTTCTCCACCGGCACGGACTCGCCGGTGAGGGCAGCCTCCTCGATCTTCATGGACGCGCTCTCGAGCACGCGGCAGTCAGCGGGCACGGAGTCGCCGGCCTCGAGAAGGACGATGTCGCCGGGGACGAGCTCGGCGGAGGGCAGGTGCACCATCTTGCCGTCGCGCATGACCTTGGACTGCGCGGCGCTCATCTCCTGCAGGGCCTCGAGTGCCTGCTCGGACTTGGCCTCCTGCACGACGCCGAGGACGGAGTTGATGATGACGACGACCATGATGATGATGACGTCGGCCCACTCGGGCTCGCCCTGGACCATGCCGGTCACTGCAGAGATGACGGCCGCCACGATGAGCATGATGACCATCGGGTCCGCCATCTGCTCGAAGAAGCGCTTCCAGAGCGGGGTCTTCTCCTCGCGGTCGAGCTCGTTGGGCCCGTACTGGGACAGGCGGCTCGAGGCCTCGGCCGTGCTAAGACCGCTCTCCTCGTTAGAGGACAGCTCGCTCAGCACCTCGTCGGCGGACGATAGGTACTCTTTCAACGTTTTCCCTCCTGAGATTACGCGTTCCACCCGACAGGTTGACGCCCGATCGTAATTCCCCAGGAGGGGCAAGGGCTCGTCAAGGCTGCCATGTCGGGCAGCTGACATAACGGCAACATGATACCCGAAATGGCGCGAGAGGCGCGTTCTTCTCGTGTTCCAGAAAAAACGCGCGAACGCAAGCCCTTTTCGGCGGGCGCAGGGCTTACACGCACCTTGCCTGCGCTAAACTTGGACCCGGTAGGTTTACAAGCGCGCCTCGTGCGCAGGAAAGGAAGCATCCGATGAACATTCTCTTCTTTGGTACCGCCAGCTATGACAAGGCGTCGTTCACCAAGGAGCTCGCCGACTACCCCGAGATCAAGATCGACTTCACCGAGACCAACCTCACGCCCATGACCGCCGCCCTCGCCCGCGGCTACGACGCCGTCTGCGCCTTCGTCAACGCCGACTGCGGCGCCATGACGCTCGAGATCCTCGCGGGCTTCGGCGTGAAGCTCGTCCTCATGCGCTGCGCCGGCTTCGACGCCGTCAACGTGCCCGTGGCCGAGGACCTGGGCATCCGCGTCACGCGCGTCCCGGCCTACTCGCCGGAGGCCATCGCCGAGCACGCCATGGGCCTGGCCCTCGCCGCCAACCGCCGCATCTGCAAGGGCTACATCCGCGTCCGCGAGAACGACTTCTCGCTGAACGGCCTCGTGGGCAACACCCTCTACGGCAAGACCGCCGGCATCATCGGAACCGGCCGCATCGGCGCCGCGCTCTGCCGCATCTGCAAGGGCTTCGGCATGAAGGTCCTGGGCTCCGACCTCTACCCCAACCAGAAGCTCGTGGATGAGGGCGTCGTCGACGAGTACGTGGACTACGACGAGCTCTACCGTCGCTCCGACCTCATCTCGCTGCACGCCTTCCTCAACGAGGAGAGCCGCCACATGATCAACGACGACTCCATCTCCAAGATGAAGGACGGCGTGATCTTCGTGAACACCGGCCGCGGCGGCCTCGTGGACACCCAGGCCCTCATCCGCGGCATCCTCTCAGGCAAGATCGGCGCCGCCGGCATCGACGTCTACGACGAGGAGGGCCCGAACGTCTACCAGAACCGTGCCGGCGAGGTCATCGACTCCGTCACCGCACGCCTGTGCTCCTTCCCCAACGTCGTCATGACGAGCCACCAGGCGTTCTTCACCCACGAGGCCCTCGGCGAGATCGCGCGCGTCACGCTCGACAACGCCCGCGCCTTCGCCAACGGCACCGACTTCGTGGACCGCAGCGTGGTCTGCTAGCGCGCCCCACGGCACGTCCCGTCGCATGTCCCGCCCCCGATAAAGAGAGGCTCACATGTCAGTTTTCAAGAAGAAGAAGACCAAGATCGTCTGCACGATGGGCCCGGCCGTCGAGGACGAGGAGGTGCTGCGCCAGCTCATCCTCCACGGCATGAACGTCGCGCGCTTCAACTTCTCGCACGGCAGCCACGAGTACCACCGCAAGAACATCGAGCGCGTGCGCGCGCTCTCCCGCGAGCTGTCCATCCCGGTGGCCATCCTGCTCGACACCAAGGGCCCCGAGGTGCGCACCGGGCTTCTCAAGGACGGCGAGAAGGTCCAGCTGGAGACCGGCAAGACCTGCATCGTCACCACCGACGACGACGTGGTGGGCACCGCCGAGCGCTTTTCGCTCGACTACAAGCAGCTGCCGAGCGAGGTCGAGAAGGGCTCCGTCATCCTGATTGACGACGGCCTGATCGGCCTCGAGGTCGACCACGTCGAGGGCTCCGACATGTACTGCCGGATCACCAACGGCGGCCTGCTCGGCGAGCGCAAGGGCGTGAACATCCCCAACGTCAACATCAGCCTGCCCTCCGTCACGGCGCAGGACCGCGCCGACATCATGTTTGGCTGCGAGCTGGGCATCGACGCCATCGCCGCCTCCTTCATCCGCGACGGCGCCGCCGTCAACGAGATCCGCAAGATCTGCGTCGAGATGGGCACCCCCGACGTCCTGATCTTCCCCAAGATCGAGAGCGCCCTGGGCGTGCGCAACTTCGACGAGATCCTGCACGAGGCCGACGGCATCATGGTCGCCCGCGGCGACCTGGGCGTGGAGGTCCCCGCCGCCGAGGTCCCGCACATCCAGAAGACCATCATCAAGAAGTGCAACCAGCACTACAAGCCGGTGATCACCGCCACGCAGATGCTCGACTCCATGCAGCGCAACCCGCGCCCCACGCGCGCCGAGATCACCGACGTCGCCAACGCCATCTACGACGGCACGGACTGCGTCATGCTCTCCGGCGAGACCGCGGCAGGCAAGTACCCGATCGAGGCCGTGAAGACCATGTCCGAGATCTGCAAGGAGACCGAGAAGTACCTGCCGGAGCGCAAGGAGTACCACGACCGCGGCGGCGTGCGCAACGTCAACGGCGCCACCGGCTTCGCCGCGCTCGAGATGGCCGACCGCGTAAACGCCAAGTGCATCCTCGCGCCCACCAACTCCGGCCGCTCCGCGCGCCTGATCTCCACGTTCCGCCCGAAGATGCCGCTCTACGCCACCTCCCCGCGCGAGCAGACCATCCGCCGCACCTGCTTCTACTGGGGCGTCTACGCGTACCGCACCACCGAGCAGGGCTCGCTCTCCAGCACGCTCTACGACGCGCTGACGACCGCCAAGAAGAACGGCCTGGTCGAGACCGGCGACATCGTCGTCATCACCGCCGGCGACCCGCAGACCTCGCCGCGCCTGGGCGACTACACCACCTCCACCAACATGGCGATGGTGGCACAGGTCCAGTAGCAGAGAAGAACATCGGCTTGCGGGGCCCCGGGCACAGCGCCCGGGGCCCTTTTGTTTGTAATGCCGAGGCTCTTCTCGCCCGCTACTTTGCGATTGGTAACGTTTTGGGGGCCGATTTCGTTACCAAACGCAAAGCGACTCCGAGCACAATGCGATTGGTAACGTTTTAGCCGCCGAAAACGTTACCAATCGCAGGGAAGCACGCAGCGATGCCCTACCGCTCGCAGCGCCAGTAGTACGCCGAGAAGGGCGCCAGCTCGCTGCCGCCGCCGAAGTCGTGCTCCTCTCCGGTGATGAGGTCGACGCCGCGCCCGCACTGCGCGTCGAAGTGCGCCGTCGCCGGCTCGGCTGCGGCGTTGATCGCCACGATCACGCGGTCGTTCTCGGTGCGCCGCTGGAAGACCAGCTGCTGCGGCTGACACTGGAGCTGCGTGTAGTCGCCCCAGACGAGCGCCTCGGACCCGGCGCGTGCCGCTGCCAGCGCACAGATCCAGTCCGTGAGCTCGTTCCACTCCGGGGCTTCCAACGCCGGGCGCAGCTCGTGGTCTCCGGGGAGCTGCTCGCCCTCGATGCCCCACTCGCTTCCGTAGTAAACCGCCGGCACGCCGCACATCGCGAACAGCAAACCGTAGAGCGGGCGCAGGTGCCGCGCGTCGTCCAGCTTGGTGGCGATTCTCGGCACGTCGTGGTTGTCCACGAAGTCGAGCATATGACGGCCCGCGTAGAGGTCCCACGGGTGACTGCCGCTTTGGCGCTCGAGCGCGTAGGCGATCTCGTGCATGTTGGCAGAGTTCATGGACGACCACAGGCCCTTGTAGGCCTCGTAGTTGGTCACGGAGTCACAGAGGTCGTCGCCCATCCACTGGTTGTAGTCACCGAACATGGTCTCGCCCACCAGCGGGAACTTCGCGCCGCGCTCGCGTCCGATCTCGTCGGCCAGGGCGCGCAGGGAGCGCAGGTAGCCCTGGTCCAGACAGTAGGCCACGTCAAGGCGAAGGCCGTCGATGTCGAACTCGCGCACCCAGCCGCGGATGACCTCGGCAAGGTAGTTGTTCAGACCCTCGTTCCAGTGGTTGAGCTTCACCAGTGCCGCCGCGCCCTCCCAACAGCTGTAGGAGAGGCCGTCGTTGAAGCAATTGTTGCCGTTGAAGTCAATCTCAAACCAGCTGGCGTACGGGCTCTCGCCGCGGCGCCGCAGCACGTCCTGGAACGCCCAGAATCCGCGCCCCACGTGGTTGAACACGCCGTCGAGAAGGACCTTGATGCCGGCTGCGTGACACGCGTCCACCACGGCGCGCAGGTCCTCGTTGGTACCGAGGCGGCAGTCCACCTTGGTGTAGTCGCGCGTGTCGTAGCCGTGCGCGTCGGACTCGAAGACGGGGTTGAGCAGCAGGCACGTGACGCCAAGCTTGGCCATGTGATCCACCCAGCCGTCGTCCACGATCTTAAGCAGGCGATGCTCGAGCGCGCCGTCGTTCTCATGCGGTGCCCCGCAGAGGCCCAGCGGGTAGATCTGATAGACGAAGGACGGCTCGAACCAGCTCATGCGCGGCTCCTCTCCACGGCATCGGCGAACCCGTCCATTTTACCCGCGCCCCGCTCGCCTATTTTTGCGGTGGGCCAGCGGTCGTAGGGCAGAGCCGACCGCCCGTCCTTCTCGCCCGCACGCCCCTTTTCCGAGCGAAGCGGGCCCTCCCAGGGGTATGCGCACAGTTTTAGAATTGATTGACTGGTTAACAACGTACCTACCAGCGACTTTGTTCTTCTCGGCAGTAAATCAGTCTTTGAACTGCGTACATACCCTCAGGCGTGCTGCAGGGATGCCTCAGGGGCGGGCCAGACGCAGGGCGGCGTCGACCGCGTGCGAGACCATCTCGTCCACGGCCTGCTGCGTGTAGAACGCCACGTGCTGCGTGAGCACGGTGTTGGGGAACTGACGCAGGTAGGCCATGTCGCGGTTGGCGATGATGTCGTGCATGCGGAACGCGTGGTAGATCTCGTCCTCGCCCTCGAACACGTCCATGGCCAGCGCGCCGATCTTGCCCGACTCGATGCCCGCGATCAGCGTGCTCACGTCCATGAGGCTCGCGCGGGCGGTGTTCACCAGCACCACGCCGTCCCGCATGCGCGCGAGGGTCTCGTCGCGCACCATATGGAAGTTGTCAGGCGTGGACGGCGCATGGAAGGTGATGACGTCGGCTGCCGAGAAGAGCTCGTCCAGGCTCACGTACTCCCCCAGCGCGCGGAACTCGTCGCTCGGGACGGGGTCGTAGCCGATCACGCGTGCGCCGAAGCCACGCAGGCGCTGGGCCACCGCCCGCCCGATGCGCCCCGTTCCCACGACGCCCACGGTGAGCGAGGAGAGCGTGCGGCCCATGAGGCCCGGCAGCGAGAAGTCGTTCACGTTCTGCCGGTAGACCATCTGCTTGTACTTGCGCAGCGCGACCAGCATGAGCATGAGCGTGAAGTCCGCCACGCTGTCGGGCGCGTAGCTCGTGTTGGAGACGCGGATCCCCAGGCGCTCGGCGGCGGCGAGGTCGATGTGGTCGGTCCCGATGGTGCGGGTGACGAGGACGCGCATCCCGCAGTCGGCGAGACGGGCGAGAAGGTCGGCGTCGTAGCCGACCATGCCCTGCGTGAGAACGGCGTCGAACCTGTCCACGAGCCCGGCGTTCTCCGCCGTGAGCGGCTCGTCGCGGCAGACGAGCTCGTCGACGTCCCCGCGGGCGGCCTGCCGCGCGAACTCCTCGCGCTCGTCGGGGCGCACGTCAAACGCGATGATTCTCATGAGGTGTCCTCTCGTCGGTTCGCGACCCCCCCGGCGACGAACCTTCCCGGGGTCCCATCCATTCTACCCACGCCCGCCCAAGCTAGGCCGGGTCAAGCGACGGGGCGGCACCCTCGCAGGCACCGCCCCGCAGCGCAGACGATGAAGGCGGGCGCTACGCGCGCTCGTAGACCGTGCGGCCCCCGACCATCGTGCGCACGACGTCATAGGACTCGTCCATGAGGACGAGGTCGGCACGCGCGCCGACGGCGATGCGGCCACGGTCCGCCCAGCCAAAGAGCCGGGCGGGGTTCTGGGAGAGCGGCTTGGCGGCCAGCTCCACCGGGGCACCCGTGAACTTCATGAAGTTGCGCAGCGCCGTGGCCTGCGTGAGCGTGGAGCCCGCACGCACGCCCGTGGTGGCGAGCTTGGCGTCGCCGCCCTCGACCACGACGTCGTTGACGCCGAGCTTGTAGTTGCCGTCGGGCAGGCCGGCGGCCATGATCGAATCCGTGATGCCCAGGATCTTGTCCCAGCCCTTGACCTTGACGTAGAGGCGCACCGTGCCCGGCACGAGGTGACGGCCGTCGCAGATGGTCTCCGCGTAGATGTCGCTCTCGAGCGCCACGCCAAAGATGGCGGGCTCGTGCTGGTGGAAGAGGCGCATCGCGTTGCCCACGTGCGTGGCGGACTTGGCGCCGGCGTTCACGCACGCCCAGGAGAGGTCGTACCCCGCGCCGCTGTGCCCGATGGCCGAGGTGATGCCTAGAGCCTCGAGCTGCGGGATGAGCTCGGGCACACCGGGGACCTCCGGCGCGAGCGTGGTGTAGAGGATGTGCCCGCCGGCCGCCTCCTGGTACTGGCGGAAGAGGTCGATCGAGGCCTCGTGCATGAGCAGGTGCTCGGGCATGGCGCCCTTGTACTCGCTCGAGAGGCACGGGCCCTCCAGGTGGATGCCGAGAAGCTCGCCGCCGTCGTAGGGTCCGCCCTCGATGACCTGACGCGCCTGCTCGATGCACCAGAGCGTCTGCTCCGGCGTGTCGGTGAGGATGGAGCAGAGCCAGCCGGTCGTGCCCTGGGAGGCGAAGAAGCGCCCGATGGTCCGCAGGCCCTCGACGTCGGCCGCGTTCACGTCAAAGCCGGCGGCGCCGTGCGTGTGCACGTCGATGAAGCCCGGCAGGGCGAGAAGACCGCTCGCGTCGACGACCGGCAGGTCCTTCTCGTTGTCATAGTCCGAGGAGAGGCCAGTGACGACGCCGTCCTCGACGGTGACGTTCAGGCGGGCGAGCTCGTCGCCCGCAAGCACGCGCGCGCCGGTGATGTAGCAGCTAGACAGCATGAGCGCGCCTCCCTAGTACGCCTGGTGGCGGGCCACGTCGTTCACGTAGATCTTGGCGTCGGGGTGGCCCTGCAGGAGCGTGGCCGGGAAGGCGGCGGTGGGATCGCCGTAGGCGGCGCGGCGCACCACGGCGCGATGCCAGTCACGGAACACGCCGAGACGGACCTTGCGGGCACCCAGGATCTCGCGCATGCCGATGGTCACGCAGCGGTGCGGCATGTCCTCGAGCGCGCCGCCGAGGTCGCCCACGGAGTTGGTGGCGCGGGTCTCGGGGTGGATGTCGAGGGTGCGGGTCTCGAGCGCGGCGAACTCCTCGCAGGAGAGCTCCGGCTGGGGCTCGTTGAAGGCGAGGTGCCCCGTGATGCCGATGCCGCCGAAGGCGATGTCGACGCCGCCGAGCTCGTCGATCACGCGGCCCACGTGGCCGGGATCGTGCGGGTCGGGGAAGACGCGCTGCTCCTCGGGCATCACGAGCTCGGGATCGATCTTGTCGTAGACGTTGCGCGCCATGAAGCCGCGGAACGACAGCGGGTTGGAGGCGTCGATCCACTCGTCGTTGTCGTCCAGGTATTCGTCCATGTTGATGAACCAGCAGTCCTTGAGGGAGATGCGCTGGTCGTTGACCATTTTCACGAAGTAGGGGTAGTGGCCGACCGGGCCCACGGGGCAGATGAAGACGGTCTTCTCGCCGCGCGCGTTGTGCTCGCGGATGGTGCTCACCATCTCAAGCGCCAGGTCGAAGAACACCTCGGCGGAATCGCCCGCGATGACGAGCGGCACGCGTGCGTCGCGGCCGAGGTCCTCTGCGGAGATGTGGTAGTAATCCATGCTTCCTCCTTGTCTCGTCTGCGGGAAACGGCCTCCCCGCGCGGATGGGGAGGGTCACCCTGCTGCGGAGAGGCCGTTTTTGCGGGGGCGTCGGGGTACGCCCCTCGGAGTTACGCTGAGTTCGGAGCGCTACTTGATGGTCTCGTAGAGCTCGTCGGACTCGGTGATGACGTCGGTCAGGACGTAGTCCTCAACGGGGACCTCAGCCTCGATCTGGCCGCCGTCCAGGAAGACCTTCTGCTGGGCCTCATAGTAGCCCAGGATGACGTCGGTGTTGCCGATGGCGTCGACGGCACCCTGCCAGTCGCCCTCGCCCGTAGACTGAAGGAGCGTGTCCTCGGGCACGCCGAGCTCGGAGGCAAGGAGCTTGGCGACGTCGTCGATGTGCTCGTTACGGTAGACCTTGCCCTTGTCCAGAGCGGCGCCGAAGCGGACGAGGACGTCGTGGTTCTCCTCGGCGTACTCGGGCAGGACGACGTAGGAGCCGGGGAAGGCGACCTCGTCGGAGTAGTCGGTGTTGGTGCCGAGGACGAGGTAGTCGTCGCCGAGCTGCTCCTCGAGGGTGACGGTGTTGGGCGACCAGGTGGCGGCGGCGTCGATCTGGCCGGAGATGAGGGCCGTCGTCATGCCGGAGACGTCCATCTCGACGGTGTTGATGTCGTCGACGGTGAGGCCTGCGTCCTGGAGGACGTACTGGAGGATGATCTCGGAGGAGGTGCCGGAGGCGACGCCCACCGTCTTGCCGGCGAGGTCAGCGCCGGTCTCGATGCCGTGGGACTTGTTGGCGACGACGCAGTCGGCCTGGGAGAGCTGGTCGAACGCGAAGATCTTGGCCTGGCCCTGGATGCAGAGGGAGTGGGCGCCGTGGCCGATCTGGGAGATGTCGACGGAGCCGGACTGCATGGCCGTGATCTCGGCGGGGCCGGCCTGGAACTGCTCGGTCTCGACGGTGATGCCGACCTCCTCGAAGTAGCCCTGGTCGATGGCCGAGAAGAGCGTGGCGGCAGAGCCCAGGTTGGGCATGAAGGCCACGTGGACGGTGACGGGCTCGTACTCGGCCGCGGGCTCCTTGGTGTCGTCTGCCGCGGGCTCCTGGGTGCCGCCGTTGCAGCCGACGAGCGCGAGACCAGAGCCCATGACGCCGGCGAGACCGGCGGCCTTGAGGAACGAGCGACGGCTGAGCTGGTTCGTGTCGAGCTTCTTCATTAGACTTCCTTTCTCTTGACGGCAAGCCTTCTTGCCGCCCTCCCTTGTCGGGGGCAGCGCCCCCGCATTGACCGTGTGGGTGGGACTACTTTCTGACGGACAGGTACTCCTGGTAGACCTGGCTCCAGATGTGGTTCTTGAGCTCGAGGAACCGCGGGCTCATCTTGGTCTCCTGGGTGCGGGGATACGGGATGTCGATGTCCACGATCTCCTTCACGCGGCCCGGGCGCGCGTACATGATGATGACGCGCTGCGCGAGGATGATGGCCTCCTCGACGTCGTGCGTGATGAAGAAGCAGGTCTTCTGCTCCTTCTCCCAGGTCTCGAGCAGCTCGGACTGGAGCTGGGTGCGGGTCTGGGCGTCAAGGGCGCCGAACGGCTCGTCCATGAGCAGGACCTTGGGGTTGACCGCGTAGGCGCGGGCGATGGCCACGCGCTGCTTCATGCCGCCGGAGAGCTCCTTGGGATAGGAGTGCACGAAGTCCTGGAGCTCGACGAGCTTGATGTACTTGAGCGCGATCTCCTCGGCCTCCTTGTCGGGCTTGCCCTGGAGCTTGAGGCCGAACTTGACGTTCTCGAGGACCGTGAGCCACGGGAAGAGCGCGTACTGCTGGAAGACGATGCCACGGTCGGGGCCGGGGCCCGTCACCTCCTGGCCGTCGACGAGGACGCGGCCCTCGGTGGGCTCCTCGAGGCCACCGATGATGTTCAGGAGCGTGGACTTGCCGCAGCCGGACGGCCCGACGACGCACACGAACTCGTTCTCGTGGATGTCGAAGTTGGCGCCGTTGAGGGCGACCACCTCGCCCTTGCGGGTGTTGAACTTCTTGACCACGTTCTCGATGTGGACCTTTACTGCTGAATCGTTTCCTGCCATCCCGTGAACCTCCTCTCAAGGAACCGGACGATCTTCTCGAAGCAGATGCCGATGACGCCGAGCATGATGATGCCCAGCAGCACGACGTCCATCTGGTAGTAGCCGCTCGCCTGCTGGATCATCATGCCGATGCCCTTGTCGCCGCCGACGATCTCGGACGCCATGAGCGTGGTGAGCGAGGTGGAGAGGCCCAGGCGCGCGGCGACGAGGATGAACGGCGTGGAGGCGGGGATGGTGACCTTGAAGAAAATGTCCCTCTGCGTGGCGCCGAGCACGCGCGCCGCCTTGATGAGCGTAACGTCCACGCCCTTGACGCCCTGGTAGATGGTGATGACCATGACCAGGAACGCCGCGATGAAGATGACCGTTATCTTGGAGGTCTGACCGATGCCGAGGGCGGCGATGATCAGGAAGACGTAGGCCAGCGGCGGGATGTTGCGGATGAACTGGATCCACGGCTCGACGACGTGGCGGAAGGGGTCGTACCACGCCATCAGGAAGGCGACCGGGATCGACACCACGAAGGCGATGCCGAAGCCCGTGAGGACGCGGGACACGGAGGCCCAGACGTGCTCCCAGAGCAGTCCGCTCTGAGCGCGCTCTATGAAGGCGTTGAGGACCTTCTCGGGTGACGCGAAGACCGCCGGCCACGTACCGGAGGCGGCGAGCCACAGGGCGATCGCCAGCGCCAGGGAGATAAGTGCCCAAGCCCAGCCTGGCACCTTACTCCAAATGGGTACTTTCTTCTCTTTCAATGACGGCCTCCTTCGTTCAATCCCGCCGCCGCCCCCTCCCAACGACAGACCGTGGAGGCACGACGAGAGCATCCGGCAAATACACGACGCGAGGTGGTGCTATCGGACAGATCGAGAGCTGCGTGCGAGAAGAACTGGGAAACACCGCTGAACAAGTCGTTCTGACCACTCAAACGATTAAGTTAATGCACATCTAAACACAGCCATCAGGCGATTCCTAGAGTAAAGTTCTCGTAAAGGCCGCTTGCAGCCAATTTGGTACCGCTCAGACAGTGAATATGCATTTACCTCGATAAACGGTAGGTATTTCGCCGTGAGCGCATTTATCCAAGTTTCCGAGTTAATAAGCCACAGGTCATGGTAAACAGGTACTATCTCACTTAATCGAAAAAGTGAGAATGGCGATAGGAGGCGAGATGGGCAGGCGAACCACGCTCAAGGACGTAGCGCAGGAAGCCGGGGTCACCGCCGCGACCGTCTCCTATGTCATCAACAACACCCCGGGTCAGTCCATCAGGCCGGAGACGCGCAGGAGAGTGCTCCAGGCGGCGCGCAGGCTCAACTACATGCCCAACGCCCACGCCCGCACCCTCAGGAACCACAACGTACCCTGCGTGGGCGTCGTCCTCAGGAGCAACCTCGCCGTCCCCCGCTTCAGCCAGATGGCCTTCGGCATCCAGACCCGGCTGGAGGAGGAGGGGTACAACGTCCTTCTCCTCGGCAACAGAATGGACAGGCTGGGCCACGCGGACTACGCGAGCGCGTACCTCGCCGGGCGCGTGGGCGGCATCATCTACATCGGCATCGACAACGAGGGGCCCGACGAGGAGAGCCTCGGTCTGCTCACCGACGAGTCCGCCCCCCTCGTGGTCTTCGACTGCCAGAGGCAGGCGGACACCTACAGCACGGTGGACCTCGACTACCGCGGTGGCGCGCGCCTCATCACCTCGCGGGTCATCGACCGGGGCTGCCGGCGCGTCTTCTATCTCCGCCCGCAGATCGACAACGCCCAGGAGCGGCTTCGCGAGCAGGGCGTGACCGACATCTGTGAGGCGTCCGGCGCGAGGCTGCTGGTCCGCGACGCGCCGATCGACCTGAGCAACATGGCCATCTGGGACGAGCGCTATACCGTGGGCAGCACCGAGGACGGCCTCAGGCTGAGCGAGGAGCTCCTCGAGATGGCGGAGCACATCCTCCGGGAGGTGCGCGACGGCGACGCCATCATCACCAGCTGGGCCACGTGGTCCCACTTCTTCCGCAAGGTGGGGCCGGAGCGCAGCATCGTCTACGCGGAGCTTGCCAACAACGGGGAGAACTGGCTCGCCGCCAACTTCTACACGCGTCTCCCCAACTACGAGACCGGGGTCGCCTGTGCCGACGAGATCCTCTCGCTCATGCAGGGAGGGGTCCCGTCGGCGCGCATCATCAAGCTCACCAACGTCATCGAGCCAAGGATCGATTCCCGGCGGCGCTAGAGGAGGGAGGCCCCATCCGCCGGAGCGCGTCAAAGGCACCAAACCGCAGGGATAGCAGCAGGCATTGCCCGGGTGGACCGGGCGTGAACAAGGAGATGGTCATATGGCACTCGTACCGCTCAAGCCCGTTCTGGACGCCGCGCGCAAGGGGGGCTACGCCCAGGGCGCGTTCAACGTCAACGCCGTCTGCCAGGCCAAGGCAGTCATCGAGGTCCACGAGATGCTGAGGAGCGCCGCGATCCTGCAGGGCGCCGACCTCGCCAACGCCTTCATGGGAGGCCGCGCGGACTTTGCCAACGGCACGGTCGAGGACAAGATCGCGGGCGCCAAGAACATCGGCGACGCCGTGAAGAAGTACGGCGAGGACAGCCCCATCCCCGTGGTCCTGCACCTGGACCACGGCCGTGACATGGAGAGCGTCAAGGCCGCCATCGCGGGCGGCTACACCTCCGTCATGATCGACGGCTCCTCCCTGCCGCTCGAGGAGAACATGGAGCTCACACGCGAGGTCGTCAAGTACGCGCATGCGCGCGGCGTCTCCGTCGAGGGCGAGCTCGGCGTGCTCGCGGGCGTGGAGGACCACGTCTTCGCGGCGTCGAGCACCTACACCAACCCCCTCACCGCCGTCGAGTTCGTCCGCAACACCAAGGTCGACGCGCTCGCCATCAGCTACGGCACCATGCACGGCCCCTCCAAGGGCAAGGACGTCAAGCTCCGCCGCGAGATTCCCATCGCCATCCGCGAGTGCCTCTCCCACGAGGGTCTCGAGTGCGCGCTCGTGAGCCACGGCTCCTCCACCGTGCCCGGCTACATCGTCCGCGAGATCAACGCCCTCGGCGGCAACATCCAGAACGCCTACGGCATCAGCCTCTCCGAGCTCAAGGCCGCCATCCCCGCCGGCATCAACAAGATCAACGTCGACACCGACATCCGCCTCGCCGTGACCCGCAACATGCGCGAGCTCTTCGCCAGGCGCCCGGAGCTCCAGGAGAGCCCGTCGATCGGCGGCGTCTATCAGCTGCTCAAGGAGCACCCCGAGAACCCCGACCCGCGCGCGTTCCTCCCGCCCGTGTACGACACCGTCATGTACGGCGTGGTCGCCGACGACGACCGTGCGGCACTCGTCGCCGCCATCGAGGCCGGCGTGAAGGAGGCCGTCGCCACCCTCATCGTCGAGTTCGGCAGCTACGGCCACTATCCCGACGTCGAGCTCGCCACGCTCGACGAGATGGCCGAGCGCTACGAGAAGGCGGGGATCTAGCCATGGCGGCCGACGGCCTTCTCGTCGTCCACGGCGGCGGCCCGACCGCCGTCATCAACGCGTCGCTCTACGGCGCCGTCGACGAGGCGCTGGGCACGCCGGGCGTGGGCCGGGTACTCGGCGCGCTCGGCGGCGTGGGCGGCATCACCGACGGCAGCCTCGTCGACTTCGGCCAGGTGCCGCGCGAGAAGCTCGACCTGCTGCCCTTCTCGCCCTCCTCGGCCATCGGCACGAGCCGCAAGCCCCTCGAGGAGGACGACTACCGCGAGCTCGCGCACGCGCTCGACCGGCAGGGCATCCGATGGCTCCTCTGCACCGGCGGCAACGGGACGATGGACACCTGCGGGAGGATCTGGCGCGCCTGCCATGACGAGGGCGTGCCCATCGACGTGGTGGGCATCCCCAAGACCATGGACAACGACATCGCGGTCACCGACCACGCGCCCGGCTTCGCGAGCGCCGCACGCTATATGGCGGCGACGACCTCGGCCATCTGCTGCGACGTGCGCGGGCTTCCCATCCACATCGTCGTCGTGGAGGCCATGGGCAGAAACGCCGGCTGGGTCACGGCCGCGAGCTGCTTTGCCGACGAGTCCGGCACCGGCGGCCCCGACCTCATCTACCTGCCCGAGCGCGACTTCGACGAGCGCGCCTTCCTCGACGACGCCCAGCGTCTCATCGACGAGAAGGGCTGCGGCGTCGTGGTGGTGAGCGAGGGACTGCACACGGCCGACGGAACCCCCGTGGCGCCGCCGCTCATGACCGTAGGCAGGGCGACCTACTTCGGCGACGTCTCGGCGCACCTCGCCAAGCTCGTGATCTCCGAGCTCGGCTACAAGGCGCGCTCCGAGAAGCCCGGCCTCATCGGCCGCGCCTCCATCGCCTGGCAGAGCCCCGTCGACCGCCAGGAGGCCATCGACTGCGGGCGCGAGGCCACCCGCGCCGTGCTCGAGGGCGACTCCGGCAAGATGGTGGGCATCGAGCGCGTCTCCAGCGAGCCCTACGAGGCGCGCCTCACCCGCATCCCCATCGAGCAGGTGATGCTCGACGAGCGGACGATGCCCGACGAGTACATAAACGAGCGCGGCAACGGCGTGACCGATGAGTTCCGCAGCTGGTGCCGCCCGCTGCTGGGCCCCGCCCTCCCCCGCTTCGCGAGCTTCGTGTGACGCGGGACGGACGGGACCAGCCGAGAGATTGGAGCCTTCATGAAGCACATCTTCCTCAACCTCAAGCGCTTTGACATCACGCCCGAGCTCGGCGGCGTCAACCGCCTCGCCGAGCCCGCGCGCTGGGGCGAGACCGTCGCCTCGTCCATCAGGGGCGTCGCCGAGAAGTACGCCGACGTCGCGGAGTTCGCGGCGTTCCTGCCCGAGGCGCACCTCGTGGGCGCCTGCGCCGGCGCCGAGGGCAGCCCGCTCGGGATCGGCTGCCAGGGAGTCCACGTGGCCGACACCGCCCCGGGCGGCAACTTCGGCGCCTTCACCACGCTGCGCACCGGCAACTCCGTGGCCCAGCTCGGCTGCAGCTGGGCGCTCATCGGCCACTGCGAGGAGCGCATGAACCTCCGCGCGATCCTGGGCGAGGTCGGGGCGGACCCGGCTGACGTCGAGGCCGCCGTGAGCCGCATCCTCTCCCGCGAGGTCCGCGCCGCTCAGGCCGCCGGCCTCAAGGTGCTCTTCTGCATGGGCGAGCGCGAGGAGGAGGTCGACGACTGGGAGGCCGTCCTCACCGCCCAGGTGACCCAGGGCCTCGAGGGCACGGACCTCTCCGGCGTGCGCATCGCCTACGAGCCCGTCTGGAGCATCGGCCCCGGCAAGACGCCCGCCGACGCGCCCTACATCACCAAGGTCGCCCGTCTCGTCAAGAGCGTCGTGCCCGGCGTCGACGTGGTCTACGGCGGAGGCCTCAAGGCCGACAACGCCGAGATGCTCGCCGGCATCCCCGAGATCGACGGCGGCCTCATCGCCCTCACGCGCTTCACCGGCGAGATCGGCTTCTACCCGGAGGAGTACGCCCAGATCGTCGACCTGTACCTGAACGCGTAGGACGCACCGCGTCGCACAACGAGAAAGGAAACGTCATGCATCTTGATTTCGAGTGGGGCACCGGCATGATGGGAGCCGAGCTCCCCGACACGACCGACGTCTTCGTCACCGGCGAGACCGTGAAGGACCCCGAGTGCCTGCCGCAGGACTGGGACAGCCTCTACAACGCCACGATCGAGAGCATCCGCAACCCCATCGGCATGGAGCCGCTCGCTGACCTCGCGCACCCCGGCGCCAAGGTCGTCATCGTCATCCCCGACATCGTGAAGGGCGGCACGCAGCCCACCTCGCACCGCAAGGTAGCCATCCGCGCCTGCCTCGACGAGCTCTTCGCCAACGGCGTCTCCCACGACGACGTGCTGCTGCTGTTCTCCAACGGCCTGCACCCCCGCACCTCCACCGCCGAGGCCAAGCTCATCCTGGGCGAGGACCTCTACAACGAGTTCGAGGGCACCGGCCAGATCACGAGCCACGACTCCGAGGACTATGACCACCTCGTCGACCTCGGCTTCACCCCGCAGGGCGACCACGTGATCATGAACAAGTACGTCTACGACGCCGACATCGCCATCCTCATCGGCCACACGCAGGGCAACCCCTACGGCGGCTACTCGGGCGGCTACAAGCACTGCGCCACCGGCATCACCCACTGGCGCTCCATCAGCGCGCACCACGTGCCGCGCGTCATGAGCCGCCCGGACTTCGTCCCCGTCTCCACCTCCTCCCTCATGCGCGACAAGTTCGACCAGCAGGGCATGTTCATGGAAGAGAAGATGGGCAAGAAGTTCTTCTGCTGCGACGCGGTGCT
>CAUGFC010000030.1 GCA_959598545.1 uncultured Olsenella sp. | reverse complement strand
AGCCGTCCTCCTGGCGGTCGTACTGCGTGAAGACGAGGTTCCAGAACTCGAGGTAACGGTCGCAGTCGTCGCAGCCGGGGCCGCAGTGCTCGCCGCCGCAGCCGAACTCCTCGCCCTGGTCGAAGTAGATCTCGGAGCACGGGCCGCAGGGGCCGGTGGGGCCGGCGGCCCAGAAGTTGTCCTTCTCGCCCAGGCGCGAGATGTGGTCGTAGGGGACGCCCTGCTCGTGCCAGAGCTCGATGGCCTCGTCGTCGTCCTCGAAGACGGTCATGTAGAGGCGCTCGGGCGGCAGGCCCAGGTGGTCGGGGCCGGTGATGAACTCGTAGGCCCAGGCGATGGCGTCGGCCTTGGAGTAGCCGCCGAAGGAGAAGTTGCCGAGCATCTCGAAGAAGGAGAGGTGCGTGGCGTCGCCGATGTTGTCGATGTCGTTGGTGCGCAGGCACTTCTGGCAGGAGCACGCACCGATCTCGGGCATGGTCTTCTTGCCCTGGTAGTACTCCTTGAACTGGTTCATTCCCGCGTTGGTGAGCAGAAGCGACGGGTCGTCCGGCACGAGCGACGAGGACGGGTACAGCTTGCAGCCCTTGGCCTCGAAGAAGCGCAGGAAGTCCTCGCGGATCTCCGCGGTGGTCATGGTCTTGTAGTCGGCGGTGCTCATGTGTCTCCCTCAGTCGGGTGGTCCTTCTCGCGTAATCAACCGTCCCAGTATAGCGCGAGCTGCGGCGGCGCGCCTCGCGGCGCGGGGCGACCACAAATCCCCTCCGGCGCGTGCGCCCTCGGGCCGCCGGACACAAATCCCGCCCCGTGCATGCAAAAGATGAAACCATCGAATGCACCGGGCGGGATTCGTGCCCGTTCGGACAAAAAGGCCGAGCGGCGCATGGCGAGAAGAACGCGCGGAGAGGAATTCTTGGTCGGGACGGCCGGGGCGGGGGCTACGCGTCCCGCTTGTCGGACGCGGGCTCGTCGCCCTTCTCGCCCGGCTCGCCCTTGTCGCCCTTGTCTCCGAGGAGGTCGTCGTAGCCGTGCAGGCGCGCGAGGCCCGCGAGCAGGCGGGAGCGCGCGATGAAGGTGTCGTCGTCCAGCGCGTCGAAGGTGGCGCGCGGGCTGCCCTCGGCGTCGGAGTAGGCGGTGCCGCCGAAGAAGGCGCCGCCGGGCGAGACCAGCTGGCGGCCGGTGCGGCTCTCGAAGTAGTAGACGAAGAGGCCCTTGATGGCCGCCGTGAGCGGCACGGCGAGGACCATGCCCACGGCCCCGCCCAGCGCGCCGCCGACGACGATGCCCACGAGCGACAGCGCCGGGTGGATCTTGACGGCGGACTGCATGACCAGCGGCGAGAGCACGTTGTCGGTGACGTTTTGGGCCACCACCGTGATCACGAGCGTCCAGAGGGCGCAGACCGGGCTCACGAACAGGGCGAGAAGGACCGCGGAGACCGAGGAGAGCATCGGGCCCACCACGGGGACGAAGTGCAGGACGAACGTCGCGATGCCGAGCAGCCCCGCGTAGGGGTGGCCGACGATCCACAGGCCGGCGGCGACCATGAGGCCGTTGGCCAGCGACGTGATCAGCGTGCCGCGCATGTAGCCGCCCACGGAGCGGGAGAGGACGGCGAGGCTGAGCACGAGCTCGTCGTCGTACTCGGGACCCGCGATGATGGCGAACTCGTGCATGATCCTGGGATAGTCGAGCGCGAACCAGTACGCGAGGATCATGGCGAGGAAGACAGTCACGAGGTGGCCGGCAAAGTCGGTGATGCTCGTGACGAGGCCGGTGGAGAGCGTGCGCGCGAGGTCGGAGGCGACCTGGGAGCCCGCGTCGACGAGCACGTTCACGAAGGAGCTGATGGTGTTCTGCACGTTGCCACCGCTCGCGGAGCCGTAGGTGTCCCAGAACGTCTCGAGCGCGGCCTGCGCCTGCGTGAAGTACGAGGGCACGTTGCGCAAAAGCGTGATGAGCTCGCGCAGGAAGGGCCCCATGAACAGGGCCACCAGGGCGACGATCGCCGCCACGACCAGCACGAGGGAGAGCAGCGCTGCCGCCCCGCGCGGGACCTTGTGGTCCTCGAGGCGGTTGGTGATCGGGCTGCAGACGTAGCCCAGGATCGTGCCCACGAGCAGGAGCTCGACCGCCTGCCCCACGATGGACAGGCCGCGGACCGCGAGCAGGAACACGAGCGCGGCTCCCACGAGCGTCCAGGCGACGACCGCGCGCAGCCGCCACTTCTCGTAGCGCGTCGAACGGGGCTTGGCTGACATCTGGCTCCTTCCGGGTCCGGGCGGTGCGCCCGGGGCGGCCTCACATGAGGCCGTCGGGGTCAATCTTGTCCTGGATGCGCCGGAGCGTGCGCCGCAGCAGGCGCGAGACCTGCACCTGGGAGACGCCCAGGCGCTCGGCGATCTCCACCTGCGTGAGGCCGTCCACGAAGCGCATGCGGATGACGTCGCGCTCGCGCGGCGAGAAGTCCGCGATGGCCTCCTCGAGGACGATGCGGTCGTCGGAGGCGGCGAGGTCGGCGTCCTCGGTGGCGTAGTGGTCGATGACCGAGGTGGGCTCGTCGTCGTCGGACGAGCCGCCGCCCTCGAGCGGCACGGAGCTGTAGGCGCTCGAGGACTCCATCGCCTCGAGGACCTCGTCGACCGTGACGCCCAGACGCTCGGCGATCTCGGCGACCGAGGGGCTGCGCTGCAGCTGGTTGGTGAGCTCGTCGGTGGCCTGGTTGACCTTGGCGGAGAGCTCCTGCAGACGGCGCGGCACGCGGACGCTCCAGCCCTTGTCGCGGAAGTGGCGCTTGATCTCGCCCATAATCGTGGGCGTGGCGTAGGTCGTGAACTCGAGACCGCGCTCGGGGTCGAAGCGGTCGATCGCCTTGATCAGGCCGATCGTGCCCACCTGGACGAGGTCCTCGAGGGACTCGCCGCGGTTCTTGAACTTGGAGGCGAGGAAGCGCACGAGGTTGAGATGGCTCATGATGAGCTGGTCGCGCGCCTCGGAGTCCCCCTCCCCCTTGTAGCGCCTGAACAGCTCGCGCGTGCGGTCCTTGTCCCAGGCGGCGCGGCCCTCGGGCACGCGCGACCTCGCCCGGGGCGAGGCCTGCTCGGCGCGAGCCCTACTCGTCATCGGTACCGCCGGTCGAGCGCAGGAGGTGCAGCGTGGCACCGTCCTCCGAGAGGGAGAACTCGTCGCAGACCGCCGAGAGCAGCACGCGCACGAGGTCGACGGACTCGGCGTCGGGCACGGAGGCGCCAAGCGAGAAGTCCATGGCGACCTCGCCGGCGGCGAGCGAGAAGCTCACCTCCACGGCCTCCGGGGCGGTGGCGCAGGCGTAGACGAACCCCTCGTCCGCGATCATCTTGACGTCCTCGACGTCCTCGACGCTCTCGATCCCGGCGGCCACCGCGAGCGCGGAGGCGGTCATGCGCACGGTGCGGGCGAAGGACGCCTCCGCGGGGACGCGCAGGGTGACGTGCTTCTCGGTCATCACTCGCCCTCCTTGGTGACCTCGGCGTCGTCGGCCTTCGAGGGGGCGGGGGCCACCTCGCCGTAGTCGACGTAGCGCGTGGGCGCGGCGGGCTCCTCGGCAGGTGCCGGGGCCTCGCCGGTCTCGGCGGCGCGACCGTCGAGCAGCGCGGCGGCATCGGTAGACGCCTCGCCGCGCAGGCGCGAGACCACGCCCGCGGCCGCGTTGGCGGCGCTCTCGGCGACGCCCCTCACGGCGCCAGTGACGCTCGACGCGGCGCCCGAGACGGACGAGACGTCGTCCAGGATCCCGTTGAGGCGGTCGAGGGAGGTGGAGGCCTCGCCGACGGCGACCTCGGTCTTCTCGAGCAGCGGGGTCACGCGCTTTGCGGCGGGCTCGAGCTCGTCCATGATGCCGTCGAGCTTGGCGACGACGGGCTGCGCCTGCTCCACGACCTCGCGGGCCGCGGTGGTGAGGCGCTCGACGTCGCGGCGGGCGGAGCGCATGGTGAGGGCGACCTCGACCACGGCCCAGATGCCCACGAGCACCAGCGCGATAAGGACGATCGGAAGAATAGCGTCTGTCATTGCCCCTCCCCGGGACGTCGCTCACAGGGCGTCTGCCCAAATAGACATTCTACCCAATCGCCGCGCGCGGCGTCGGCACGGTCGCGGACACGCTCAAGTGGACGAGAGGGACGTTTTTCTCGCCAAATCGGGTCGGAAGCGTCCGTTTTCTCCACTTGAGCCACACGACACGGGGCGAGAAGGACGGCAGCTCTACTCCTCCGCCTCGCCGCGGTCGCGGCCGATGGCCTCCTCGCGCCACGCCTCCCAGCCGCGGCCGCTCGGGTGGTAGAAGCAGCCGCGCTCGAGGCCCTCGGGCAGGTAGCGCTGCTCGACCCAGCCCTCCGGGTAGTTGTGCGGGTAGAGGTAGGGGCCGTACTCGTCCGAGCCGGGGCGGTGGCGGTCGCGCAGGTGGCTCGGCACCTCGCGACGGGGCCCGCGGCGCACCTCCTCGAGCGCGGCGTCGATGCCGGCCTCGGCGGCGTTGGACTTGGGGGCCAGGGCCAGGTAGGTGGCGGCCTGCGCCAGGTTGATGCGGCACTCGGGCATGCCGATCACCTCGGTGGCGCGGAAGGCGGCGTGGGCCACGAGCAGCGCCTGCGGGTCGGCGTTGCCGACGTCCTCCGAGGCGCAGATCATGATGCGACGGGCGATGAACTTGGGGTCCTCGCCAGCGTCGAGCATGCGGGCGAGCCAGTAGAGCACGGCGTCGGGGTCCGAGCCGCGCATGGACTTGATGAAGGCGGAGATGACGTCGTAGTGCATGTCGCCGGCCTTGTCGTAGGGCAGGCCGCGGCGCGGGTTGGCCTCGGTGACGTGCTCGCGAGTGATGAGCGCCGTGCCGTCCTCGGGCTTCTCGTCCACCATCTGGCTGGCGAGCTCGAGCGAGGTGAGCGCCGCCCGGCCGTCGCCACCGGCGAGGCGCACGATCTCATCCTCGGCGTCCGCCTCGAGCGCGAAGGCTCCCGCGAGGCCGCGTTCGGAGGAGAGGGCGTTTCGGAGCAGCTCGCGGACCGAATCGTCGTCGAGCGCGACGAGCTCCACGACGCGGCTCCGGCTGATCAGGGCGGAGTTGACCTCGAAGTAGGGGTTCTCGGTCGTAGCGCCCACGAGCACCACCGTGCGGTCCTCAACGGCGTGGAGCAGGGCGTCCTGCTGCCCGCGGTTGAAGCGGTGGATCTCGTCGACGAACAGGATCGTGCGGCGGGCGGCCGTGAGCAGGCGGCTCTTGGCGGCCTCGATCTCCCGGCGCAGGTCCTTGACCGTCCCCGTGACGGCGGAGACCTCGACGAACTCGGCGTGCGTGCTGTGGGCGATGATGCGCGCGAGCGTGGTCTTGCCCGTGCCGGCGGGCCCGTAGAGGATGACCGAGGAGAGCGTGTCGTGCTCGATGGCGCGGCGCAGCCAGCTGCCGGGACCCACCGCCTGGGGCTGCCCGACGAAGCCGTCGAGCGTGGTGGGCCGCATGCGGGCCGCAAGCGGGGCGTTCTCGTCCCGGCGCGCGTTCTCTATGTGGGTGAAGAGCGTCTCCATGGGGGCGATTGTACGCCAGAGCGCCGCGGAGCGCCGGGGGGACGTTCCCCTTCGAGGGTGTGTGCCCCCATTTTGAGGGTATGTACACTATTCAAAATATAATATGATGCCATGCGATTGCATAATCGCAGGTAGACGGCTTGGCGAGAAGAGCATCAATTCGTGAACAGTGCACATACCCTCAGAGGAGGGGATGGGACGGCGCACGAGGGGGTGCTTCTCGGCGGACCTAGAGGTTGTCGGAGATGAAGGCGTCCACGGTCCCCCAGTAGAGCGCCGGGTCGGTGCTGGCGGAGAGGCCGTGGCCGGCGCCCTCCACGACGAGCCTCTCCTTCACCGCGCTCGCGCAGGCCTCGTAGCTCTCGTCGAGCATCGAGAAGGGCACGAACTCGTCCGCGTCGCCGTGGATGAAGAGCATCGGCACGCTCGCGCGGCGCAGGCTCTCCACCGCGGAGGCCGCCTCGAAGGCGTAGCCCGCGCGCAGCTGGCAGATGAGGTCAGCGGCATTCAGGATCGGGAAGCTCGGCAGGCCGAAGACGTTATCCAGCTGCAGCTCGAACTCGTCCCACACGCTCGTGTAGCCGCAGTCCTCCACGATCAGGCGCACGTTCTCGGCGAGCCCGTCCATGCCCGAGGCCATCATGACCTCCGCCCCGCCCATCGAGGTGCCGAAGAGCAGAATCCGGGCGTCCGGGTCGCGCTCGACGATGTCGTCCACCCAGCCCACGAGGTCGCGCGCGTCGCCCCAACCCATCTGGATGAGGCCGGCGTCGACGTTGCGCTCGTGGCCGCGCGCCGCGGGCATGAGCACGTCCATGCCGAGCCGCGCGAAGTGGTAGGCGTACTTGGCCATGTCGGCGGGCTTGCCGATGTAGCCGTGGCAGACCACGGCCCAGGTGTGGCCGTCCGCATACGCGCCGTCCTCGGCGCCGGAGAGCTCCCAGCCCAGGAGCTCCGTGCCGTCGTCGGCGACGTGCGAGACGCTCCGCTTCCCGGCGTCGAACCAGGAGGCGGCCTCCTCCGCGTACGCCTCGTCGAGCTTGGGGGCCTCCGCGTAGTCCAGGCCGTCGACGTCGCCGGCGCGCATCGTGGCCGCCATCGAGACCTCCGAGCTCGGGTTGAGCGCAAAGTCGACGAGGAAGTTGCCCGCCAGGGCCAGGCCCGCGATCGCGACGACCACGACCGCGGCGGCGACCACCGCCAGGACCCGTCTCGTTCTTCTCGCCAGCGCCATGTCCCCCCCCTTCGTCCAGGGTGGGGATTCTAGCAGCAATCGGCCACAAGGCCACAATCTGAGGTGGAAGCGCCCGGGAATCCGCCGAGGCGTCCCTACGCGCGCACCTCCGGCGAGAAGTACCCGTGGCTCGGGAAGAGCTCCGCGGCGCGCGGGAACACGGCGGAGCAGGTGGCCATGAAGTAGTCGTCCGTCATCGAGGAGATGAAGTCCACCACGGTCTGGTCGGGGTCCCGCTCCCAGTCGTAGCGGCGCCCGTAGAAGGCCAGGCGACGCTCCGTGGGCGCCACGTGGTGCGCGAAGATCGCGGCGGACTCGTCGCCGGAGGCCAGCGCCTCCAGCTCGTGCTCGTAGAGCGCCGAGAAGAGCTCGGCGACCTCGGCCGGGAAGTCGCCGTTGACCTCGGCGGCGCCGTAGATCTTCTCGTAGTTCTCGCGCTTGGCGCGGCGCAACTCGGCGAAGCCCTCCTCGCTCATGGCGATGGCGTCCTCGCCCACGCTGTGCTCCACGACGTCGGCCGCGAAGGCGGAGAGCGCCCAGGCGTTGTAGGCGCCGCCGAGCCCGTCGTCGAAGGCACCCTCGTCCACGAGCCCCGCGCGGATGGCGTCCTGGCGGTCCTTGCCCACGTAGGCGATGATGTCCGAGACGCGCACCACGCAGCCCTCGAGCGTCATGGGGCGCAGGTGGCGGATCGCCTCGTCGCCGTGCTCCCAGCAGGAGTCCACGACACGCTCGTAGGTGTCGAACTCGGCCAGCCCGCTCGTCTCGAAGCGCTGGAGCTCGAACTCGCCGTTGTGGCAGAGCGCGCCGTCGAGGGTCTGCAGGCTGACGTTGCGGCCGGCGAGCTCGTCCATGACGCGGGCGCTCTGCACGTTGTGGAAGAACCAGCGCCCGGTGCGGGCGTGGTAGACGTCGTTCAGGAACCGCTCGCCGGCGTGGCCGAACGGGGTGTGGCCGAGGTCGTGCCCCAGCGCGATCGCCTCGATCAGGTCGAGGTTGAGCCCGAGGGCGCGGCCGATGTCGCGGGCGACGCGCGCCACGAGCTGCACGTGCAGGCCGCGGCGGGAGAGGTCGTCGTTGGCGCGGAACGAGAAGACCTGCGTCTTGCCCGCCAGGCGGTTGTACGCCGGGAGGTGGACGATCTTCTCGGCGTCGCGCACGAAGGCCGGCCTCAGCGCGGTGTCCGCGTCGCGCTCGCAGAGGTCGCGGCGGATCGCGGACGCGTCGCGGCAGGCGAACGGCGAGAGCGCGCCGGACGCGCGGCGCTCCTCGACGAGGGCGGCGGCCCGCTCGGAGAGCCGGCCGGTGAGCCCGGGCGCGAGCCTGTTCTCCCCCTGCGTCATGCGACCGGCCCCCTAGTCGCGCACGACGAGGCAGCCCATGGTGACGCGGTTCGACCAGGGGCCGAGCCCGTCGTCGTAGCCGCCGCGCGCGTACACGCCGCCGAACTGGCCGCGGAAGAGGTAGAGGCCCAGCAGGTTCTCCACCTCCACGGGCTCGGAGCCGTGGTCGACCTTGTCGCCCGGGGCCGGGGCGCCCAGCACCACGCGGGAGCGGTAGGTCCTGTCGCGGAGCTCGACCGAGCCGCCCTCCTCGGCGCAGCCCAGAAGCACGCGCCACCAGCTGTCGCGGTCCGCGCAGGAGCCGCCCCAGACGGCCTCGTTGGCGCGGTAGGCGCCGGCGGGGCGGGCCAGCCAGCGCTCGGGCTCGGCGAGGTACGGCGCGAGGTCGCAGCCGCGGGACAGGACGTGCGTCTCGGGGACGTGGGCGCGCACGAAGGCGAGCTCGG
Organism: uncultured Olsenella sp.; assembly: GCA_959598545.1. Lineage (GTDB taxonomy): Bacteria > Actinomycetota > Coriobacteriia > Coriobacteriales > Atopobiaceae > Thermophilibacter. Next base: position 9,123 of record CAUGFC010000030.1, on the reverse strand, counting down.
AGTAGTCGAGCACGTCCTCCACGGCGTCGGAGGCGAGCACCGAGAAGAGCGCGTTGGTGGAGGCCGGCCAGGTGCCGAACCCGCCGATCACGCAGGCGAGGCCGCGGCGCGCCGCCTCCACGAGGGCGTCGGCGCCCGGACAGGGCTTCTCGAGCATCTCCGACAGCAGGACGCGACGATAGACGCAGGCGATGGGGCCCTGCGAGTCCACGAGCCGCCGCTGGCCGGCGGCCTCCTCGATGCGCAGGTCGCGGATGTCCACGAAGCGCGCGAACACGCCCTCGTCCGCGAGGCGGGCGATGACGTCGGAGAACTCGCCGGCGGAGGCGCTCTCGGGGTAGTCCACGATGCCCACGGCGGGGCGCTCGGGGTGACGGGTCCCCGCGTCGGCGTTGGCCCACGAGGTGTAGGTCTCGCGCAGGGCGTCCACGACGCCGGCCGCGACGTCGAAGGTCTCGATCCCGGGGTGCGCCTCGGTGAAGCGGCGGTAGGCCTCGGTGAGCTGCACGGCGCGCGTGACCTCGACGGAGGCGCTCATGCCGAGCGAGCTGTCCGTGGCCACGCCGGCGAGGGTGAAGTCGCCGGTCTCCTCGTCGAAGAGGACGTCGACGCGCGCGAGCGGGACCGCCTGCTCGTAGCCCGTGGGGACGAGCGCGAGCGCCTCCAGCTCGGCGGGCAGGCCGAAGCGCGCGCGGAAGTCGGCGTCGTCGCGGTAGCGCCTCGTAACCTTGTCAAGGATGCGGCCCATGGTCTCGGCCGCCTCGCGCAGGATGCCCACCTCGCCGGCAGAGAGCACCTTGGGCGAGAGCGCCCAGGTCGGCGTGCCCTCGCGATGCGTGACGTGGTGCGCGGAGGCGAGGTAGGACGCCGCGGCGTCACGGCCGGCCTCGTCACCCCCCAGCTCTGCCAGGATGCCCAGGTACTCCTCAGAAAGCGAACGGCTGCGAAGGCTGCTCATGATCCTCCTCGCTCCCCCGTTGCGGGGGCACGGTTTGCAACGCAGGCATTGTAGGTGTTGCGCCGGACAAGAACAAAGGTCGCGGGGCGGGAGGCGCCCCAGTTGTGGACCTTCGGTGGAGCGGGCCGGGACGCGCCGCTACTCCCCCTCGCGCACGGGCTCGTAGAACTCCTCGCCGTCGTCCAGGCGCAGGATGAGCACCTGCCCGTAGCCCGCCCCGCCGGCGGCGCCGCAGTCGACGTCCCAGCGGTCGCGTCGCTCTCCCACGCGCACCATGCGCGCGAGGCCGTCGTCGCCGACGGCGGGACGGTCGAGCGAGCTCGCCATGCGCTCCAGATAGGGCGTGGGGGTGTGACCGGCCACGACGACGGGGCCCGAGCCGTCGCGCCCCGAGAGGCCCCGCTCCGCACCCCAGAACTCCTCGCGGATCCAGGTGAGGTCCTCGACGCTCTGCGCGGCGAGGTAGGCGTCGACGGTCTCGTCGTCCCAGGCGGCGGGCTCGGGGGCGGTGAGGTCCACGCCGGCGTGGACGAGCAGGTAGCGACGGTCGCCGACATGGGCGCTCGCCGCGCGCGGGCAGGCGCGCACCCAGGCGAGCAGGTCCTCTAGCTCGTCCGCCCGGAGCTGAGCCAGCCCCTCCGACGTGGTCGTCCCGCCGTTGATCGCCCAGTTGAGGGCCGCAAGCGCGTCGTCCTGGGCGTCCAGGCAGGAGAGCATGAGGTCCTCGTGGTTGCCCATGAGCGCGACCGCACCGGGGAGCCCCCGCACCACGCGCAGCACGCCCACCGGGTCGGGCCCGCGGTCGACCATGTCGCCCAGGCAGACCACGCGGTCGTCCGCCGCGGGCGAGACGCGCATGAGCGCGCGCTCGAGCGTGGCGCGATGGCCGTGCACGTCCGAGAAGACGTAGGTGGACATGGGCTCGGACCTCCTCGGCGCCGCGGGGCGCGAATCGTGTTCCGTCAAGCCTAGCACCGCAGCTAGCCGCGCGTGGCGACGCGCTGGCGAGCGGTCGGGCGGGCCCTAGGAGCGATGCCGGCGCCGCAGCCTCCGCGCGCGCAGGCGCCAGACCGGCGGGGCGCCCACGTCCAGCACGTGCGCGGGAAGCCGTCCCTCCCCCGCCGCGCGGACCTCCGCGACGAGGCGCGCCATCGTGGACGTGAAGCGGTCGCGCTTGAGCTGGCACTCCCAGACCACGAGCAGCGTCCACCCCGCCTCCAGCATGAGACGGGCGTTGCGCTCGTCGCGCTCCCGGTTGCGGGCGAACTTGGCCTCCCAGAACTCGGGGTGGGTCTTGGGACGGGAGGGACCGCAGAACGGGCAGCGATGCCAGAAGCACCCGTTGATCTGGATCGCCACGCGCCTCCCGGGGAAGCAGACGTCGGGCCTGCCCGGGGCCGCCCTCCAGTGGAGGCGGTAGCCGGTGAGCCCGGCCGCACGCAGAGCGGCGCGGACGCGCAGCTCGGGCGAGGTGTTCTTGCTGCGGTTGGCCTGCATGACGTGGCGCGTGGCCTCCGAGCTCGCCGCGGGGACGCGCGCAACCGGCGCGTCCTTCTCGGCCCCCGCCGCGTCGTCCCTCTCGGCGTCGGGGCGTGCTACCACGCGACCCTCTTCCCCGGCGGGGTGGGCGCGCCCTCGAAGTTGAGGTCGGCCGTGAGCGCGCGGGCACCCTCCAGGTCGAGGTCGGCGGCGAGCAGCTCGTCAAGGACCGGCAGCGCGCGGGCGTGCGCGCCGTCGAAGAGGTCCCAGAAGCCCTGCGTGCCAACCTCGTGCGTGAAGGGGTTCTCCCACGGGCGGTGGTCGCGGTTGTCGAAGTCGGAGGTGTCCTCGGGGCGCGCGCGGTGCGACATGGAGCACACGAGCGAGTAGGGCCTGCGCGTCGCCAGGCGCTCGACGGTGCCCAGGAGGTCGCGCTTGCGGCCGGACGGGGAGTCGAAGACGCGCTGCACCAGGCGGAACTCGTGCACCGCCGTCGAGAAGGTCCTCGGGTCGATCGCGCGCTCGTAGACCCAGAGCGCCGCGTAGAAGTAGACCTTGTCGATCGCGGCGAGGGTGGCGCGCGAGGCGGCGAGGACGCGCTCGTGCGGGCGCCAGCGCTCGACGGTGCGACCGGTCAGCGCGAAGAGCGCCATCTCGTCGAAGTCGCGCTCGATCTCCGCGTGGACGCGGGAGCGGGCGGACTCGTCCAGCCCCGGGACGCCCGCGGAGCAGATGCCGTTCTGCCAGAAGTAGACGAAGGGGTGGATCGTGGAGTCGAGCAGCCAGTGGCAGGCGAAGCCGGCGACGTAGGCGCGGGCGACCTGGCGCTCGCGGCCCTCGAGGCGCAGCGCGGCCTCGCGCATGGCGAGAAGGACCTCGGCGGGCGCGCTCGCGTGCAGGGCGTTGCCGAGCGGGGACCACTTGTGCATGAGCGGGTCGATCGTGAGGTAGAAGAGCGGGTCCGGGCCCTGGTTGCCCAGCAGGAACGCGTCCCGCTCGGCAGGCGTGCGCAGGTTCAGGAGGCTGGTCGCGTCCTCGAGGACGCCCCGGCCGAAGAGGTCGTGCGTGAGGATGGCAGGCATCGCGGGCCCTTTCGTCGTGTCCTGACCCGATTATGCCCCAAATGAGGCACGACCGGGGCGGGCGGGGCGGGGCGCGCAAACTCTGACATATGCGAGAGCGCTCCTGTCCGCAGGCTGATTGCGTTTCACATACATGCAGCTAGACGAATTGCGGCGTTCTTCTCGCCGGGCGAGAAGGGCGGGGCGCTCGTACATATGTCGGAGTTTGGACGGCGAGAAGGGCATCACGCCGCACCGCGCCCCGCCGTTACGCACTTCTTACGCGTCGCACGCCCCCAACTCGCCTAACATAGAGGCGTTGTGGCGTCGCGGGAAAGGAAGCACATGGCGCACCAGAAGATGACCAAGGCCGAGAAGAGCTGGATCGTCTACGACGTGGGTAACTCCGCGCTCGTCCTTCTCGCCACGAGCGTGATCCCGATCTACTTCTCCTCCCTCTCCCCCGACGGCGAGGTCGTGGTGGCCTGGAGCTACGCCGAGACGGTGGCGTCGCTGATCATCGCGCTGCTCATGCCCGTGCTGGGTTCGATCGCTGACATGCAGGGCATGAAGAAGAAGTTCATCGTGGGCTGCGTGGGCACGGGCGTGATCGCCACGGTGGCGCTCGGCTTTGTGACCACGGCGCTGGCGTTCCTCGTGATCTACGTGATCTCGTCCGTGGCGCTAAACTCGTCGATGGTCTTCTACGACGCGCTTCTGGTTGATACCACCACGGACGACCGCATGGACGAGATCTCGTCGGCGGGCTACGCCTGGGGCTACATCGGCAGCTGTGTGCCGTTCATCGCGTGTCTGGGCGTGGTTTTGGGCTACGAGGCGCTGGGCATCACGCTGCAGACCGCCATGCAAATCGCGTTCATCATCACCGGCGTTTGGTGGGCAGCCTTCACGGTGCCCCTGCTCAAAAACGTGCAGCAGCTCCACTTCAAGCCGCGCGCGCCGCACGCCGTGGCCAACGCCGTACGCGGCCTGGCCGGCACGCTGCGCGAGATCTGGGCCAACCGCGCCATCCGCTACTACATGATCGCGTACTTCTTCTACATCGACGGCGTGCACACCATCATCAAGCTCTCCACGAGCTACGGCACCGAGCTGGGGATCGACTCCACGCAGCTCGTGCTCGCGCTTCTCGTCACGCAGTTCGTGGCCTTCCCGAGCGCCATCATCTACGGCCGCCTTTCGTCCAAGTACGGCACGCGCCGCATGCTGCTGATCGCGATCGCCGCCTACTTCGGCATCACCCTCTTCGCCGCGTTCTTCCTGCGCTCGGCCGCGGAGTTCTGGTTCCTGGCGATTCTGGTGGGCATGTTCCAGGGCGGCATCCAGGCGCTCTCGCGCTCCGAGTTCGGCAAGCTCTGCCCCAAGGAGCGCGCCAACGAGTACTTCGGCTTCTTCGACATCTTCGGCAAGTACGCCGCCATCCTGGGCACGTTCCTCGTGGGCACGTTCACCGCGCTCACCGGCAACTCCAGCCTCGGCGTGCTCTCGATCGCGGTGCTCTTCGTCGTGGGCTTCGTCACGATGCTGCGCGTCCCCGAGCGCACGGAGGCGTAGGGGCATTTCTCGCCCGCACAATCGAAGATTTCCAGCAACGCGCGACTGTGCGTCCCGTCAATCCGCATGACGGACGCACAGTCGCGTTTTTCTCGCCGTGCGCGCTCGTAAGTGCACTCCTTTGCGCATAGATCTTCGACTCTGCGTTCTTCTCGGCACGCAACATCGCGCTTTACCGGTAACGTGCGATGTTGCGTGCTCACGCGCGACGAGAAGAACCTCCCCCTGAGTCTAGCCCACTACTCATCCTGCCAGCGCAGCGTGGGCGGCACGAGCAGGGCACGAAGCAGGCTGCGCGCGGCGTTGACCTGGGGGTCGCCCAGCACGCGCCTCATCCGCCGGCGGAAGTTTTCGTCCTCCGCGCCCTCGATCGAGCGCACGAACAGCCGCAGGAACGCGAGCATGGCGTCGGCACTCGCCGTATCCTGGTCGGTGATGGGAAAGTAGCCCAGCTCACAGAGGCCGTAGTCCTTCGCGCGGTCGCGGTCCTCGTAGAAGGCGCGGGGGTTCTTGTGCAGCTCGCTGTCGTACTCGCAGACGCGCCGATAACGCGGCCAGTGGAAATCCGGGCGCAGCCGTTCGTGGCAAGCGAGCTCGCGCGCCCCCGGCGGCCACTCGATCGGCACGTTCTGAAGCGGGCGCTCCAGGTGAATACCGCCCAGACGCGGCGGCAGGCAGAAGGCAAAGTACCAGAGCGTCTCCATGGCAGAGCCGGAACCATCGTTGGCGTAGGCTGCTGCGCGGCGGGCAAGCTTCACCCCGGGAGAGCCGCCCAGCTGGTCGAGAAGCCGCGCAGTCTCGCACACGCTTGCGATCTGCGGCAAGTCGTATGCCATCTGCCCCGTTGCGGGCGCGAGCGGGTCGCGCGCATAGAGGCCGCAGAGCTCCATGGCGAGCGCGGAGAGACGTATGAGCGCAGCGTTTGTAGAGAGCCGACCCCGCGTAACCTGGCCATAGAGCATCCGCGCCGCACTCAACAGCGTGAGCGCCACAGACTCCACATACACGTGGCCCTCATGACTGGCCGAGAAGGGCGACGGGTCTCCCCGTGCGTCGAGCACCTCCAGGTAGGAGCCCTCCGGAAGCGCCGTCGGGCAGACGTGCGCACGCACGAGACGTGACTGACACCTGCTGCCCGCATCGGGAAACCACAGTTCAAGCGGATGCATCGGCGTCGGTACCAGCAGGTCGGCCGGCAGCATCCCGGAGAGGCACGCACTATCCACGCAGCGTTCCTTCTCGCCTAGCAAAGGCGCTGGCACGAGCATGAGGTCATCCGACTGCCGGGCGTGGCGCAGCAGCTTGAGCGAGTCGTCACCCGCAAGGTACAGATTCATGTCCATAGCCCCTCCCTCGACGGGCGAAGGATAGGCGGACACGCTTGCGCCAAACCTTCCGTTAGCTTGCACGAATCTTGCGGCAATCTCACCAGAAGGGCAGGACGGGGCCCCTGTGCTGCCGGTTCAGAACGTGCACGCCACAGCTCCGCCCCGAGCGGGGGCGCCCGGCTCCACGGAACCCCCACGGGACGACGCGGGCACGCAGCATCGAAGATTGCCGTCAATGCGCGGTGCTGCATTCCGCCGGACAGCGAGAAGGACGCAAGGTCGCAAATTTCCGCCCAAACGAGGTCGCTTCGGGCAAGAATGTGCGACCGTGCATCATCGGGAGGGCTTCCCGGAATGCACGGTCGCACATTACTGGAAATCTTCGCTTCTGCAGGCTCGGCCGCACAGGTCGAGTCGCAGGCCGCAGGCGTCGAGAAGCGCGGCGGGGCGCAGCCCCTTACGCCAGGCGCGCGATGAGGGCCTCGAGGCGGTCGCAGGCCTCGTCGACCTCCTCGCGGATGATCACGAGCGGCGGGAGGAAGCGCAGGATCGAGTCGCCGATGTGGTTGAGGACGAGGCCCTCTGCCAGGCCTTCCTCCACGACCTGCGTGGCGATCGGCACGTCGAGCTGGGCGCCGCGCATGAGGCCGTGGCCGCGAACCTCCACGACGTGCTCCATCGCGGTGAGGCGGTGGCGCAGGTGACGGCCGACGGAGAGCACGTGCTCCCCCATGCCCTCCTCCGCGAGCGTCCGTGCGCAGGCGAGGCCCACGGCGCACGCGAGCGCGTTGCCGCCGAAGGTCGAGCCGTGGTCACCGGGCTGCAGCAGGTCCGCGACCTCGGCGCGCGCGGCGAAGGCGCCCATGGGGAAGCCCGCCGCGATGCCCTTGGCCATGGCAACCACGTCCGGCTCGATCCCGGAGCGCTGGTAGCAGAACGGCGAGCCGCAGCGGTAGAACCCGGTCTGGACCTCGTCGCAGATCAGCAGGAGGCCCTTCTCGGTGCAGAGCTCGCGCACGTCGCGCAGGTAGTCGTAGTTGGCGTTCCACACGCCGCCCTCACCCTGCACGCACTCGAGCATGATCGCGCACACGCCGCCGCGCTCGACACGCTCGCGCAGCGTGTAGATGTCGTTCAGCGGCACGGAGACGAAGCCCTCGGGCAGCGGGCGGAAGCTCCTGTGGTACTTGTCCTGGCCGGTGGCCGCGAGCGTCGCCAGCGTGCGGCCGTGGAAGCTCTTGCGCGCGGTCACGATGGTGCTGGCGCCGTCGAGGTTCTTCTCGCCCCAGCGGCGCGCCAGCTTGATGGCACCCTCGTTGGCCTCGGCACCGGAGTTGGAGAAGAACGTCTTCCAGCGCGTGCCCGTCGAGCCCATCTCGTGGCCGCCCTCGTCGGTGGTCGTGGAGAGCAACGCGGAGAGCGTCGCGGCCAGCTCGCCGCGGTGCTCGACGTAGAAGTAGTTGCCCACCTGCCAGATGCGCCCGGCCTGCTCGCGCAGGGCCTCGACCACGGCCGGGTGGCCGTAGCCCAGGCTGGCACAGCCGATGCCGCCGAGAAGGTCGAGGTACTCGTTGCCCTCGGCGTCCACGAGCGTGGCACCGTGGCCGCTCACGAACTCGACGGGGAGACGGCCGTACGTCCCCATCACGAAGGTGTCGTCGAGCTCGCGCTCCTCGGGCGAGACGGCCGGCACGAGGTTCTTGTCGTCTGCAGACATCAGGGCTCCCTTCGCCTGACGACGAGCCGCGCGGGCGCGCGGCGGCTACTCTCTGGTGAACATGGTACCGCAGCCGGCGTCCGTGAAGATCTCAAGAAGCAGCGAGTGCGGGTAGGTTCCGTTCAGGATGACGACCTCCGAGACGCCCGCGTCGAGCGCCTCCGCGATCGAGCGGATCTTGGGCAGCATGCCGCCGTCCAGCTCTCCGGAGTCCAGCAGCATGTGGGTCTCGTCGCGCGTGAGGGTCTGGATGAGGGTGTCCTCGTCGTTGACGTCGCCGTAGAGGCCGTCGACGTCGGTCAGGTAGATCAGCTTGTCGGCACCCAGGGCCTCGGCGATCTTGCCCGCCGCCACGTCGGCGTTGATGTTGAAGAAGCCGTCGGGGGCGCAGCCCACCGTGGCGACCACGGGGATGTAGCCGTCCTCGAGGATGGTCTCGATGAGGCTCGGGTCCACCTCGCGGATGCGGCCCACGCGCCCGAGCTCGGGGTCGACCTGCTCGGCCTTGAGCATCTTGCCGTCGGCGCCGGAGATGCCCACCGCGTTGTGGCCGTACTCGTTGAGCGCCCAGACGAGGTCCTGGTTGACCTTGCCCACGAGCACCTCGCGCACCGCCTCCATCGTGGCGTCGTCGGTCACGCGCAGCCCGCCCTTGAAGCTCACGGGCAGGCCGAGCGCCTTGACGTGCGCGCTGATCGCCTTGCCGCCGCCGTGCACGAGCACGATGCGGATGCCGAGCAGCTTGAGCATCTCGATGTCGGCCACCACCTGGCGGCAGAGCTCGGGGTCCTCCATGGCCGAGCCGCCGTACTTGATCACGAAGGTCTTGCCCGTGCTGCGGTGGATCCACGGCAGGGCCTCGTTCAGGACGTCGACCTTCGAGGCAGCCGCCTCCCTCTCCTGCTTGTCACGCTGCTTCATGGTTGCTCCTTACATACGCTGGCGAGAAGAACGGGCGGGCTGTCCGGGCCGCGAGCCGGGCGAAGTCCGGCGCTCGGACAGCTT
>CAUGFC010000029.1 GCA_959598545.1 uncultured Olsenella sp. | reverse complement strand
ACGCGACCGTCGCCGAGGAGATCCCGCTCAATCCCGGCGAGCTCACCGACTCCGACAGCAAGTACCCCTACTTCACCGACTACGTGCGCAACCTCCTGCTTCAGGACTTCTCGTCCGACACGATCGCCCAGGGCGGCCTCAAGGTCTACACCACGATCGATCCTGACATGCAGAAGGCTGCCGAGAAGGCCGTGAAGGACCGCATCGAGGCCGCCAACAACGATGACGTGAACGGCGCCCTCGTCGCGATCGACAACTCCAACGGCTACATCGTGTCCATGGTGGGCGGCACGAACTACGGCAACGACGCCGAGGCGGGCCAGAGCACCATCAACCTCGCCACGAGCCGCAACCAGACCGGCTCCAGCTTCAAGGCGGTCGTGCTCATGGCCGCCCTGAACGAGGGCATGAGCCCCAACACCAAGATCAACTGCCCGTCCACAATCCAGGTCACGCCCACGTGGGCTCCGAGCAACATCTACAAGGCCAGCTACGGCGTCATCACGCTCCAGCGCGCGACGGCCGTCTCCTCCAACACCGGCTACGTCCAGGTGGCGGAGGCCATCGGCATGGACAAGGTCGCCGACATGGCGGCCAAGCTCGGCATCGACTCCCCCATCGAGCCCGGCCTGTCCTCGGCTCTCGGCACCTCGCCCATCTCCCCGCTCGAGATGGCCGAGGCCTTCTCGACGATCGCCAACGGCGGCGTGCACCGCAACCCCGTCGCCATCACCAGGATCGAGGACCGCAACGGCAACGTGGTCTACGAGCACGAGGACTCCTCCGAGCAGGTCGTCGACTCCGCCATCGCCGCCGACGCGATCGAGGTCCTGAAGACCGTCGTCACGCAGGGCAGCGCCACGAGCGTGAGGAGCTACTTCACCCACGACCAGCCCATCTTCGGCAAGACCGGAACCGCCGAGAACTGGTCCAACCTCTGGTTCTGCGGCTCCACCCCGCAGATCTCCTGCGCGGTGTGGGTCGGCAACCCCAACGCCAGCAGCAAGAGCGTCCGCTACCAGGGCGCCGTGGCGACCACCGCTAACACCGCGATCCCGATCTGGGGCAACTTCATGGACGACGCCCTCGAGGGGGTCGAGCGCGGCTCGTTCCCCAAGTCCGACCACAAGGCGGAGTACAAGCCCAACGACTCCTGGACCTTCCTTGCCACCTCGAAGGGCTCGAACTCCGAGAAGGACGACGAGGAGAGGCCCGCGGAGGAGGCGCCCGAGACCGAGGAGCCCACGACGACGACCGAGCCGGAGACGCCGCCCGAGGAGGAGACCCCGCCCGAGACCGAGCAACCGGATCCCGAGCCCAAACCTGAGCCAGAGCCCGAACCGGAACCCAAGCCCGAACCGGAACCCGAGCCAGACCCAGGACCTGACTCGGGAGGCGACCAGAACCAGAACACCTGACCCCGGTCCAACCGCACATAAGCCCTGCTGCGCGGGCGCCGCTCCCCGATTGGGGGCGGCGCCCGCTTTCGTTGGCGACGCGCGGGGACGTATCATGCGATAAGTGGCTTTCTGCGAAACGCACGTCATGGAGGAGCTATGACCTACAACGATCACGGCGGCCGTCCCCGCCAGGACTCCGGCTCGCTCAGGGGGCCCTCACGCCCGCACGCCCAGGGCGGCCGCCCCCGCGTGACGCCCCAGGGCACTTACCACGGGCCGCGCGGGACGAGGTCGCGCGCCCAGGGCCCGCGCCGCTCCTCCGGCCCGGGCTACCCGCTCCGTGCCCGCAGCATCAACTTCCAGAGCGGCCGGGCGCGGCGCCTCACCGCCAACCGTCGGCTCCTCATCCTCGCGGCCATCGCCCTTCTCGTCATCATCCTGCTCGTGGTCGGCATCTCGAGCTGCGTGAGCAGCTGCAGCTCCGGCCAGGGCGGCGAGACCAACCCCGCCGACGCCCGCGTTGCCGCCGGCGTCCCCGAGGAGCTCACGAGCTCCTTCACGACCGAGCTCAACCAGGGCGAGAAGCTCGCCCAGATCGCCGCCAACGCCGACGCCTACGAGAACCAGGGGCTTCTCGAGCTCGCGCTCTCCGAGCCCTCCGCCATCGACTTCGTCGCCTCCTACCCGGACGCCGAGAAGACCGCCCAGCCCTACGAGGACGCCGTCGAGAAGGGCACGGTCCCGCAGCTCGTCTGCTGGGACAGCCGCTGGGGCAACGTCGACTACGCCGGCGGTCCGCTCGCGCTGACCGGCTCGGGCCCGGTCGCCCTCTCGATGGCCCACATGGCCCTCACCGGGACCGCCGACCAGACGCCCGACAAGATCGCCCAGGCCGTCACCGAGAAGGAGCTGGCGAGCGGCGACTCCTACATGTCGGGGAGCTTCCTGACCGATTCGGTCGGTGACCTCGGCCTCGCCTGCTCCACGTACACCTCCAAGGAGGACAACCTCACCCAGGTCCTCAAGGACGGCGCGTACGTGCTGATCGAGACCAAGGCCGACACCCTCTCCGCCTCCCCGCACTGGGTCGTCGTCGTGGGGACCAACGCCGACGGATCGCTCAAGGTCTACGACCCCACCTCGCCCGACGTGAGCGCGCACCCGTGGGACCCCGCCACCGTGGCCTCCTGGGGCGACACGCTCTACGAGCTGAGCGCCGCGAAGACCGACGAGGAGTAGCGCCGCCGCGACAACCCGCCAAAGCAAGCGGCCCCGCCGGAGCGGATCCGGCGGGGCCAGCCTCGCTGATGCGTCAGTCCGCTACGACAGGATCTCCTTGGACGCGGCCTCGAGCTTGGCGCGCACGGCCTCGGACTCCTCGCGCGTGGCACCCTTGGAGAAGAGGTAGGCCTTGACCTTGGGCTCGGTGCCGGACGGACGGAAGATGACCTTGTTGTCGTCCTCGAGGCGGAACTCGATGACGTTGGCCGGCGGCAGCACCTGCGCCGCCTCCTTCTGCAGGCCGGAGACGCGCGGCATCTCGGGGCCGACGGCGTAGTCGGTCATGCCCGTCACCTTGTAGCCGGCGATCTCGGCAGGCGGGTTCTTGCGCAGGCCGTCCATGATGGAGGCCATCTTGTCGGCGCCCGCCGCGCCCGGGAAGCTCGCGTTGACGGTGCCGTTGAGGTAGTAGCCGTACTTCTGGTAGAGGGCGTCCATGGCCTCGTAGAGGTCCATGCCCTTCTCGGCGTAGTAGGAGGCCATCTCGACGCAGAGCATCGTGGCGACGATGGCGTCCTTGTCGCGGGCGTGCGTGCCCACGAGGTAGCCGTAGGACTCCTCGAAGCCCATGAGGAAGCGGTCCTCCTCGCCCTCGTCCTTGAGCTGGTCGATCTGGTCGCCGATGTACTTGAAGCCAGTGAGCACGCGCCTCATCTCGAAGCCCCAGTCGCGCGCCAGCGCGTCCGGCATCGAGGACGAGACGATCGTGGAGACGGCCACCTTGCGCGCCACGTCCTCGCCGCGGTCGCGTGCCATCGTGGCGAGCCAGTCCATGAGCAGGACGCCCATCTCGTTGCCGGAGAGCAGCACGTAGTCGCCGTCGTGCGGGATGGCGGTGCCCATGCGGTCGGCGTCGGGGTCGGTGGCCACGACGAGGTTGGGCTTGACCTCCTCGGCGAGCTTGAGGGCCAGGTCGAGCGCCTCGCGGAACTCGGGGTTGGGGTAGGTGCAGGTCGGGAAGTTGCCGTCCGGCTCGGCCTGCTCGGGAACCACGGAGACCTTCTCGACGCCGATCTCGGCGAGGATGCGGGTCACGAGCTCCATGCCCGTGCCGTTGAGCGGCGTGTAGACCACGGAGTAGTCGTCGGACGCCTTGAAGCCGGGGACGGAGACCTTCTTGATGTTCTCGATGAAGGCGTCGAGGACCTCCTCGGGCGTCCACTCGATCAGGCCCTTCTCGAGGCCCTCGTCGAAGTCCATGACGCGCACGGCGAACGGGTCGACCTTGGCGATGTTCGCGGAGATCTCGGCCGCGGCCTCGTCGGTGATCTGGCCGCCGTTGTCGTTGTAGACCTTGTAGCCGTTGTAGGGCGCGGGGTTGTGGGAGGCCGTGAGGACGATGCCGGCGGAGGTGTGCAGGTGGCGCACCGCGAAGGAGAGCGTGGGGACCGGCTCGATGCGCGGGTAGACGTAGACGTGGATGCCGTTGGCGGCGAGCACGCCGGCGGCGACGCGCTGGAAGTCCTCGCCCTTGTTGCGGGAGTCACGCGCGAGCGCGAGCGTCGGGTTCTCGTAGTGCGCGTTCAGGTAGTCCGCGACGCCCTGGGTGGCCTGGGCGACCACGTGGACGTTCATGCGGTTGGTGCCCACGCCGAGCGTGCCGCGCAGGCCGGCGGTGCCGAAGGCGAGGTCGCGGTAGAAGGCGTCGAAGAGCTTCTCCTCGTTGCCCTCGCGGCAGAGGTCGTCGAGCTCGATCACCAGGTCGGACTCCGTGACGTTGTCCTGCCAGGCGCTGACCTTGGCCTCGATGGATGCGTCCATTGTTCCCCCAATGCTCAGGGCGCGGGCCTTCCGCGCCGTGTCCACACGTATGTAGCCATAGTAGTCGCCGCGGGGCACGCCGAGCGTCTCGCCTTGTCCGATGGACGCCCCGCGTCGGCGGACGGAGCGCCGCTCCTATGCGCGCTCCACCAGATAGGCGTGGTGGATCCTCCGGTTGCGCGAGAAGTCCTCGGGGATGGTCTCCTCCGTGATGTCGGTGAGGCGAACCCCGGCGCGCTCGAGCTTCTCGGCATCCGGCTTGAAGCTGCGCAGGTTGCACGAGAAGATCGCGCACCCGCCGCGCACGAGCAGGCGCGACACGCCGATGACCAGCTCCGCGTGGTCGCGCTGCACGTCGAAGGAGCTCTTGCGCATGCGGGCCGAGTTGGAGAACGTGGGCACGTCGCAGAAGATCAGGTCCCAGCGGTTGCGCGTGTGACGCTGCTCGGAGACCCAGGCGAGCACGTCAGCCTGCACGAACTCGTGCTCCGGCCCATCGAAGCCGTTGCGGGCCATGTTGCGCCGTGCCCACTCCAGGCTCGGTCGGGAGAGGTCCACGGTCGTGGTGTGCCTTGCGCCGCCATCCGCCGCATAGCAGGTCGCGGTGCCCGTGTACGCAAAGAGGTTGAGGAAGCGCTTGGACCCCTTGGTCTGCTTCATCATCTCGCGGATGCGCGAGCGCGTCTCGCGGTGGTCCAGGAAGATGCCGCAGTCATGGCGCGCGTCGAAGTTGACCTCGAAGGTGAGGCCCCCCTCGTCCACCAGGTGCGCCCCCCTCGGGAGCTCCACGCCGGCGGGCCGGCGAGAAGGACGGTCCCGCCGCGGCGCCCCATCGGACGGCCGCGCCTCATCGGCGTACTGCGAGCCGCCGCGGGAGCGCGTCCGCACGCGGACGCTCACGTCGCCCGGCGCCACGTCGAGCACGCGCGGCGCGATCGTCAGCACGTCGAGCAGGCGGCGGCGCGCGAGCTCGGGGTCCACCCCGCGCGGCGCGGCGTACTCGGAGACCTGCAGCCAGCGCCCCGGGGTCTCGGACCCCTCGTAGAGCTCGATGGCGACGGCGTAGTCGGGCAGGTCGGCGTCATAGACGCGATAGCACGTCACGTCCTCGCGACGCGCCCACTTGGCACGCTGCCTGGCCACCTTCGCGAGGCGGCGGGCAAACTGGTCGGAGGCGGGCACGAGCACGCTCGCGCTCCCGCCGCCCGGCAGCTCCACCGAGGGTGCGGGCTCGACGGGTTCGCTCTTCTCGTAGACGCGGATGGCCGCCGGGTCGCGCCCGACGATGACCTCGGTCACAGACGTGGGCTCGGAGCGCAGCGCGGCGTCCGGGGCGGCATCACGGGAGAGCACGACGAGCCTCTCCCCCGCATGGGCCGCGAGGTCGGAGAGCGCCGCCGCCTCCGTCGCGAGCGCCGTCTCGCCCACCCACGACAGGTCCGCCACCGCAAGGCGACACGAGGGGGCGACCCCGTCGCACCCCTCCGGCTCCAGGGCGATCCCGGCGCCGCGCAGGGCCTGACGGCAGGCCGAGAGCGCGCCGGCCCGGGTGTCGTGGACGAGCAGCGAGCAGGGGTTCTTCTCGCCCGCGGCGGCACGCTCGTCGGCCTCGGCGAGAAGCGCCTGCCAGGCGCCCGCGTCGTGCCCCGCCCAGCCGGCGAAGCCCCAACGCGAGCGCAGCAGGCCCGGCGCGCGGTCGAGCGCCGTGCCCGCGGCCTCCACGAGCACGCTGCCCTGGCCCGGCCAGAGCGCGGCGAGGCTCGGCGAGCCGGCGCGCGCGAGCTCGGCCCAGCCGCCGGCGGCGAGAAGGGCCGCGGCGTAGTCGGGCCGCAGCGAGCTCAGGCGGGCGTCCGGGCGCGTTGCGTAGCCACGGTGGAAGAGCGGCTCGCCCGCGAGGTCGACCGCCAGCGTCGCGCGTCGGCCGGAGAGCCGCACGGAGACGGTCAGGTCGGCGCGGGCCGTGTCCACCGCCGGTCGGGCGCCGCGCGCGGCGAGCAGTCGGTCGACGACGGCGTCCTTGGTGCGCAGGGCCACGAACTGGGTATTGCGGAGCTGGGCGTTGGTGCCGTGGGCGTCCACCGCGAAGGTGGCGCCGGGAGCGAGGTGGTCCTCCCAAGCGACTCCCGAGGCGCCCTCGTAGAGCTCGTCGGCGTCCGCGGCCCCCACGCGCGTGAGCACGAGCAGCACGCGCGAGGCGAGCCGCGACCACAGGCACGCCCGGTAGGCGTCGACCAGACCCCCGTCGAAGCTCACCTGGCCCTGCAGCGGGCGCACCCGGGGAACGCCCAGGCCCTCCAACTCGTCCGCCAGCAGTCGCTCGAAGCCCTTGGGGCACGTCGCCACAAACTCCATCGGGTCACCTCTCGCCCGTCTCGTCCTACCCCGCCATTCTCGCACGAACGACGCCTCGACGCTCTTCTCGCCCACGCGCAGCCGATCAATTCAAGTTGTGCACGAGTTAGTTCGTCGCGTGCCACGATAGATCGATTATGCGGACAGACTTCTCCACGTTTTCCCAGATAAAAGTTAGCCAAGTGCGCCAGGACCCTAACTAACTCGTGCACAACTCGAACGGCAAAGCAGCAAGGGGCCCAAAGCGCCACGCTCGGCGAGAAGAACGACGGCAACGCCCGCGAAACGCTACACTTGTCGCGTCCCTACAACCCCGGGTTTGGAGTTCCATGGCAACGAAGGCCGCACCCGCTCGCAAGCGCTACACGGGCATCCCTCTTTCCGCAGCAATGATCCTCGTCACGCTGGGCGTCGTATACGGAGACATCGGCACGAGCCCGATGTACACCCTCAAGGCCATCATCTCCGGAAACGGCGGCCTCCCCACCATGTCCCAGGACGTGGTGCTGGGCGCCCTCTCGCTCATCATCTGGACCCTCACCCTCATCACCACGGTCAAGTACGTGCTCGTGGCCATGAAGGCCGACAACCACAACGAGGGCGGCATCTTCGCGCTCTACAGCCTGGTCAAGCGCTGCGGTCGCTGGCTCATCATCCCCGCCATGATCGGCGGCGCCGCGCTTCTCGCCGACGGCATCCTCACCCCGGCCGTGACCGTCACCACCGCGATCGAGGGTCTGCGCACCGTCGACTTCATCTACGCCCTCATCGGCGACAACCAGGGCATCGTCGTCGCCATCGTGATCGCCATCCTCTGCGTGCTCTTCTTCCTCCAGAAGGCTGGCACCTCCACGATCGGCAAGCTCTTCGGTCCGGTCATGACCGCGTGGTTCGTCTTCCTCGCGGCCGCGGGCCTCATGAACATCGGCCTCGACCTGAGCGTCCTGCGCGCCTTCAACCCGGTGCGCGGCATCATGTTCCTCTTCGACGGCAACCTCAACGCCGCCGGCCTCATGGTCCTGGGCAACGTGTTCCTGTGCACCACCGGCGCCGAGGCCCTCTACTCCGACATGGGCCACGTGGGCAAGCCCAACATCTACGCCACCTGGCCGTTCGTGAAGGTCTGCCTGATCCTCAACTACCTCGGTCAGGGCGCCTGGATCATCGCCAGCTCCGGCAACGCCGAGCTCGCCGCGATCCCCGACCTCAACCCGTTCTTCCAGATGCTGCCCGAGCAGATCCGCGTCTTCGCCGTCCTGCTCTCCACCTTCGCCGCGATCATCGCCTCCCAGGCGCTCATCACCGGCTCCTACTCCATCGTCTCCGAGGCCGTGCGCCTGGACCTCATGCCGCACATGCGCATCAACTACCCCTCCGAGACCAAGGGCCAGATCTACATCCCGCTGGTCAACAGCATCATGTGGATCGGCTGCATCTGCGTCGTCCTGCTGTTCCAGACCTCGGCGCACATGGAAGCCGCATACGGCCTGGCCATCACGGTCACGATGCTCATGACCACCATCCTGCTGACGATGTACCTCTCCAAGGTCAGCCACAAGACCGTTCTGGCAATCCCGTTCGCGGTCTTCTTCGGCGCCATCGAGTTCATGTTCTTCTTCTCGAGCCTCACGAAGTTCTTCCACGGCGGCTACGTCACCGTGATCATGAGCTTCGCCCTCTTCGTGGTCATGTACGTGTGGCGCCGCGGCACGGCCGTCGAGCGCACCCAGACGGTCTACCTGCCGGTGGACAAGTACCTCGATCAGATCTTCGACCTGTCGCACGACGAGGACTACCCGCTGCTCGCCGACAACCTCGTCTTCCTCACCAACGACTCGTCGTTCGACAAGCTCGACCGCGACATCCTCTACTCGATCCTGGACAAGCGCCCCAAGCGCGCCAAGGCGTACTACTTCCTCAACGTCCAGGTCACCGACGAGCCGCACACCCACGAGTTCATCGTCAACGACTTCGGCACCGACTTCCTCTTCAAGGTGCAGCTGCGCCTGGGCTTCAAGGTCAACCAGCGCATCAACACCTACCTCTACCAGATCGTCGCCGACCTCATGGAGCGCGGCCAGCTGGCCCCGCAGAACCACAAGTACTCGATCTACCGCGAGCACAGCACCGTGGGCGACTTCCGCTTCTGCCTCATCCGCAAGATGCTCTCCCCCGAGACGGACATATCGGGCTTCGACCAGCGCATCATCGAGATCAAGTACTTCATCCGCGGCTTCTGCGGCTCTCCGGCGCGCTGGTACGGCCTCGAGAACTCGAGCGTGATCTTCGAGTACGTGCCGCTCTTCTCCAAGACCAAGCGCCAGCACAAGCTCTCCCG
Organism: uncultured Olsenella sp.; assembly: GCA_959598545.1. Classification (GTDB taxonomy): domain Bacteria; phylum Actinomycetota; class Coriobacteriia; order Coriobacteriales; family Atopobiaceae; genus Thermophilibacter. The sequence goes on along the minus strand of CAUGFC010000029.1, from coordinate 8,611 downwards.
CCGCGCGCTCGAGGAGGTGGCGCCGCAGGTCGCCGCCAAGCTCGCCGAGAGCCGCGAGAGCGCCGAGGAGGACGAGGACATCTTCTCCGTCCAGATGCGCGACGAACGCGAGGCACAGGCCGAGGAGGCCATGCGTGGGCTCGTCGGCGGCGACACCGCCAGCTTCCGCCCGCTCGTCATCGACGAGGACGACGAGGGCGACGAGGTCGAGATCGAGGACGGAGGCTCCGAGACCGTCCAGGAGGGCGAGGAGTAGCCGTCCTTCTCGCCAGCTCGTCGCAGCGAGGGCCCGGTCTGCCTGAGCAGGCCGGGCCCATTTTTCGCGCGGGGCGAGAAGGACGGGCAGGCGTGACGCTACCGCTCGGCGATGGGGACGTAGTCGCCGCCGTGGGGCATGACGGAGTTGTAGGCGGGTCGGATGATGCGGCCGGCGCCGTAGAGCTCCTCCATGCGGTGCGCGGTCCAGCCGGCCAGACGCGCCATGGCGAAGATGGCCGTGTAGAGGTCCGGCTCGATGCCGAGCATGGAGTAGATGAAGCCGGTGTAGAGGTCGATGTTGGCGCACAGGGCCTTCCCCGACCCCTTGACGTCGTGCATGACCTGCGGCCCCAGGCGCTCGATGCTCTCGATGAGGTCGAAGCGGTCGGACAGGCCCTTGACGGCGGCCACCTTGCGCGCGTACTTCTTGACGATGACCGCGCGCGGGTCGGAGAGCGTGTAGACGGCGTGGCCCAGCCCGTAGATCAGGCCGCTCTTGTCGAAGGCCTCCTTGCGGACGATCTTCTCGAGATAGCCCGCCACCTCGTCCTCGGAGTCCCAGCGGCGGACGTGGGAGGCCACGTCGTCGATCATCTGGCTCACCTTGAAGTTGGCGCCGCCGTGCTTGGGGCCCTTGAGCGAGCCGATCGCCGCGGCGTAGGCGGAGTAGGCGTCGGTGCCCGACGACGACAGGACGCGCGTGGTGAACGTCGAGTTGTTGCCGCCGCCGTGCTCCGCGTGGAGGATGAGCATGACGTCGAGCAGCATGGCCTCCTCGTGCGTGAAGCCCTCCTCGCTCTTGAGGACGTCGAGCACGGTCTCCGCCATGGTGTAGCCCTCGCGCACGGGGGGCACCATGAGCTTCTCGTCCGCGAGCTGGGCCTTGTGCGCCGCATGCGCCACGGCCGCCGTCCGCGGCCAGCGGCCGAGCAGCGAGAGCGCCACGTCGACCTCGTGCGTCGGCGAGGTGTCGTCCGGGTTGGGGTCGAAGGCGTAGAGCAGCAGCGTCGCGCGCTGCAGCACGTTCATGATGTTGTGGCTGTAGGTGGCGCGCGGGAAGATGCCGAGGTAGCCCTCGGGGAGCTGCTTGCGCGCGTCGATGCGGGCGCGGAAGTCGTCGAGCTCCTCGCGCGTGGGCAGCTTGCCGGCGATGAGCAGGTACGCGACCTCCTCGTAGCCAAAGCGATCCTCGGCCTGGGAGTGGTCGATGAGGTCGGCGACGCGGTAGCCGCGGTAGATCAGGTCGCCCTCGTCGGGCTCCACGCCATGATCGGTCTTGTTGTAGCCGTGCACGTTGGAGATCGTGGTGAGGCCCACGAGCACGCCCGAGCCGTCGGCGTTGCGCAGGCCCCGCTTCACGTCGTACTTGGCGTAGAGCTCCGCGGGCACCACGTCCACGTCCTCGTAGCCGTGGTAGAGCCCGTCCGAGACGGGCGGCAGGCCCAGGCCCACCGACGGCATGGGATAGGCGTCGGCGACGTGGTCGAAGGCCGGGGTGTCGCGCGGGGTGAGGATGGGCCGACCGTTCGACCTGGTGATGTGAAGCATGCGTGCCTCCTCCCTCGGGCTGCGGGGCGAGGGGCGAGGGCCCGACGCGCCGTCCGAGTCTGAGCTTCCCTCCGGCGCGCGGCCTAGAGGCGGTACATGTAGCGGAAGACCTTCTCGCGCTGCATCGTGATCTGGACGCCGAGGCCCTCGGCGAGCTCGTCGAGGCAGTCCTTGAGCGACGAGAAGTCCGTGCCTGCGAGGTCCACGAGCATCGTCATCGTGAAGATGCCCTGCAGGATGGTCTGGGAGATGTCGAGGATGTTGGCCTCACGCTCGCTGAGCGCGCCGGCGACGGCGGCGACGATGCCCGGGCGGTCACCGCCCAGGACGGTGATCACGGCCCTGTCGTCAGAGGTCTTCGTAGCGTCGGATGTGGTCATGGCGTTCCTCGCCTCCTGTCTCGGATCCGTTCAGCCCCACCATTGTACGGGCAGGGGCCGGATTCTCACAGCACCCACACGGCAAGGAACGCAAACGGTAACCGGCGCGGGAGGCGCGACTAGTTCTCCCCGGGCTCCTCGCCCATGCTGCGCCGGAAGAGCATCACGACGTCGTCGGGCGTGCAGTCCAGCGCGACGGCGAGCTCCGCGCACGAGCGCTCCCGGGCCTCCTTGAGGATGCGCTCGTAGGCGACGGGGGGCTTCTTGTTGCGGGCGGAGAGCTCCTCGATGCGCGCGCGGAACGTCTTCAGGACGCGAACGGAGTCCAGGCAGGTGCCCTGTCGCATCTCGGTGCGATAGTGCTCCTCCTCGAGGGAGTTGTTGCGTGCCTGGAAGCGCTCGACCTCGATGGTCGGGTAGTCGTCGATGATCTGCCGCGCCTCCTCCCGCGAGAGGACCGGGCGCAGGCGAGACTCGTTGGCGACGGGGAAGCTGATGTGCACGGGATGGCGCTTGCCGATGGGAAGCAGCTGGTAGACCGCCTGCGAGCCGGACGTCACATCCTTCACCTGGCAGACGCCCTGACCGGGATGAACGAGGTAGTCCCCAACGGAATACATACGCCGCTCCTTTCACGTGAGGAAAGTATAGCACGTAAAAGGGCATATTCACGCCGTTTGCGGATAAGGTGTTGTCAAGATTGGGTCATATGTATAGGTTAGTGCATTTACCTTTTTGGCCGAAGGCCGCGTCCGCCCCCGGTGACGCCGCACGGCGAGAAGGACGGGCGCCCTACTGCCCCTGCGCGGCGTACCTGGCCTCGGTGGCCTCCTTCGCCGGGCGCCACCAGGCCTCGTTGTCGCGGTACCACGCGATCGTGGCCTCGAGGCCGGCCGCGAAGTCGGTGTGGCGGGGCCGCCAGCCCAGCTCGCGGCGCAGCTTGGAGGGGTCGATCGCGTAGCGGCGGTCGTGGCCGGGGCGGTCGCGGACCCAGTCGAAGCAGTCCTCGGGCCGGCCCATGAGGCGCAGGATCTCGCGCAGGACGGTAATGTTGTCCCTCTCGCCGTCCGCGCCGATGAGGTAGGTCTCGCCGCAGCGGCCGCGCGTGAGGACCTCCCACACGGCGGAGCTGTGGTCCTCGGTGTGGATCCAGTCGCGGACGTTCCTCCCGTCGCCGTAGAGCTTGGGGCGGATCCCGCACAGGACGTTGGTGACCTGGCGCGGGATGAACTTCTCGACGTGCTGGTAGGGGCCGTAGTTGTTGGAGCAGTTGGAGATCGTGGCGCGCAGGCCGTAGGTGCGGGCCCAGGCGCGGACGAGCATGTCGGAGCTGGCCTTGGTCGCCGCATACGGGGAGGACGGCCGATAAGGACTTTCCTCGGTGATGCGCTCGTCGCTGTCATAGGAGAGGTCGCCGTAGACCTCATCGGTGCTCACGTGGTGAAAGCGAATATCATGCTTGCGACACGCCTCAAGCAGGCGATAGGTCCCCTCGACGTTCGTGCGCACAAACGGCTCCGGGTCGGCGATGGAGTTGTCGTTGTGGGACTCCGCCGCGAAGTGCACGATCGCGTCGTGGCCGGGGACGATGCGGTCCAGGAGCTCGGCGTCGCAGACGTCTCCCACGACGAGCTCCACGCGGTCGGCGGGGAGCCCCGCGATGTTCTCGGGGTTGCCGGCGTAGGTGAGCTTGTCCAGCACCGTCACGTGCACGCCGGGGTGCTCCCGCACGACGTGGTGCACGAAGTTGGAGCCGATGAAGCCGCACCCGCCGGTGACGATGATGTTGGTGGGCTCGAAGGTGTCGGGCATGTCGGGCCTCCCGTCGCTCGGCCGCCGGGGCACGGCGCCTGCCAAGAAGTTTATCCGAGGCCCCCACGGCGCCCCGGCGGACGCGCTAGTCCAGAATCTCGATGGTGGAGATGACCGGCTGATCGTCCGCAGCCACCAGGCCGCTCGCCTCGTCCGCCACCGGGACCTCTGCGCAGATGGCGTCGACGACCTCCATGCCCGACGTCACGTTGCCGAAGGCGGCGTACTGCCCATCGAGCGAGGACGCCGTGTCCACGCAGATGAAGAACTGGGAGCTGGCGGAGTCGGGGTCGGTCGAGCGTGCCATGGAGATCGTGCCGCGCACGTGCGGGATGCTGTTCTCCACGCCGTTGTCGAAGAACTCCCCCTTGATCGTGGCGTCCGAACCGCCCGTGCCGTCGCCGGCCGGGTCGCCGCCCTGGACCACGAAGCCCGGCACCACGCGATGGAACGTGAGGCCGTCGTAGAATCCCTCCTCCGCCAGATGGCAGAAGTTGGAGACCGTGATCGGCGCGGCGTTGGCGTTGAGCGTGACCTCGATGGTCCCGTAGCCTTCGACCTCGATGCGGGCGTGGTGCACGCCCGTGGCGTAGGGGTCGTCCGGGTCCGCGACGTCCTGGGCGGTCGTGGCGGCGTCCTGGGCGGCACCGCCATCGCCAGCGGTCGACGCGCCGCAGCCCACCAGGGCAAGGGCAACGAGCAGGACGGCGAGAAGTGCGGCAGGGACCGCCCGGCTCCTCAGGGCCTCGGTCATGGCGTCTCCTTTCGGGGAGGGTCTTGTCGTTGTTCCTCGGTGCCGGCGGGACGGTCCTTCTCGCCCGACGGGGCGAGGCAGGCCGCCGCGGCGGCGAGAAGCGCGGGGACCGCCCAGCCGAAGCCGGCGTCGGAGAGCGGGAGCACGCCGGTCGGCAGCCCGAGCAGCGGGAGCACCACCTCGGCCACGCTCACCAGCGCCGTCACGGCGACGACCCAGCGCCAGACGCGCGGGCGGGAGAGCGTCCAGCGGCGCAGCATGCCCAGCAGCACGAGCACAATCGCGACGGGGTACATCACGCCCAGCAGCGACCCGGAGAAGGCGAGGATGGCGTCGAGCCCGAGGGTCGAGACCGCGCAGGAGAAGGCGGCGAACGCGAGGGCGCAGACGCGGTACGAGAGGTGCGGGACCTCACCCGAGAAGTACGTCCCGCAGCAGCTGATGAGGCCGATGCAGACGTTCAGACAGGCGAGAAGGAAGATGGCCGCGACCACGACGGTGCCGACGACGCCGAAGTGCCCCGTCGCCGAGGCGGTGATTACCGTCGCGCCGTTGGTGGCGCCGGCGAGCGAGGCGCACTGCTCGAAGCCCACGAGCGCGAGGCCCGCGTAGACGGCGACCATGAGCACGCCGGCGATCGCGCCCGCGCGGCACACCTCGCGCATGACGCCCCCGTCCTCGGTCACGCCCAGGGCGCGCACGTTCGTGGCGATGACGATGCCGAACGTGAGCGACGCGAGCAGGTCCATCGTCTGGTAGCCCGTGAGGAAGCCCTGCGTCGCCGCCCCGGCGTCGTAAGGGGCGACGGGCGCGGCGGAAGGCAGTTCGGGGGCACCGGCGAGCGCGAGGGCCGCCGAGGCCACCACGACGACGATGAGCATGATGAGCGCGGGCCCCGTCACGCGGCCCAGCAGGCGGGTGAGCCGTCCGGGGTGCATGGCCAGCACGTACGCCGCGACGAAGAATGCGACGGAGAACGCGACGCGCCAGGTCTCGAGGGACAGGGCGTCGGGCAGAAGCGGCGCGAGCATCTCGAACGCGGTCGAGGCCGTGCGCGGGATGGCGAGGCACGGGCCGATGGCGAGGTAGACGAGCGCGACGAACACGCGCGCGAAGACCGGGTGGACCCTCGAGGCGAGCTCCCGCAGGGTGCCCGAGAGCGCCACCACGACGATGCCCAGGACGGGCAGGCCCACGCCCGCCACGAGGAAGCCGAGCAGCGCCGGCACGACCTCGCTTCCTGCCTGGACCCCCAGCAGGGGCGGCAGTATGAGGTTCCCCGCCCCGAAGAACATCGAGAAGAGCGTGATGCCCACGAAGAGCGACTTCCTCGGGGAGAGCCTGGGGCTCCCCTGCCCCCGTGTCGTCCCGACCATGCGGCACATCCCTACGAGGAGCAGCAGGAGACGACCCAGTCGAGGAGGTTGGCCGCCGCCGAGCCGCTTCGCTCGGCGAGCACGTGGCCGCGGCCCCAGACCGGGTTGTGCTCGACCTCGGCGACCCCGTCGTACTTCCTCAGCGCGAGCACCAGGTTCGCCGCCGCGCACAGCGAGACGTCCGTGTCGAAGAGGCCCTCGTTGACGCGCCAGTGGGGCGCGACGGTAGACTGGCCGTAGGCGTCGTAGTGGCCGCTCAGCCACGTGAGCGGCTCCATCATGGCGACGCGGCCCGCCATGTCCGTCTCGAGGGCGTCGACCTTCTCGAGGTCCTCGACCCAGGCCGTCTCGTACTCCTCGTCCCACCCGTCGCAGGCGGCGTAGCCCTGCGCTCCGGCGGCGACCGTCTGCGCGACGCACGAGGAGAAGTGGAGCGTGGACTCCTCGCCGATGCCGAAGAGCTGGTTCGCGCGGGAGCTGCGGTCAGGCCGGTCGAAGGGCGCGGCCTCGGGCGCGGCGGGGCGCATGTGGAGGACGAAGTCGCGCAGGCTCGAGACCGAGACGCTCATGGAGCGGTGGTTGTAGTTGATCCACCACGAGCCCTCGTTGAGGGACGAGAAGTAGCTCTGGGCGGAGTCGTAGATCGTCGACTGGACCTGGGACACGCCGACCGGCTGCGCGGGCTCCTCGCCCGTCCCCGTCCCGTCCGCAGGCGCGTCACCCGAGGTCCCGGGCAGGGACGCGGGGTCGGCGGCGCGCGCGGTGGCGAGGTTGGGGTCGCCGGGGAACATCGGGTTCTCGAGGCGCTGGGGCGTGTAGGTGTAGGGGAAGGCGGTGTTCTGCACGAAGTGCGTGGCCGCCTCGTCGATCTCGTCGAGAAGGGCGGCGGCGTAGGAGCCCATCGTGTAGACGCCGGCCTCGGTCTCGTCGAGCGTGAGCTGGGAGTCGTCCGTACCGCGCAGGTCCATCTCGTTGACCCAGGCGGCGTAGGCACCGGCGAGGTCGCGGGAGAGCTCGCGGGTCCACGTACCCTCGGCGCGCTCCCCGCCGTCCGCATACTGGCCCTGGCACCACTCGTAGGCGGCGTCGGCCATGTCGTAGGAGGTGACGGGGCACCACGACGCACTGCCCGCCAGGGCGTCGGAGACGGCGACGCCCGACGCGTCGTGCGTCACGGCGCCGATCTCCTCGAGGTAGGGGTCGAAGAGGGCGGAGTCCCCGGAGGCGCCGAGGACCGCGCTCACGCCGCCGCCGGCGCCGAAGCCGAAGACGTAGACGCGGTTGGCGTCGCAGGGCAGCAGGGAGGCGTTGTAGCGCAGGTAGCGGATCGCGGCCTTGAGGTCCACGACGGGCCAGGGGGCACCGCCGGGTATGAGCGCGTCGGAGCCCGTCGCGGTGTCCACCGCGGCGGAGCGGCCGCGGAACCCCGCGTAGACGTAGACGCAGCCCCGCTCGAGGTAGGGGGCCAGCCCCTCGGACCCGTAGGCGGTCGGGCTCGCCTGGGCGGAGAGCGCCCCGGAGTTGATCGGCATGAGGATGGGGGCGGTGGCGGCGGTGAAGTTCCCCACCACGGCCTTCTGGTTCACGGTGCAGGTGTACGTGTCGCCGTTCTTCTCGGCGTCGAAGTAGGCGCCGGGCACGAAGATCGCCAGGGACTCGTAGGTCTCGGTCGCGGGGGCGAGGCAGTAGGTGAGGCCGAGCTGGTAGTAGATGTCCCCCTCCTCGTCGTAGTGCCACGCCGAGGGGTCGAGCGCCAGTCTCTCGAACTCGGCGAGGTCGACGGGGGTCGTCTCCTGGGCGGCGTCGTCGGCCGGGGGCTCCGGCTCCTTCTGGGCCGGCGTGCAGCCCGCCACGCCGGCGAGCGTCCCCACGGACGCCAGAGCGAGAAACTCTCTTCGTGTGCAGCCCATCGTTCTCTCCCGTATGCGTAGGCCTGAAGGCGCGGGTACTATTGTAGCAACGGGCCGCGGGAGCGCCGGGGCGCCATGGGAGCGCCACATACTTGACGGGTCGAGACGGGAGGCCGCGATGGCTGCGCTCTGGAGGAGGCGCGCCGAGGGCGGGGCGGAGACGCCCGAGAACGCCGTGAGGCTGCGCGTGCGCTTCGTCGGCAGGGTGCAGGGCGTCGGCTTCCGCTGGACCGCGGCGATGGTCGCGCGCGGGCTCTCCGTCACCGGCTGGGTGCGAAACGAGCCCGACGGCTCCGTCACGGCAGAGGTCCAGGGCGAGCCGGAGCACGTGGGGGCGTTCTTCTCGCGGATGCTCGAGGAGATGGGCCGGCGGGGGATGCGCACGAGCTACTCCGTCGACCAGCGGGACGAGATCGACGTGGTGCGCGGCGAGCGGGACTTCGAGGTCCGCTACTAGGACGGCGCGCCGAGAAAAACGAAGCAGGCCGGAGACACATGGCCTCCGACCTGCGAAAGTTCTGGTGGCGGGGAAGGGAGTCGAACCCCTGACACGGGGATTTTCAGTCCCCTGCT
>CAUGFC010000028.1 GCA_959598545.1 uncultured Olsenella sp. | reverse complement strand
CACGGAGAGCTGACCGAGAGGCCGAAGGTGCTCGCCTGCTAAGCGAGTATAGGATGCAAATCCTATCTGGGGTTCGAATCCCCAGCTCTCCGCCAGAACGCACTGGGCCCGCCCCGCCACCGCGCGCGGCGGGCCTTTTTGTGCGCCGGCACCACAACTCCGACACTTTTTCCTTTTTCCCTTGACTTCCCTCTGGCACCGTGGCAGTATTACCAACTGCACGCGGCGTTACCTCAGCTGGATAGAGGACCTGACTACGAATCAGGGCGTCATAGGTTCGAATCCTATACGCCGCACCACGCAAGTTAAGGGGCTCCTTCGGGAGTCCCTTTTGCTTACTCAGGGCCGCTGGCGCGCCGGACGGTACTGGATGTCGCCCTTCTCGCCGATCCCCACGAACGCGTACGCGACGCCGAGGCGGTCGCACAGGTCCATGAGGTCAACGATGTCGCGGTCCTCGGAGGCAAGGTAGTCGGCGACCGAGGCGACCCCCTCCTCCGCCATGGCGCCGAGCAGCCCCTGCACCGCCTCCGGGGCGAAGAGGACGCGCAGGCTGTGCTCGCTCTCGCCATACACGGCGACCGCGGACGGCCCCTCGCGGAGCTCGCGCACCTCCAGCAGGCCGTCATCGCCCTGAACGAGGCTGACCGTCCGGACGTCCCCCGCGCTCTCAAAGCGCGCGACCTCTTGCACCCTCATCACGCTCTCCTCTCCCGAGAATCTGCCTGACAAGAGTAAACCATACTCGTATGATACGAACAAGTGTTCTACCGTTTGCCCCCGCAGGCTCTCGGCGAGCGGCTACTCAGGCCTGATGACCTCGACGCCGCCCATGTAGGGGCGCAGCGCCTCGGGTACGGTGATGGAGCCGTCCGCGTTCTGGTAGTTCTCCATGATCGCGGCCATCGTGCGACCCACCGCCAGGCCGGAGCCGTTGAGCGTGTGCACGTAGCGCGTGCCCTTGAACTCCGCCGGGTCCTTGTAGCGGATGTTGGCGCGGCGGGCCTGGAAGTCCCAGCAGTTGGAGCAGGAGGAGATCTCCTTGTAGGCGTTGTAGCTGGGCAGCCACACCTCGAGGTCGTAGCACTTGCAGGCCGAGAAGCCCAGATCGCCCGTGCACAGGCTCACCACGTGGTAGGGCAGGCCCAGCTCCTGCAGGCAGGCCTCGGCCTCGGCGACCATGCTCTCCAGCTGGTTCATCGAGTCCTCGGGCTTGGCGAACTTGACCATCTCGACCTTGTCGAACTGGTGCACGCGGATGATGCCGCGCGTATCACGGCCGGCCGAGCCCGCCTCCTCGCGGAAGCACGGCGTGAAGGCGGTGTACCACAGCGGCAGCTGAGCGGCGTCGAGCACCTCGTCGCGGTGGATGTTGGTGAGCATGACCTCAGCGGTGGGAATGAGGTAGAGGTCGGGGTTCACGTGGTACAGGTCGTCCTCGAACTTGGGCAGCTGGCCCGTGCCGAAGAGGGTCTCCTTGTTGGTGATGACCGGGGACCAGAACTCCTTGAAGCCCGCCGCGGCGTGCTTCTCGAGGAAGTAGTTGATCAGGGCGCGCTCCATGCGGGCGCCCATGCCGCCCAGCAGGTAGAAGCGGGCGCCGGCGAGCTTCACGCCGCGGTCGAAGTCAATCATGCCCGTGGCGGGGCCCAGGTCCCAGTGCGCCTTGGGCTCGAAGTCGAACTCGCGCGGGGTGCCCCAGCGGCGAACCTCGGGGTTGTCGGAGTCGTCGCGACCGTAGGGCGTGCTCGCGTCGGGGATGTTGGGGATGGCGGCGACCAGGTCGAAGAGGGCGCGCTCCACCTCGTCGCGCCTGTCGTCGAGCTCGGCGATGCGCTCCTTGTTGGCGGCTACCTTGGCCTTTGCGGCCTCGGCCTCGTCGCGCTTGCCCTCGCGCATGAGCTGGCCAATCTCCTTGGAGACGGCGTTGCGCTCAGCCTGCAGGGCCTCGACCTCGACGATCACGGAGCGACGCTGCTCGTCCAGCTCGAAGAACTTCTCGCGGTCCCAGTGCGCGTTCTGGCGGGACGCGCAGGCCTTGTCAACTGCGTCGGGGTTCTCGCGGACGAACTTGATGTCGAGCATCTTCACTCCTGCCTCTGGTTGCCTGTTGCCGCGGGCGCTCGCCCGGCAGCGCTCCAAGTATATACTTGTGCGCACGGAAAACGACGCCCCCGGGAGGCACCCATGCAGGCAATCGCTGATTTCTTCACGTGGCTGTTCAACGACAAGGTCGGCGTCATCTGCCTGATAGCGGGCGGCGCCGTGCTCTGCCTGATCATCGCCCTGCTCATGGAGCGCAAGACCAAGCGACGCTACTTCAATCACGAGAAGACCGAGGGCGACTGGGACCTCTTCGGCGACGACGAGGAGTAGCCCGCGCGCCGCCGGACCGTCAGATTAACGGACAAAATTCAACTTTCTCGAATTTGGATCCTGCGGATATATAAGGGTTAATCGAATTTTGTCCGCTAATTTCGCGACGGCCGGCACCGAGAAGACCGTCACACCCGCCACGCATACGAAAAGGGCCCCGGCGTCACCGCCGAGGCCCCGTGCGTTCATGGTGCGGGCGAAAGGACTTGAACCTTCATGGAGTTGCCCCCATACGGACCTGAACCGTACGCGTCTGCCAATTCCGCCACGCCCGCGTGCTGGGATATCGTAGCGCATCCCCCGCCCGCTGCCAAGTCTTTTCTCGCGGCACAAATCGGGCGGCGACCAAATCCCGAGTGGCCGCCGCCCACCAAGAGAGGGCAGGTTTGGCTAGGGCCTACTGCTCAGCGGCCTTCTTGTTGCGACGCACCTGAACGAAGCACATCGCCACAAAGAGAGCGACGACGACCACGATGCCGAAAATCGGCTGCTTCATGACCGTCAGGAATGCCATGACGTCGATGCAGTCGTGGCCGACGCCCTCCGCACCGTAGGCGGCGAAGTCATACAGCTTGGAGACGAAGCCCGCGAAGAAAATCAGGAAGAAGCCGTAAAGGAAACCGGAGATCACGGCTCCACGACGGCCACCCGTGACGTTTCCGAAGATGCCGGCCACGCCACCAGTGAAGAACGCGCCGATGATCGAGATGAGCGGCACGGTCTTGAACGCGGCGGCACTGGCGACCATGGCGAGGAGCATGCCCACCACGGCACCCACGAAGCCAAGCATCAGCGAGTTGGGAGCAAAGCCGAAGAGCGCGGGGACGTCCAGCGCGGGGATGGCACCGGGAACCAGCTTGTCGGAGATGCCCTTGAAGGCCGGGACAATCTCGCCCAGGAAGAGTCGGACACCCTGAAGCAGCACGAGGATACCCACGGTGAAGCCGAGCGCCTGCGTGAGGCCAAACAGGATGTAGTTGGACCCACCAGAGTACGCGGCGACGGCCTCCGGTCCAGCGGCGATAACCAGCACCAAGTAGAACACGCCGATTACAATGGAGACGGACATGGAGGTGTCCTTGAAGAACTCCAGGGACTCGGGGAGCTTGATGTCCTCGGCGCTCTTGGACTTGTCACCCAGAAGGCCGCCGACGGTGCTCGCGGCAACGGTACCAAGCGTGGTGAGGTGACCGACAGCAAACATGTCAGAGCCACCAGTGACCTTACGCACGTAGGGCTGGGAGATGGCGGGCAGCGTGGTAGTGACCAGACCCTGAATGATGCTGCCCACGATCACAATCATCGTCTCGTCAAGGCCCATCGTGTACAGGACGAAGGCGACCACGACGGAGAGGATCCAAAGCATGTGGCCCGTCAGGAAAACGTACTTGAGCGGCGAGAAGCGCGCGAGAAGAACGTTGACCAGGAAGCCGATGCCCAGGATGAGCGCAGAAGCCGAGCCAACCACGGGAATCGCGGTCTGCATGGCGGCGGAGATGGACTCGCTAGAAGTGGCGAAGCCTGAGAGTCCGAAGATGGTCGTGAACAGCTCGGAGAACGGAGTGATGTAAGTCACAACCAGACTCGAGCCGGAGGAGAGCATGATCATGCCGAGAGCGGTCTTGACCGTTCCAGAGAACACCTCTCCGGCGGAGCGACGCTGGAGAAGCAGACCGATCAGAGCGACAACCGCCAGCATGATCGCCGGCGTCTCAAAGAACTCAACGAGGAAGTCGAGCATGGGGCACCTCCTACTTAAGGTTGTGTTCGGTCAGGTACGCGTCGAGCTTCTCTTTCATCTCGTTCACGTCCACGAAGTTGTTGACATAGACGACGTTGTCCTGCCCCTCGAAGTTCTTCTTGAACTCGTTCGAGGTGACGATGACGTCACAGGGCTTGGAGTTGACGGTGCCCATATCCCAGTGCTCGATCTGGCACTTGACACCAAGCTGGTCCATGGCGCTCTGGGCCGTCATCTTCATAATGAGCGACGAGCCCACTCCAAGTCCGCACACCGTGATAATCTTCAGCATCCCTTCCCCCTCTCTACAGGCACTCTATGAGCTTGCCGTACTGTTTGATGTAGGCGTCGTTAATCGCGTCACCCTTGTCCAGGTTGCTCGAGACATAAACCGGCGGAACCACCCCTCGCTCGGAGCACAGCTCGACCGTGCGCGCCACAATTGACTCCATGACAAACATGCCCAGCACCGTCGAGGTGCCACAGAAGCTGGCATCCATCCCCTCGATGGAGAGGCAGGCGTCGCCCAGCACACACTTGATATCGATAACGCAGTCGGCCACGTCCTTGAGGTTCTTGCCCGAAGAGTGGCGCGAAGACACGCCCTCGGAGAACTGACGGGAGGTGAGCGCCACGACCTTCATGCCGATTCTCTTGGCCTCAAGCGCCATGTCCACAACGCCGGCGTTGCGTCCGGAAATGGAGACGATGATCATCACGTCGTCGGGCGAGGTGTCATGCTGCTGGAGGACCTTGTCGCAGAACCCCTCGACGCGCTCCTGCAGCGTAGATAGCTTGGCTTTGGGAAAGAGCGCCATGTGCGGAATGAGAATCGCGTCGACAGGCACCAGTCCACCTGCCCTATAGAAGACCTCCATCGCAAACATCTGGGAGTGTCCGCAGCCGAACACATGGATGAGACGCCCCTTGCAGACGGCATCTGCGCACCACTGGGCAGCCTGCTCGATGCTGTCATGCTCCTCTGTGGCCTCACACGCAAGCTGCTCGGTCACGACCTTGTAGTACTCGTCCTGCTTCATCATCATCTCCTAACCCTCGTCTCCGAGCACCGCCCGGATTCTTCCCATGAGCTCCTCGCGCCCACCGCCGGTCGTGGCGAGCCTCAGAAACTCCTCGTCCTGCAACAGGGCAACCACGTTGGCGAGCATGCCGAAGTGGGAGTCCTGGTCAACAGCGCCGAAAGCAAAGGCAGCACGCACTCGCTGGTTCGCGAACTCTGAGAAGAACACCGGCTCGCTCAGCGTCACGAACGAAAGCGCGCTTCTCGTAACGTGCTCTCCGGGTGCCGCATGGAAGAAGGCGACGTCAGGAACGGGAATCATATACGGGCCAAACTTCTCGACGGACGCAACCATGGCATCCAGGTATGCCGGCTCCACCGCTCCGTCGTTGACCAACAGCTGGCCCGCCGCACGTGCTGCCTGCCGCCACGTGGATGCCTTGACATCAGTGGCAACCATCCGCTCCTCCAGCATTTCTTCTCCCCTCATAACGTCATGTCGTTATGACCAGTTGCTAAACACGAGGTTAACTGTGGAGGAAACATGGACGCCGGCAAAGACGGCCAGCGGACCCATCCGGGCGGCAAGCGGCGCGAGCGGCAGGCGCAGCCTAGGACTCGAGCATCACCGTGAACTCGAAGCTGTCGCCCTTGGAGACGATCGACGAGTAGCAGACCAGGTTGCTGCCGCTGAAGGAGACGCGCTTGACCAACAGGCCGTAGTGGCCCTCGCGACACCCGAGGAGCTCTCCTTCCTCTTGGGTAATCGCACACGCTTTGAAGCGCTCGAGTGCCTTGTCAATCGTTACGCCATAGTCTGTCTCAAGCGTCTGGTAGAGCGAGCGATGATCAAGGTCGATGTCCATCACAAAGGGATAGCGCGCCGCCGAGAAGTACGTCCGCTCAAACATGATGGGGACATCGGCGTCGGCACAGCGCAGGCGGTTGACGAAGATGATCTGGGCGCCGTCCGCGAGACCGAGGTTCGCGGCAATGTTGTGCGGCGCCGGGATAACGCCCCGGTCAAGCAGCCTCGTGGAGGCAATCTTGCCCTGCCGCTCCATCTCACGCGAGAAGCTGTACACGCCCCCCAAGTTCTGGACGATGCCGCGGCTCAGGACAAAGGTGCCTTTCCCCTGTATGCGCTCCACCAGCCCCTGACGCTCGAGCTCGTCTATGGCCTTGCGCACGGTAATCCGACTCATGCCGTACATCTCGATGAGCTCACGCTCGCTGGGGATCTTGGAGCCCATCCTCCAGACACCGTCCGTGATGTTGCGTTCGATCGAGTTGGCGAGACGCACGTAGAGGGGGGTGCGTGCTTCAATGCTCATCTGGCGTCCATTTCATGTTGACATAACCACTACCGCCAACGCCATGGTACTACGCGTTGCCGCCCTTCCACCTCGCGGCGGCGCGGGCGGCGGTTTTCCCTCCGCGCCCGCAAGCGCTAGAATGATGCCCACACGGCCACACGCAGCTCAAACGAACAAGGAGGAGCCGTGAGCGACACGCCCACCCGGGTGCGCGCGAGCAGCACCCCCCTGACGCCGGCGGACACCCCGCACGAAGAGGCTCTTCTCGGCAGATACCGCGTGATCGAGCGCCGCGGAGACGGCGGCTTCGGCACCGTCTGCACCTGCTGGGACAAGCGGCTCCAGCGGCGTGTGGCGATCAAGCGCATGCCGCTCGCCGACTGGGGCACCACCGCCGAGGAGGCGCTCGCGGAGGCCCGCACGGCCTGCATGCTCAGCCACCCCAACATCGTCACCGTCTTCGACTTTGAGTCGGACGGGATCTTCGCCTACCTGGTCATGGAGTACGTGGACGGCCTCAACCTCGCCGAGCTGCTCGGCCGGGTTGAGGGCGGCCGCCTCACGCCCGAGGAGTGCGCGCACGTGCTCCAGAGCGTGGCCCGCGCGCTCGCCTTCGCGCACGAGAACCGCGTGCTGCACCTGGACATCAAGCCAACCAACATCATGATCGACCGGCAGGGCACCGTGAAGCTCGCCGACTTCGGCATGTCCACGCTCGCCTCGGCCGCCGGCTACGGCGACGCGCGCGGCGGCACGGTGGGCTACATGCCGCCCGAGCAGATCGAGGGCGCCCTGGTGGACGAGCGCACGGACGTGTTCTCCCTCGCCGTGGTGGTCTGGCAGGCCCTCACCGGGGACGACCCGTTCCTGGCGAGAAGCGCGGAGGACTCCCTGCGCCGGATCCAGCGCGGCCCGGGCAGGCTCGCGCGCCTCTGCCCCGAGCTTGGCCCGGACGCCGAGTCCGCCCTCGTCGCCGAGCTCTCCCCCTCCCCGGCGCAGCGCGACGCGGACGTCCTCGAGTTCGTGGACGCCCTGCTCCCCTGCCTGGGCGACCCCGCCGCGGGCGCGGAGTCACTCGAGTCGCTCGTGTCCCAGGCCGAGGAGGACGACGCCGTCCGATCCCCCGCCATCCGACGGCAGCGCCGGCCCCTGCGGCTCCCCGAAGGCCTGCTGCCCCGGATGCTCACCGCGCTCGTCGCCTTCTCCGCGCTGCGGCTGACGCTGCCCCACGTGGCCGGGCTCGCCGCCGAGCCCGCCCTCGCCACGGGCGTGCTGCTCGCCGCCTGCGCCCTCGCCGCGATCTGGCCCCCGGCCGCCGCCCCGCTCTCCGCCGTCGCCGCGGCGGCCGCGCTCGCGAGCGGGTCGGGCGGCGAGGCGCTCCCCGTCTTTCTCGCCGTGCTCCTGGTGGTGTCGGTCGTTGCCTGGTGGGCGCTCGCGGGTCGCTTCGAGCGGCTCTCCTCGCTCGCCCTGCTCCTGCCCTGGTGCCTGCCGTCCCCGGTCGCCGGCGCGGCGCTCTCCGGCTACGCGCTCGAGACGCTGCCTGCCGCCGCCACGTCGGCACTGGGGTATCTCTCCGGCGCGCTCTTCCACGCGGCGGCCGCTTCGTCCTTCTCGGCGGCCCCGCTCTCCGGGGCCCTTGCCGCGGAGCTGACCTCCCCGGCGTTCTGGCTGCTGCTCGCAGGTTCGCTGGCCTGCGGGATCGTCGCCTCGGCCCTCACCGGGCGCGGCTCGGTCGCGGCCGGCGTCCTCGGGCAGCTCCTGGGCCTCGACTGCCTCCTGGCATCCTGCGTTCTCGCAGCTAGCATGGAGAATACCAGTATATGGCCCGCCCTCGACTGGCCGAGCGTTGTGCTTGCGGTACTCTTAGGTGTGCTTTTGTGCGTTGCGACTGTCCTGAGGGGCCCTCTCTACGAGGACCAGGAAGGCGAGGGTACTGATGAGTTTTCTGAGTGACTTCGAGGCGCGCATCGGGTCGGTCTTCGGTGCGGCACCCCAGGGCTACACGGAGCCCTTCTCGTTCAAGAAGCTCGCCAAGCGCGCCGTGCGCGAGATGGAGAACGAGACGTACGAGATCGACGGCGTGGACACCGCCCCCGCGCTCTACACCGTCCTGGTCTCCGCCACCGATGACTCTCTCATGCGCCCGCTCTACGAGCAGATCACCTACGAGACGGCCTCCTTCGTGACGGCCCGGGCCCAGGAGAAGGGCTACGCCTTCGTGGGCAGCCCCCTCGTGCGCTTCATGGTCGACCCGGCGCTCAAGTCCGGCAAGTTCGCCGTCTTTGCGGAGAACGTCGACGCGGGCACCCTCGCGCGCCTGCGCGAGGAGGAGCGCGCGTTCCTCGCCGGCAACTCCAGCGCCGGCGGCGCGGCCGCCCAGGTCCGCCCGCGCGGCGAGAAGCGCCCCGTACCCGCCGCCGTCCCCGCGCCCGAGCCGGCGCGCGCGCCCCTGGACGGCCTCGACGTCGACCCGCTCCCGGTCGCCTCGGCCTCCGAGTCCACCCCCATGCCCGTCACCCCGGTCGCACCTCCGGCGCCGATGGTCGCGCCGGGCGAGGGCCCCGGCGCCATCCCCGTCCCGCAGACCCAGCGCCGCAGCGTCCCGCTCGTGGACGCGCGCGCCGTCGCGGCCGGCATGGGCATGAGCGCCGTCTCCGCGGGCGCCGCCGTCGCGGCCGCCCAGCCGGGTGCCGGCTCCCCCGTCCCCGACGCGAGCTCCATGCCGGTCGGCGCCACCTGCCTGCTCATCGACCGCCAGACCGGGCGCACCTACACCGGCAAGGCCCCCGCGACCGTCATCGGCCGCGAGCGCTCCCAGGCCGGGATCGTCCTGCGCGACCCCAACGTGTCCCGCCGTCACGCGGAGCTCACCTTCGACGGGCGCGACTGGTACATCTCCGACCTCGGCTCGACCAACGGCACGCTGGTGAACGACGTCGACATCCGCGAGTGCGTCCTGCGCGACGGCGACCTCGTCACCCTCGGCCTCACCAACCTCGAGTTCCGGGAGAACCCGCGATGATCGACCTCGTGCTGTTCGCGGGGCGCGTCCTTCTCGTCGTCCTCCTCTACGTCTTCCTCTTCGCCGTCATGCGCACGGGCGTCGGCCTGGTGCGCGGCCAGCGTCGAGACTCGGCCATCTGGGCCGTTGACGTCGAGAAGGGCGTCCGCTCCCTCCGCGGCCTGCACGTCGACATCCTGGGGCCGGTCGTCATCGGCCGCTCCCCCTCCTCCGACATCGTCATCGACGAGCCCTACGTCTCGTCGAACCACGCGCGCCTGACCCTGCAGGGCCCCGCCCTCGTGCTCGAGGACCTCGGCTCCACCAACGGAACGCTGGTCAACGGCCGCGTCATCGACCAGCCCGTCACCCTGCGCGAGGATGACGAGGTGCAGGTGGGTGACACCATCATGAGGGTGAGCCGCGGATGACGACGGCAGACGCCCAGATCACCGCCCCGCAGGAGCCCACGAACGCCCCCGGCCGCGCCGAGATGGCCGTCGAGGGGAGGGCCGGTGCGGACGCCGTCTTTGGCTCCAACGAGTTCATCTCCTGGGGGGCGCGCTCGGACGTCGGCCTCGTGCGTGGCCACAACGAGGACTCCTTCCTGCTCCAGGCGCCGCTCTTCGTGGTGTCGGACGGCATGGGCGGGCACGCCGCCGGCGAGGTGGCGAGCTCCATAGCCGTGGAGACCGTGGGCAGGGAGGCCCCGGCCACGGCCGACGACGTCCTTCTCGGCGCCGCCGTCGAGTCCGCCAACAGAAACGTCATCGAGGCCGCCGAGCAGGGCATCGGCAAGCCCGGAATGGGCTGCACCGCCACCGCGGTGATCGTCGAGAAGAACCTGCTCGCCGTCGCCCACGTGGGCGACTCGCGCGCCTACGTTCTGCGCGAGGGGACCCTCGTGCGCATCACCCACGACCACTCCTACGTCGAGGAGCTGGTGGACTCCGGCCAGATCACCGCCGACGAGGCCCGCACCCACCCCTCGCGCTCCATCATCACCCGCGCCCTGGGCTCGGACCCGGACATGTACGCCGACCACTTCTCCCTCGAGGTCAACGACGGGGACCGTATCATCCTGTGCTCCGACGGCCTCTCCTCCATGGTCCCCGACAGCGAGATCGAGTCCCTGGCGGTCTCCAGCGCCACGCCCAAGCAGGCGGCCGACAACCTCGTCGCCGCGGCGCTCACCGCGGGCGGCGCCGACAACGTCACCGTGGTCGTGGTCGACATCCTGAACGACGGCCAGGCCGAGGAGGCGCGCCGCCGACTCTTCCGGGGTGCCGCGAGCGTCGCGTGCATCATCCTGGCGACGCTTGCGGTGGTCGCCCTCGTCGCGCTGACCTTCATCCGCAGCGAGTGGTACCTCGGCGTCAACGGCACCACCGTTGGCCTCTACCGCGGCATAAACGCCGAGTTCCTCGGCATTCCGTTCGGCGAGCTCGTGAGCACGAGCGCCGTCGAGCTCACCGACCTGCCCGCCGCCGTCCAGGACCAGCTCGAGGACGGCATCCGCGTGGAGAGCGAGGAGGCGGGCCGCGCGGTCATCGACTCCTACCACCAGCAGATCACCGCCGAGAAGGACCGCGCCGCCCAGACCGCCGAGACGGCGCGCTCCGAGACCGAGGCGGGCAGCCAGGACGGGGGTGAGCAGCAGTGAGGAAGGTTCGCCGCCCGGGGGCGCGCTCGCGCTCCGAGGTCGAGGCCTCGGTTCTCGCCGCGCCAGCCCCCGTCCAGCACGACCGCCAGCGCGGTCACAGCCGGCGCAACACGGAGCTCTTCCTGCTCTGCCTTGCCGCCGTGCCCGTCATACTCCTCTACGCCATGTACGTGCTCAACTCCAACGTGCAGCTCAGCGTCTCGACGCTCGGCGTGCCGCTGGGGCTGTTCGCCGCCTTCGCGGCCGCGCACGTCGCCATACGCTTCCTCGCGCCGGGGGCCGACTCGGCGATCCTGCCCATCGTCTTCGTGCTCTCGGGCACGGGCATCACCTTCCTCACCCGGCTCGCCCCCGAGTCCGCCGTCAGCCAGGTGGTGTGGCTCTTCCTCTCCGTCGCGGCCATGGTCGCGATCCTCGCTGCCGTCCGGGACCTGGACTCCCTCGCCGACTACAAGTACACGCTCGGCCTCGCCGGCGTGGCGCTTCTCGTGCTCCCCATGCTCGTGGGCACCGAGCAGAACGGCTCGAAGCTCTGGATCTACATCGGCGGCTTCAGCTTCCAGCCCGGCGAGTTCGCCAAGATCCTGATCACGCTCTTCCTCGCCTTCTACCTGGCCACCAACCGCGAGGCGCTCTCCGCCTCCATGCGGCGCGTGGGCCCGTTCTCCTTCCCGCGCCTGCGGATGCTCCTCCCGCTGCTCGTGATGTGGGGCATCAGCCTGCTCGTCGTGGTGTTCGAGCGCGACCTGGGAAGCGCCCTGCTCTTCTTCGCGTTCTTCGTGATCATGATCTACGTGGCCACCGGCCGCGTGAGCTACGTCGTGGTGAGCCTGCTTCTGCTCGCCCTGGGCGGCATCGCCTGCTACCTGCTGTTCGGCCACGTGCGCAACCGCGTCGACATCTGGATCGACCCGTGGTCCGCGGCAAGCAGCGGCGGGTACCAGATCGTCCAGGGCCTCTACTCGCTGGCCGACGGCGGGCTCTCCGGCGTCGGCATCGGCAACGGCCTCGCCACCACGATCCCGTTCGTCCAGAGCGACTTCATCTTCGCCGCCATCGGCGAGGAGATGGGTCTTCTCGGCGGCTCCGCCGTCCTTCTGCTCTTCCTTCTCTTCTGCGTGCGCGGGCTCGCGACCGCGGCGCGCGCCAAGTCTGACTGCTCGGCGTTCGCCGCCGTGGGCCTCACCTGCGCGATATCCGTCCAGGCCTTCGTGATCGTCGGCGGCGTGACCAAGTTCCTGCCGCTCACGGGCGTCACGCTGCCCTTCATGAGCCAGGGCGGCACCTCCCTTCTCGCCAGCTTCCTGATCGTTGGTCTGCTCCTGCGGGCGGGCGACGAGGGCACCGGCAGGGAGACGCAGCTCAGGAGCGCCGTCGAGCGCGGCAGCGAGCGGCGCGACCCAGTCCTCTCGTTCACGGGCCAGGTCCGGGGCCCCTCGGGCGCGCACGCCGCCTCCGTGGTCCACGGCAGCCACGCGCGCGGGAGCTTCGGCCTCACGACCAAGGAGTCGGGCGTCCTCGGGCGCGTTGCGCTCGGCAAGCGCCTCACCTCGCTGATCAGCGTCTTCGCGCTGCTCTTTGCCGCACTCATCGCCAACCTCACCTACGTGCAGCAGATCGACGCCGCGCGCATCCAGAACCTGCCCGGCAACAACCACACGATCGCGAGAAGCGCGTACGTCCAGCGCGGCCCGATCATCACCTCGGACGGCGTGACGCTCGCAGAGAGCACCCAGCAGTCCGACGGGACCTACGTGCGCTCCTACCCGCAGGGCACCCTCGCGCGGCACACCGTCGGCTACATCTCCACCCAGTACGGCTCGGACGGCGTCGAGTCGACCATGAACGAGACCCTCACCGGGCGCAAGGACTACTCCAACTGGAGGACCGCCCTCTACTCGCTCGCGGGCGTCTCCCAGCCCGGCTCGACCGTCCAGCTGACCATCAACTCGCAGATCCAGCGCGCCGTCGAGCGGGCTCTCGAGGGCTACACGGGCGCGATCGTGGTTCTCGACCCGTCCACCGGCGCCGTCCTCGCCAAGGCGTCCTCGCCGACCTACTCGGCCGACGACCTCGGCTCCGTCATCACGGGCGGCGGCAGCGAGCTCGTCGACCGCGCCACCGACTCGCTCTACGCGCCCGGCTCGACCTTCAAGGCCGTCACACTCGCCGCGGCGCTCGACTCCGGCACGACCTCCCTCGACGACACCCTCGACGCCCCCGCCTCGATCGAGGTCGGCGGGGCCGAGGTCACCAACATCCACGACGCCGACTACGGCACCGTCTCGGTAGAGGACGCGTTCGCCGTCTCCTCCAACACCGCGTTCGCCCAGATCGGAACCGCGGTGGGCTCGGAGCGGCTCGTGAGCTACGCGACCGCCTTCGGCTACGGCCAGCAGATCGGCCAGGACTTCCCGTGCGTCGCCTCCCTCATGCCCGTCGCCTCGGAGATGACGGAGTGGGAGACGGCATGGGCCGCCTGCGGCCAGCCCGTCGGCCAGCACGAGAGCCCGGCCGGACCCCAGACCACCGTCATGCAGAACGCCGTGGTCGCCCAGACCATCGCCAACGGCGGCGTCGCGATGAACCCCTACGTGGTAGGCCACGTGCTCTCCCCGGAGGGCGTCGAGACCTTCTCGACCGCCGCCCGCTCGCTCGGGCAGGCGATCTCCGCCACGACCGCCGACCAGCTGAAGCAGGCGATGCTTCAGGTCGTCGAGAGCGGCACGGGCACGGCGGCCCAGGTCTCGGGCGTCCGCGTCGCCGGCAAGACCGGCACGGCGGAGGTCGAGAACGGCAACGTGAACTCGCTCTTCATCGGATTCGCCCCCTATGACGAGCCGACCCTGGCCATCTCCGTCTGCGTGGAGGGCCGCGGGTCCAACGTCGAGGGAATCGCCGCCGGCATCGCCGGCGAGGTGATCTCGGAGACGCTGCAGATCCAGGCGTCGGGAGCGGCACGCTGATGAGGGAGACGGCAACGAGACGACAGGACGCGGCCAGCACCCGCGTGGGATAGGAGAGACGATGGCAGAGACGAAGCTCGGCGGACGCTACCAGGTCCAGGACAGAATCGGAACCGGCGGCATGGCCACGGTCTACCGTGGTCTCGACGAGGTGCTCGGACGCACGGTGGCGATCAAGACGATGCTGCCGCAGTACGCCAACGACCCGTCCTTCGCCGCCCGCTTCAAGCAGGAGGCGCAGGCGGCGGCCGCGCTCCAGAGCCCCTACATCGTGAGCGTCTACGACTGGGGCAAGGACGCGGACACCTACTACATCGTCATGGAGTACCTGCGCGGCACCGACCTCAAGACCGGCATCCGCAAGCACGGCGCGCTCGACTGCAAGAAGGTCGCGCAGATCGGCTCGCAGATCGCGCAGGCGCTCTCGGTGGCGCACAAGCACGACATCATCCACCGCGACATCAAGCCGCAGAACATCATGGTGCAGCCCGACGGCAACATCAAGGTGATGGACTTCGGCATCGCCCGCGCCAAGAACAGCCACCTCACGCAGGACAACTCCGTCCTGGGCACCGCCCACTACGTCTCCCCCGAGCAGACCCAGGGCAAGGAGCTCGGCCCCACCACCGACATCTACTCGCTGGGCATCGTCATGTACGAGGCGGCCACCGGCCAGGTCCCCTTCCAGGGCGACGACGCCATCTCCGTCGCGCTCAAGCAGGTGAACGAGCAGCCCAAGCCGCCCAGCCAGCTCAACCCGAACGTGGACCCGCAGCTCGAGGCGATCATCCTCAAGTGCATGCAGAAGAACCCCGCCGACCGCTTCCAGACGGCCGACGAGCTGTCTCGCACGCTGCGCGACTACCTCGCGGGGCGCATGCAGGCCGTGAACACCGCCACCTCCGTGCTGCCCGCCGCCGCCACGAGCAAGCTCGAGCGCGGCGCCACGCCGATGGTGGGCGGGACGGCCACGATGCCGCGGGTCGAGCGCACCGGCCGGTTCCGCCAGAGCGCCACGCAGCAGGCCGCCGAGGCCGAGGCCGAGCGCCAGCGCAAGCGCAAGCGCAACGTCATTCTCGCCGCCGCGGGCGGAATCGTGGCCGCGGTGCTGGTCATCGTGGCGCTGGTGAGCCTGCTGGGCTCCGGCACCGCCATGAGGACCGTCCCCAACCTCAGCAACCTCACCGTCGAGCAGGCCGTCGAGGCCATAGAGAAGGAGGGCTTCGAGGCCGGCGAGCCCCAGTACGTCTACGACGACAACGTCCCCGAGGGCCGCGTCGTCGAGCAGGACCCCGAGCCCAACCGGCAGATGCCCGAGGGCAGCGTCATCAACTTCAAGGTGTCCAACGGCCCCACCCCCGTCGAGGAGGTCGAGGTCCCCGACCTGCGCGGCATGACGGCCGACGAGGCTGAGGAGGAGCTCAGCAAGCACAAGCTCCTCGGCAAGCGCGGTGACGACGTCGAGAGCGACGACTACGAGGAGGGCGAGGTCGCCGAGCAGGACCTCGAGCCAGGCTCCACCGCCAACGCGGGTGACACGGTCACCTATCACGTCTCCGCCGGCAGCAGCCAGGTCGTGGTCCCCGAGCTCTCCAACGCCACCGAGAGCGAGTACACCTCGCGCCTCAAGGATCTGGGTCTCGTCCCCAACGTGATCAGGGTCTCCGACAACAGCGTCGACGCCGGCTACGTGATCTACACGAACCCCGACATGGGCTCCACGGTCGACAAGGGCTCCACGGTCAACGTCTACGTCTCCTCCGGTCGCGAGGAGGTCAAGGTCCCCAACGTGATCGGCGAGGTCGCGACCACCGCGCAGGCACGTCTCGAGGGGGCCAACTTCGTCGTCAACATCAGCGGCCCCACGGACGGCATCGTCATCGACCAGTCCGTGACCGGCTCCGCCCCGTACGGCGCCACGATCACGCTCACCACGGAGGCACAGGAGCAGGAGACCCCCGGCGGGTCTATCGGAAACGGTGCCACGCCGGAGGGCCAGTAGCGGCAGCACGCGTTAGAAAGAGCGGCGCGTCCCCGTCCTTCTCTCCGTTTTGGTTAGTTTTACCGGCGCGTCCCCCTCGGAACGGCTCCGAAGAGGGGGACGCGCCGGCATTTTTAACTAGCCGCGCAGACAGAAAAGCAGGCCGCCGGGCGAAAAACCCGACGGCCTGCGTCTTTTCTGGTGCCCCCGGGCCGATTCGAACGGCCGACACCCGCTTTAGGAGAGCGGTGCTCTATCCCCTGAGCTACGAAGGCATGGGTGCCATTCTAGCACGCGCGGCACGGGGCCGCGCGACGCCGCGGCGCTACTTCTTGCCCTTGCGGGCGTCCTTCGCCGCCTTCTCCGCGATCTGACGGGCGCGCTCCTCCTCCAGGAGGTCGGCGAGCTTCTTGTCGGTCAGGCCGTTGACGCGCGCCTGGACCTGCTTGCGGAACGGGCGGCGCTTGACGAAGTCGTAGATGATGGCGGCGATGATGCACACATAGGCGCCGACGAGGGTGCCCATGGAGAGCGCGCCCTGCCAGGTGCTCATGTTGGTGGTCTCGCCGTAGAGGTAGACGCACACCAGCGAGATGACGGCGAGCGCCATGCCGACGCCCACCATGATCCAGAAGACGCGCTCGGTGCGACGGTAGTCCGGCATACTGCGCAGGACGAGGTCGTAGGCGCGGTTGCGAAGGTCGCTCTCCTCGCGCTCCTTGCGCTTGCGCTCGCGCTTCTCCTCCTTAGACTCGTTCTTGTCGCCGAAGATGCTCGGTTTGGACGAGGAGGCGGAGCCGGTCCGGACGGACGCGGCGGCCTCGCGGGCGGGCTTGGCCTTGGCGGCCGAGCTTCGCGAGAAGCCCCTCTTCTCGTCGCTCTCGGCAGCGACGGCCTCGGCCTCCTTCTTGGGACGGCCGACGGCGTTGCCCTCGGCCTCGCGGCGGGCTCCCTCGATGGTGTCGCGCAGTGACATGACGCTCCTTACTTGGTGCGGGCAGGCACGAAGGCGCTGCCGGTGATGATCTGATAGGCCTCCTGGTAGCGCCTGGAGGTGCCCTCGATGACCTCGGCCGTGATGCGCGGCGGCTCGCCGGTCATGTCCCAGTTGGCGCGCAGCCAGTCGCGGACGTACTGCTTGTCGTAGCTCGGCTGGACCTTGCCCTCCTCGTAGGAGTCGGCCGGCCAGAAACGGCTGGAGTCGGGCGTGAGGCACTCGTCGATCAGCGTGAGCCTGCCGTCGATGAAGCCGAACTCGAACTTGGTGTCGGCGATGATGATGCCCTGCTCGGCAGCGTAGTCGGCCGCGGCCTTGTAGATCGAGAGGGACGCGTCGCGCAGCTGGGCCGCCACGTCCTCGCCCACGATCTCGCAGCAGCGCTCGAAGGAGATGTTCTCGTCGTGATCGCCGAGCTCCGCCTTGGTGGACGGGGTGAAGATCGGCTCGGGGAGCTTGGAGGCCTCGGTGAGGCCCTCGGGCAGCTTGATGCCGCAGACGGTGCCGTCTTCGTCGTAGGTCTTCTTGCCGGAGCCGGTGAGGTAGCCGCGGACGATGCACTCGATGGGCACGGTCTGGGCCTTCTTCACGAGCATGGAGCGGCCGGCGAGGTAGTCGGCATAGGGCTTGAACTCCTCGGGCAGGTCGGCCACGTCACAGGAGATCATGTGGTTGGGGATGAGGTCGGCGAAGCGCTCGAACCAGAACGCGGAGATGCGCGTGAGAATCTCGCCCTTGTGGGGGATCTCGTCGGGGAGGATGAAGTCGTAGGCGCTGATGCGGTCTGACGCGACCATGAGCAGGCTGTCGCCGCAGTCGTAGATGTCGCGCACCTTGCCGTGCGAGTCCGGACGGAGCTCCATCTCAGCCATTTCGGCCACCTTTCCTAGGCGTTTCACTCAATCTCCTAGTATACGTCACCGGGGAGCGACATCCTCGCGCGGCTACCGGTCCTGCTGCTTGCGCTGGGCCCGCAGGGGGATGCGCAGCGTGAAGGTGGTGCCGCGGCCGAGCTCGGATTCCACGAGAATCGTTCCGTTGTGGCGGTCGACGATCTCCTTGGTGATGGCCAGGCCCACGCCCAGGCCGCCGGACACGCGCTCGCGGCTCACGTCGGAGCGCCAGAAGCGC
>CAUGFC010000027.1 GCA_959598545.1 uncultured Olsenella sp. | reverse complement strand
CCATGCCGATCGACTTGCGCAGTTCGAAGAGGTTCTCCTTGGGCGTGTTGATGTCATGGCCGTGGTAGAGGATCTGGCCACCCACGGAGCACCGCGGGATCTCGCGGTTCATGAGGTTGAGGCAGCGCAGGAACGTCGACTTGCCGCAGCCGGAGGGTCCGATGAGGGCGGTGACCTGGCCGGCCTCGAAGTCGAGCGAGGTGCCGTGCAGGGCCTCGTGCGTGAGGTCGTAGGTGACCGTCACGTCCCTGGTGCGCAGCAGCGGGAGGTCCTTCTCGCCCGCGGCCTGGTCCTGGATGGTGGTGGTGTCGGTCATTCGGCGGTCAGCCTCCTCGAGAGGAACTTGCCGAGCAGGCGGGCAAGGATGTTGAACAGGAGCACGCAGACGAGCAGGATCGTGGCCGTGCCCCAGACGATCTCCGTGGACCCGGCCGTGGGCTCGGAGGTGAGGCGCCAGATGTAGACGGCGAGCGAGCAGGCCGGGCGGAAGATGTTGAAGGGGTTGGTCGGGCTCAGGAAGTTGAGCGAGGCGAAGTTCAGGCGCGCCGGCGCGGAGCCGGAGGTGAATATCAGCGCGGCGGCCTCGCCGAAGACGCGGCCCGCGGAGAGCACGACGCCCGTGACGATGGCGGGCATGGCGGCGGGGAGCAGCACGTTGAGCGTGGTCTCCCAGCGCGTGAGACCCATCGCGAGCGCGGCGTCGCGCTGGCTGCGCGGCACGTCCTCGAGCGCCTGCTGGATCGTGCGGACGAGGATGGGGATGTTGAACATCGTGAGGGCGCAGGCGCCGGCGATGATCGAGATGCCCCAGCCGAGCGTGACCACGAAGAAGAGCGAGCCGAACATGCCGACGACGATCGACGGGAGGCTCGAGAGGGTCTCGATGGCCGTCTTGGCGGCGGAGGTGACCCAGTTGTCGGGCGCGTACTCCACGAGGAAGATCGCCGCGCCGAGCGAGATGGGCACGGAGATGACGAGCGTCACCAAGAGCAGGTAGAACGAGTCCCACAGCTGGTAGATGATGCCCGGGAGGACCTCGTCGTTGTAGGCGTTGGTGAGGAACCCCGGCGTGAGCGCCCGACCGGCGCCGCGCGCGATGATGTAGGCGATGATCGCCACGACGAGCAGGATGACCAGTCCCACGATCACGGTGAGCACGCCCGTGGCGATCTTGTCCTGGCGGTCGATCCGCGCGACGTGGGCGTCGAGGACGGAGTTGCGGGAGGACGCGGTCGTCTCGCTAGCCATTCGCCTTCGCCCCCTTCCGGCCGATGAGATGGATGATCAGGATGAACACGAGCGACATGACGAGAAGGAGCAGGCCGAGGGTCCACAGGGCGTGGTAGTACTCGGACCCGGAGACCGCGTTGGAGAGGCCGGCCGTGAGCGCCGCCGTGAGCGTGGAGGCGGGGTCGAGAAGACCGGTCGGCATGGAGCGCTCCACGCCGCCGATGACCATCTGGACGGCCAGTGTCTCGCCGAAGGCGCGCGTCATGCCGAGGATGACCGCGGTCATGAGGGAGGGCGTGGCGCTCTTGAGCACCACGTGCCAGGTGGTCTGCCAGCGGGTGCAGCCCAGGGCGTAGGAGCCCTCGCGATACTGGTTGGGCACCGCGCGCAGGGCGTCCATCGAGAGCGTCGTGATCGTCGGGAGGATCATGATGGCGAGCACGAGCGCGCCGGAGAGGATGCCGGCACCGGTGGGGGCGGCGTCACCGAAGACGGCCTTCACGAGCGCGTTGATCACGTAGAGGCCGAGGACGCCGTAGACGACCGAGGGGATGCCCACCAGAAGCTCGATCACCGGCTGGAAGATGCGACGCCCGAAGCCGGGGGCGACCTCGACGACGAAGATCGCGGAGCCGATGGCGACGGGCAGGGCGAAGAGCGTCGAGAGCAGCGTCACGGCGAAGGAGCCCACGATCATGGGCAGTGCGCCGTAGCGCTCCTGCTCGGGAATCCAGTTCTGGCCGGTGAAGAACGCGATCGGATCCATGCCGTCGACGAAGAAGGTGGAGAGGCCCTGCTGGGCCACCATGAAGATCAGCGTCACGACGACGAGGGCGACGAGGGCGACGCAGAAGCCCGTGATGCCCAGTCCGATGTTCTCGAGCCTCCGCTTGGGCATGAGTTGTGCCATGTGGGAGAGCCTTTCTCGTCAAGAGGGGGCGGCGCCCCCGGAGGAGGGGGGCGCCGCCGATGGGAAGCCGTTCGGAAGCTAGGCGATCTGGGAGATGTTGCCCTCGGCGTCCTTCTGGACCTTCATGTCGCCCATGGGGATGAAGCCCTCCTCCACGACGGTGGCGGCGAAGTCCTCGGACATGATGAACTCGATGAAGGCCTTGGTGACGGGCGCGGTGGCGGCGTCCTCGTCCTCGCGGGTGTACATGTGCTCGTACGCCCAGATCAGGAAGTCGCCGTTCTCGACGTTCTCCTGGGTGGGCTCGACGCCGTCGACGGAGAGCGCCTTGATGCCGTCGTTGGCCATGTAGTTGAAGGCGACGTAGGAGATGGA
The DNA here is from genome assembly GCA_959598545.1 of uncultured Olsenella sp. GTDB lineage: Bacteria > Actinomycetota > Coriobacteriia > Coriobacteriales > Atopobiaceae > Thermophilibacter. The sequence goes on along the minus strand of CAUGFC010000027.1, from coordinate 15,692 downwards.
GCCCTCGGTCGCGGCGACCTGCTCGACGACGGTGCCCGAGGAGTCGACCTCGGCGACCGGGCGGAAGCTGTCCGGGGCCACCTCGCCGCCGAGGACGGCGGCCTCGAAGGTGGCGCGGGTGCCGGAGCCGGCCTCGCGCTGGATGACCTGGATGGCGCCAGCGGTGCCGCCGACCTCGGACCAGTCGGTGATCTGGCCGAGGAAGATGCCCTTGAGCTGGTCGGTGGTGATGTCGGTGACGTCGACGTTGGCGTTCACGATCGGGCCCATGCCGACGATGCAGACCTGGTTGTCGACGAGGCCCTCGAGCTGGTCGGCCTCGAGCTTCTCCTCGGCGAAGACGTCGGAGCGGCCGATCTGGACGTAGGCCTCGGCGACCTTGGAGAGGCGCTGGCCGGTGCCGCCGCCGGAGATGGCGACGGAGACGTCGGGGTTGGCGTCCTGGAAGGCGTCACGGGCCTTCTCGACGAGCGGCTGGAAGGAGGTGGCGCCGGAGCAGGAGATGGAACCGACGAGCGCGGCGTCGGCGGCGTCGCCGCCCTCCTCGGTGGTGTCGGCGGCGTTGTTGCCGCCGCAGCCGACGAGGCCGAGGCCGGCGACGGCGGCCGTGGCGCCGAAGACGCCCATGAACTGACGACGCGTGAGATCAAGCTTGGACATGAACAATCCTTTCCCGTGGATGTGGCCGGCGCCCCGCGGGGCCGGCTCTCGAGAGGCATCCTAGGGCGCCCCTGACGGCCGCCCGGGCCTCGTTCGCGATGCATTACGGGAGCCTGACAGCGCCTTACAATCGGTTTACAGAACGCCTTACAAACGGGGTCGGTTTTGTAAGGTCGCAGGTAACGGCATACAGGACTCGGCTTACAAGGGCAACATGCCGGCACGTTTGTGGATGCTTTGTCAGGTACCATGGGAAATATCGCTAGGTACCTTGAAATCCCCCTCATCCCGTTTCAAAATGGCCCCTTGTCGAAAGGAGTCACATGAAGAAGAGAGAAGAGGAGAAGGGGCTCACGGGCCGGGAGGTCGTCCGCACCATCGGCGGCAGCGTCCGCGAGTTCAAGGCGGCCTCGATCGCCACGCCGATCATCGTCTCGGGCGAGGTGGTCATGGAGGTGGCCATCCCCTTCGTCACCGCGCAGCTGATCAACTCGATCCAGGCCGGCGCCACGCCCGCCGACATGCTCCCCTACGCCCTGCAGCTCGTGCTCATGGCGCTCGCGTCGCTCGCCTTCGGCATCGGTGCCGGCGTCACCTGCAGCCAGGCGAGCTGCGGCCTGGCCATGAACCTGCGCCACGACGTCTTCGCCGCGGTCCAGCGCTTCAGCTTCGCCAACATCGACCAGTTCTCATCGAGCTCGCTCGTGACGCGCCTCACCACGGACATCACCAACGTGCAGCTCGCCTACATGATGGTCATCCGCACCGCCATCCGCTGCCCGTTCCTTCTGCTTGCGGGCATCGTCATGGCCTTCATCATGGCCGGCCCGCTGGCGCTCGTCTTCGTGGTCATCGTGCCGCTCCTGGGCTTTGGCCTCTACAAGGTCGTGCGCACCGTGCACCCGATCTTCCGGTCGGTCTTCCACAAGTACGACGCCCTCAACGAGTCCATCGAGGAGAACGTCACCGGAATGCGCGACGTCAAGAGCTACGTGCGCCAGGACTACGAGAAGGAGAAGTTCGGCCGCGCCGCCCAGGACGTCTGCGCCGACTTCACCCGCGCCGAGAAGATCCTCGCGCTCAACACGCCGATGATGAACTTCGCGGTCTACACGGTCTTTGCCGTGACCCTGCAGTTTGGCAGCTACCTCATCATCTCCAGCCAGGGAACGCTGCTCAACGTGGGCCAGCTCTCGGCACTGACCACCTACGGCTTCATGATCCTCATGGCGCTCATGATGGTGTCGATGGTCTTCGCCATGATCACGATGGCCCAGGAGAGCGCCGAGCGCATCTGCGAGGTCCTCACGACCGAGCCCACGATCAAGAACCCCGCGCACCCCGAGACCGAGATGCGCGACGGCTCGGTCGACTTCGACAACGTGACCTTCAAGTACTCCGAGAAGGCCGAGCACCGCGCCCTCGCCGAGATCGACCTGCACATCAAGAGCGGCGAGACGATCGGCATCATGGGCGGCACGGGCTCCGCCAAGACCTCGCTCGTGAACCTCATCAGCCGCCTCTACGACGTCACCGAGGGCTCCGTCAAGGTCGGCGGCGTGGACGTGCGCGACTACGACCTCGAGTTCCTGCGCAACAACGTCGCGGTGGTCCTCCAGAAGAACGTGCTCTTCTCGGGCACCATCAAGGAGAACCTGCGCTGGGGCAACCCTAACGCCACCTACGACGAGCTCGTGGAGGTCTGCAAGCTCGCCCAGGCCGACGAGTTCATCCAGGGCCTGCCCAAGCAGTACGACTACTACATCGAGCAGGGCGGCACCAACGTCTCCGGCGGCCAGAAGCAGCGCCTGTGCATCGCCCGCGCGCTGCTCAAGCACCCCAAGGTCCTGATCTTGGACGACTCCACCTCCGCCGTCGACACCAAGACCGACGCGCTCATCCGCGAGGGGCTCAAGACCTACCTGCCCGAGGCCACCAAGATCATCATCGCCCAGCGCGTGAGCTCGGTGCAGGACGCCGACCGCATCCTCGTGCTGGACAACGGCCACATCGCCGGGCTCGGCACCCACGAGGAGCTCCTCGAGAGCTGCCCGTTCTACCGCGACACCTACCTCGCACAGAGCCGCACGAGCCAGGAGGCCGAGAAGGACGACGCGCCCGCGGACGCCACGTCCGTGGAGGGAGGTGAGGCCGATGGCCGCTAGGAACAACTCCGCCGAGAGCATCCTCAAGAGCGTCACCGGCTCCAACCAGCCGACCGAGCCGGAGCGCGAGCCGGAGCGCCAGAACGTCGCCGGCCGCCAGGTCGCGACGCCGCAGCGTCGCGGCGGGCGCGGCAAGACGCTCTCGCGCCTCATCAGGACGCTCTTCTCGTTCTATCCCAGGATGCTGCCGCTCGTCATCCTCTGCATCGTGATCTCGGCCGTGCTCTCGGCCCTTCCCGCCACGTTCATGCAGCGCACGCTCGAGATCGTGACCGCCAACTGGGAGAGCGGCGACTGGGAGTCCGTCGCCGGCCAGGTGGGCTCGCTCGTGCTCACGCTCGTCGGCATCTACGCGGTCTCGCTCGTCCTCAACTTCACCTGGACCCGCGCGATGGCGGTCATCACGCAGGGCTCGCTCGAGAAGTTCCGCGAGCGGCTCTTCGGCCACATGCAGGACCTGCCGATCAGCTACTTCGACCAGCACCAGCGCGGCGACATCATGAGCCACTACACCAACGACATCGACACGCTGCGCCAGATGATCGGCCAGTCGCTGCCCAACATCACACTCACCTTCGTCACCTGCGTCTCGGTCATCACCGTCATGGTCTACTACAGCGTGTGGATGTGCCTCGTCGTCGTGGCGGGCGTGCTCTTCATGGCCTACATGACCAAGCAGCTCGGCGGTCGCTCCGCGCGCAACTTCGTCGCGCAGCAGAAGGAGATCGGCATCGTCGAGGGCCACGTCGAGGAGGTCATGAACGGCCAGCGTGTGGTCAAGGTATTCTGCCACGAGGAGGCCGCCCAGGAGGACTTCGACGTGCGCAACCGTCGCCTCTTCGAGGCGAGCCGCGCGGCGAACATGTACACCAACACGCTCGGCCCGATCCTCATGAACCTCGGCAACCTGACCTACGTCATCGTGGCGCTGGTGGGAGGCGTGTTCATCGAGGCCGGCGTGCCCAACCTCTCCATCTCGGGCCTGCCCTTCTCGATCGCCGTCACGGTGCCGTTCCTCAACATGACCAAGCAGTTCGCCGGCCAGATCGGCCAGATCTCCCAGCAGATCAACTCCGTGGTCATGGGCCTCGCCGGCGCCGAGCGCATCTTCGAGCTCATGGACGAGCCGGTCGAGCACGACGAGGGCTATGTCGAGCTCGTGGCCTGCACGATCGACCGCGACGGCAACGTCCGCGAGTGCGATCGCCGCGACCACGACTGGGCTGGCCAGTGGGCGTGGCGCCACCCGCACGGTGACGGCTCGCTCACCTACACCCCGCTCGCCGGCGACGTGCGCCTCTTCGACGTGGACTTCGCCTATCGCCCGGGTCACACGGTCCTGCACGACGTGAGCGTCTGGGCCAAGCCGGGCCAGAAGGTCGCCTTCGTCGGTGCCACGGGCGCGGGCAAGACCACGATCACCAACCTCATCAACCGCTTCTACGACATCGCCGACGGCAAGATCCGCTACGACGGCATCAACATCAACAAGATCAAGAAGCCGGACCTGCGCCGCTCCCTCGGCGTGGTGCTGCAGGACGTGAACCTGTTCACGGGCACCGTCATGGACAACATCCGCTTCGGTCGCCTCGACGCCTCCGACGAGGAGTGCATGGCGGCGGCACGCCTGGTGGGCGCCGACGGCTTCATCAAGCGCCTGCCCGAGGGCTACAACACCATGCTGACCGACAACGGCTCCAACCTGAGCCAGGGCCAGCGCCAGCTTCTCTCGATCGCGCGCGCCGCCGTCGCGGACCCGCCCGTGATGATCCTCGACGAGGCCACGTCCTCGATCGACACCCACACCGAGGAGATCGTCCAGCGCGGCATGGACGCGCTCATGACCGGGCGCACCACGTTCGTCATCGCGCACCGACTCTCCACGGTCCGCAACTCCGACGCGATCATCGTCTTAGACCACGGCCGCATCATCGAGCGCGGCACCCACGACGAGCTGATCGCCAAGAGGGGTACGTACTACCAGCTCTACACCGGCGCCTTCGAGCTCGAGTAGGAGCCGTCGGGCGAGAAAACCGGTGATTATCGGACGGGCGCGACACAATTAGCTTGGTACCATGGAAATATCGCTAGGTACCTTGACATCGACGGGTGGCCGTCGCAGAGTTGTGGGAGCCCATCGGACGAGGAGGGGACGAGTCGTGTTCGAAGCGGACACCCAGCAAAGCGTCGAGCTGCGGATTCTTCGCAAGCTCGGATACTTTGGCTACTACCTGCACCAGCATTGGGGCGGGCGAAACGGCAAGCAGCACATCCTCGTGGAGCTGCTCGCGCATGACGGGCGCATGACCCAGCGCGACCTCCAGGAGGCGTCGTGCATCACGTCGGCCTCGCTCTCCGAGGTCGTGACCAAGCTCGAGGCGGAGGGCCTGCTCTCCCGCGAGCGCTCCGAGACCGACCGTCGCCAGCTCACGCTCACCCTCACCGAAGAGGGCGCGCGGCGTGCCCGCGCCTTCGTGGAGAGCAGGATGGAGTTCGAGAAGGAGGCCTTCGGCTGCCTGGGCGCCGACGAGACCGAGGGCCTGCTCGACCTTCTCGACCGCCTGTCCGCGCACTGGGAGAAGATCGAGGCCAAGAGGCGAGAGGAGGCCGCATGCAACAGGAGCTAGCCACCGAGCCGCGGTTCGAGAAGACCGCGGCGCACATGACCTACCCCCAGATCATGCGCCATCTCATGGGGAGCATCCGCCAGTACAGGGGTGCCGCCGTCGCCACTCCCCTGCTGGTGCTCGGCGAGGTGGTCTTCGAGGTGCTGATCCCGCTGCTCACCGCCGACCTCATCGACGCGATCAAGGCGGGCGCGGACCTCTCGGAGATCCTCTCCACCGGCGGGCTTCTCGCCCTCATGGCGCTCGTCTCGCTCGCCTTCGGCGCGGCGGCGGGCCTCACCTGCGCGAAGGCCTCCGTCGGCTTTGCCAAGAACCTCCGCAAGGACATGTTCTACAACATCCAGACCTTCTCCTTCGCGGTGATCGACCGCTTCTCGAGCTCCTCGCTCGTGACGCGCCTCACCACCGACGTCATGAACGTGCAGATGGCCTACATGATGCTCATCCGCACCGCCATCCGCTCCCCGTTCATGCTCGTCGGCGCCCTCATCGCCGCCTACACGATGGCGGGCTGGCTGGCCGTCGTCTTCGTGGTGGTCATCCCGGTGCTCGCCGTGGCGCTCCTCGCCGTGGTGCGCAAGGTCACCCCGATCTTCCGTCGCATCTTCCGCAAGTACGACGCCCTGAACGAGCGCGCCGAGGAGAACCTCTCCGGCATCCGCGTGGTCAAGTCCTACGTCCGCGAGGACTACGAGAAGCAGAAGTACGACGCCGCCGCCAGAGAGGTCCAGCGCGACTTCACGCACGCCGAGCGCATCCTCGCCCTCAACGCCCCGATCATGAACTTCTGCGTCTACACCGTCATGGTGTTCGTGATCTACGTGGGCTCCTACGCGATCGTCTCCACGCGCGGCGAGCTTCTGGACGTGGGCCAGTTCTCGTCGCTCATCACCTACGGCTTCATGATGCTCATGAGCCTCATGATGCTCTCGATGATCTTCGCCATGGTCGTCATGAGCGAGGAGAACGCGCGCCGCATCTTCGAGGTGCTCGACGCCAAGACCACGATCGAGCAGCCCGAGGACCCCGTCATGGAGGTGCCGGACGGCTCGATCGACTTCGACCACGTGGGCTTCTCCTACAAGGGCGACAAGAACCACGAGGCCCTGCGCGAGATCGACCTGCACATCAAGAGCGGCGAGGTCATCGGCGTGATCGGCTCCACGGGCTCGGCAAAGTCCACGCTCGTCCAGCTCATCCCGCGCCTCTACGACGTCACCGAGGGCACCGTGCGCGTGGGCGGCGTCGACGTGCGCGACTACGACCTCGACACGCTGCGCAACGCCGTGGCCATGGTGCTCCAGAAGAACGTGCTCTTCTCGGGCACGATCAAGGACAACCTGCGCTGGGGCAAGCAGGACGCCACGGACGAGGAGATCGTCGAGGCGGCCAAGCTCGCCCAGGCGGACGAGTTCGTCCAGACCTTCCCCGACAAGTACGACACCCACATCGAGCAGGGCGGCACCAACGTCTCCGGCGGCCAGAAGCAACGCCTGTGCATCGCACGCGCCCTGCTCAAGAGCCCGAAGATCCTCATCCTGGACGACTCGACGAGCGCCGTCGACACCAAGACCGACAAGCTCATCCGCGAGGGCTTCAAGAGCTACCTGCCCGACACCACCAAGATCATCATCGCCCAGCGCACCTCCAGCGTGGAGGACGCCGACCGCATCGTGGTCATGGACTCCGGACGCATCAACGACGTGGGCACCCACGAGGAGCTGCTGCGCCGCAACGCGATCTACCGCGAGGTGTACCTCTCGCAGAACAAGCAGAGCCATGACGAGAAGAACCTCGACGAGCTGGAGGTGACCGAGAATGGCCGATAAGCCCGCCGCCGCGCGCGGACGTGCGCCCAAGTCGATCGGGCGCACGGCGCTGCGCGTCATCAAGATGCTGCGCACGTTCTACCCCGTCATGCTGCCGACCGTTGCCGTCTGCATCCTCGTCCAGTGCGTCGTCCAGGCCACGCCCAACATCTTCATGGAGCGCTGTCTCACCATCGTGGGCGAGTTCTGGGAGAGCGGCGACTGGGCCGCGGCGCAGCCGCAGGTCTTCACCAACGCCGCGATCCTCGCCGTCATGTACCTGGCGAGCCTGGTCTGCAACGCCGTATGGCAGCAGCTCATGGCGATCCTCACCCAGGGGGCGCTCAAGAAGTTCCGCTGCCTCATGTTCGACCACATGCAGGACCTGCCAATCCGCTACTTCGACACGCACCCGCACGGCGACGTCATGAGCTACTACACCAACGACGTCGACGCGCTGCGCCAGATGATCGCGCAGTCGCTGCCGCAGCTGTTCCTCACGACGCTCATGCTCATCTCCGTGAGCGCCATCATGATCTACTACAGCCTGCCGCTCACGCTCGTCGTGGTGGGCGGCGCCGCGATCATGGCACTTCTCGCCAAGACGCTCGCCGGGCGCTCCGCGAAGAACTTCCTGCGCACGCAGCGCGCGGTGGCGACCGTGGAGGGCCACGTCGAGGAGGTCATGAACGGCGAGAAGGTCGTCAAGGTCTTCTGCCACGAGCGTCAGACCGAGGCCGCCTTCGACGAGCTGAACGACGAGCTCGAGGCCGCAGCGCGCGCGGCCAACTCCTATGCCAACACGCTCATGCCGATCCTCATGAACGCCGGCAACCTGCTCTACGTCATCGTGGCGGTGGCGAGCGGCGTCTTTCTGGTCACGGGCATCCCCAACCCGTCGATCTCCGGCCTGCCGCTCACGATTGCCGTGGCGGTGCCGTTCCTCAACATGACCAAGCAGTTCGCCAACCAGATCGGCCAGATCTCCAACCAGGTGAACTCCGTCGTGATGGGCCTGGCCGGAGCCGAGCGCATCTTCGAGCTGCTCGACGAGCCGATCGAGGAGGACGAGGGCTACGTCGAGCTCGTGGCCTGCAAGATCGACCGGGACGGCAGGGTCACCGAGTGCGAGCGTCGCGACCACGACTGGGCCGGCCAGTGGGCCTGGCGCCACCCGCACCAGGCCGACGGCAGCGTCACCTACACCCCGCTCGCCGGCGACGTGCGCCTCTTCGACGTGGACTTCGCCTACGAACCGGGCCACACCGTGCTCCACAACGTCTCGCTCTACGCCAAGCCGGGCCAGAAGGTCGCCTTCGTCGGCGCCACGGGCGCGGGCAAGACCACGATCACCAACCTGCTGAACCGCTTCTACGACATCGAGGACGGCAAGATCCGCTACGACGGCATCAACATCAACAAGATCAAGAAGCCGGACCTGAGAAGGTCTCTGGGCGTCGTCCTGCAGGACGTGAACCTGTTCACGGGCACCGTCATGGACAACATCCGCTACGGCCGCCTCGACGCCACCGACGAGGAGTGCGTCGCCGCCGCGCGCCTGGCTGGCGCCGACGACTTCGTGCGACGCTTGCCCGACGGCTACGACACCATGCTCACGGACAACGGGGCGGCGCTGAGCCAGGGCCAGCGCCAGCTTCTCTCGATCGCGCGCGCCGCGGTCGCCGATCCGCCGGTCATGGTCCTCGACGAGGCCACGTCTTCGATTGACACGCGCACCGAGGCCATCGTACAGCGCGGCATGGACGCGCTCATGACCGGGCGCACAACGTTCGTGATCGCGCACCGCCTGAGCACGGTCCGCAACTCCGACGTCATCATCGTGCTCGACCACGGCCGCATCATCGAGCGCGGCACCCACGACGAGCTGATCGCCAAGAGGGGCACGTACTACCAGCTCTACACCGGCGCCTTCGAGCTCGAGTAGCCTGCCCCCACGAGCGGCCGACGCCCGCCGACGTCCCTACAGGAAGTGCGCTTCGCGGAACTTCCCTCCGGGACGTCGGCGGGCTTTGTCTTCGGCAGACACGCGCGTCCCGGAATCGGCGGGGTTCGCGGGCCACGCGGCGGGGCGGTCCCGGAATCGGCGGGGTTCGCGGGGAAGGTCCCGGATTCCCGGACGGGAGATCCGCCGGGACGCGGAAGGCCGCCGATTCCGGGACGGGCATCATGTCCGGCCGGGGAAGATCCCGAATTCCGGGATGCGCCAAGCCGTCGGCGCTACCGCTCGATCGGGCGCATCGAGATGGCCTCCACGAGCAGGCTGGCGCCGCCGACGATGAGGTAGGCGGCCAGCACGTAGCCGATCACGACGCCGGAGAACGCAGGCATGAGGAAGAAGACCAGGCCGCACGCCACGTTGAGCACGCCCGTGACGGTCGCCATGCCGGCGTTGGGCAGGCCGAAGTAGCGCATGCGGCGCGCATAGGTGATCCGCTCGGCGCCGGAGACGATGAACAGGAACGCCAGCAGGAACACGACCGTCCCCGCGGTGAGGTAGGCGGGCAGAGTCATCAGCATCAGGCCGAGAAGCGCGTTGAGCACCCCCATGACGAGCGTCGCGGGGCTGCGGAAGAGCTCCGGGGTGTGCACGTACGACGCGATCCCGGCGACTCCCCCCACCACGAGCGCCGCCGCGGCGACACCCTGGATGAAGGCGTAGACGCCGTAGGGTGCGGCCGCGGCCGCGATGCCCGCGAGCACGAGCAGCACGCCGATCACGGCGGTCCAGACGCGCGCGTGGCGCAGGTCGGAGTTCCAGCGGTCGACGAAGTCGCCCACGTGGTCGAAGTTAGAGTCGTAACGCTCCATGAGGTTCCCTCCAGAGAAACGGCCCGGACGGTCCGGGCCGGCTGATTACTCTCTTCTGCCCAAAGTCTGCCCGGGGAACGCGGGCATTCAGGAACGGGAAAACCCTCACGCAGTCGTCACATTGCTCGGCAGCCCCTGAAAGGCGGCAGCCGGCGCGCCTAGCGCCTCCGCCGGCGCCGGCTCTCGCGAATGATGTCCTGGGCCACCCAGACGCAGAGCACGAAGGCGGCGAGGTAGCCGAGGAAGCCGATGATGGGGATGCCGAAGATGACCGGCTTGATGCGCGCGTAGTAGACCACGGACGAGCCTATGAACAGGCCGGCGATGATCACGCTCATCGTCATTCGGTTGGCGATGCGCGAGAGGTCCTCGAGCGGGTCCTCGGTGCCCGCCAAATCGAGGTTCACGCGCAGCTGCCCGCGCGTGAGCATCCGCATGGCAAGCCCCGCCTCCTGGGCCGCGCCTAGAAGCCCGTGCGTGGCGGCGACGCTCTCCCGCGCCAGCCGCTTTCCCTCGCGCGTCGCAAGCTCGCTGGGGGTTGAGTGGACGCGCAGGTGAGCGTGGATGATCTCCACGATGGAGACGTCGGGCAGCAGGTCGTGGACCGTGCCCTCCAGCGTCACGAGCGAGCGCGCGAGCATCGTGACCGAGCTCGGGAGCTCGATGCCGTCCTTCTGCGCCATGGAGATCAGCGAGTTCATGAACGCGCCGACGTCCAGGTCCGACAGGTCGGCCAGGCCGTAGTCAGCGACGATGGCGTCGAGGTCGGCGAGCAGGTGCGCCTGGTCGACGTCGGAGGTGTCGGACACCGAGAAGCGCATGAGGCCCTCGGCGAGCCCCGGGGAGTCGCAGCGTGCGACGGCGCTCACCATCGTGCCCATGGCCGAGCGGTCGTGGCTGGAGAGGCGCCCCATGATGCCGAGGTCGAGGTAGACGATCTTGCCGCCCACGATCACGAGGTTGCCGGGGTGCGGGTCGGCGTGGAAGAAGCCGTCGTCGAGCATCTGGCTCGTGTAGTTGTCGGCCAGCTTGGTCCCGATCTCGGCGAGGTCGTAGCCCTCGGCCACGAGACGGGCGGTGTCGTTGATCGGGATGCCCTCCACGTAGTCCATGACCACCACATGGCGCGTGCACAGCGCGGGATAGGGCTTGGGGCAGTCGACGAAGGCGCACCCGGCGTTGTTGCGACGGAACTCCTCGAGGCTCCTCGCCTCCACGAGGAAGTCCGTCTCCTCGCGGAAGCTCTGCCAGAGCTCGTCCACCACCGACTGCAGGTCGACGAACTGCTCGTCCCCCATGAAGCGGCTCGCGTAGCGCGCGAGCGAGCGCATGATCGAGATGTCCTGCGCCATGATCTCCTGCACGTGGGGGCGCTGGACCTTGACGGCGACGAGCTCGCCGGTCACCAGGCGCGCCTTGTGCACCTGGGCGACCGACGCCGAGCCCAGGGGGCGGTCGTCGATTGCGTCGAAGATCTCCTCGATCGGACGGTCGTACTCGGCGCGCAGCGCGGCGAGCACCGCCTCGCGGTCCATGGGCTGGACCTCGGTGCGCAGGCGCCCGAGCTCGCGCGTGAAGCCCTCGGGCAGGATCTCGGAGCGCATGGAGAGGATCTGCCCCGCCTTGACGAAGGTGGGGCCCAGCTCCTCGAGCATGCGCCTCAGACCCTTGGGCGTGAGCCCGTGGAAGATGTCGTAGCGGCGCACGATCTGCAGGATCTCGCCGATGCGCGCCAGGCGGGAGCCGCGGCTGAGCGCGTACTCGTCGTCGCGACGGCCGCCGAAGAGCCCGATGGTCTGGCTCTCGCCGAGAAGCGACTCCTGGCTCACCCGCTCGTACCATGCGTCGAGGAAGTCCTGGGCGGTGCGTGAGACCCGCGCCGCAGCCTCGTCGGGGTGCTCCCCCGCCGCGGGCGCGTCGCCCTCCGCGGCCTCGGCCGCGACGGGCGCCATCTCCCCCTCTGCAGGCGCCTCGTGGCCGATCGCCCGCTCGAGCTCCTCGTTCTTCTCGTCGTGCGCCACGCCGCCGTCCCTACTCGGCGGCGTCCGCGTCCTCGGGGGCCTCCTCGACGTCGACCTTCACCGAGGCCTCGTCGATCTCAGCCGCCATCTGCGCGACCTTGGCGGCGAACGCGGCGCGCTCCTCGGCCGTCATGGCCTTCATGCGCGCGCGGACGGCGTTCTCGGAGGTGTTGTCGATGACCTCCTTGGCCTTGCGGGTGAGCTCCTGGTTGAGCGTCTTGCCCTGCTCGACCGTCAGCTCGCCCTTCTTGACCAGCTCCTCGACGACCTCCTGGGTCTTCTCGGCACCCGTGGCCACGGCGCCCACGCCGGCGAGGAACATCTTGCGAAGGCCCTCTGTCAGGTCAAAGTCCGCCATGTCAATCCCTTCTCCGCTTCTCCGGCGCGCAGCGCGCCCCTTCCATGCTGACCCTTCTACCCGTTCGGGCGGGGGCCATTCTCGCCGAGCGGGGCGAGCGGTCGGCGGGCGCGGGCTCAGCGCGTGCCGAGAAGGACGCGCGCCAGCTGCTCGACCGTGTTGGCGAGCTCGCAGGCGCCGGCCTTCTCGAGCTCGCCGGGACGGGCCGCGCCGCCGTAGGTGACGCCGACGCAGGGGACGCCGCACGCCGCCGCGGCGTCGACGTCGTGATGCCGGTCGCCGACCATGACGGTCTCGTCCGGCCCGACGCCGAGCTCGCGCATCGCGTGCCTGATCAGCGAGACCTTGTCGCCCTCCTCGTCGCTCGTCTTCCCGAGCGCCACGTCGAAGAGGTCCGAGATCCCGTCGTCGTCGAGCGCGCGGGCGATCATGCGCATCTGCTTGGAGGAGGCGACGGCCATGAGGCGGCCCGCGGCGCGCACGCGCTCGAGCATGTCGCGCACGCCGGGGAAGAGCGGCCATGCCGCCGCGCCTATCTCGTTGTAGATCGCACGGTACTCCGCGGTGATCTGAGCGGCCTCCTCCGGGGAGAAGCCGTACACCCACTCGTAGGCCTGCGGGAAGGGCGGGCCCACGAGGCGGGTGAGGTCGCCCATCGCCTCGTCGTCGAGGCCGTGGCGAGCGAGCACCGTCCGCGCTGTGCCCGTTATGGTCGGCACCGTGTTGGCCAGGGTGCCGTCGAAGTCGAAGATCACGAGCCTTCTGCCCGCGGCGGTCGCGTCCGCAAGTGCCATGCGCCCTCCTCGCCGTTGCCGTGCGTGCCGCAATGATACCGCGGGACGTGCGGCGGCGCCCCGGAATCGGCGGGGCTCCCGGGCCGCGGCGCGCGGCTGCGGTATCATGGCTGCACGAAAGCCCGAGCGAGGAGGCAACATGCACGTCGAGCCCATCACCTGCTACCGACCCCGTCCCGAGCGGGCGCAGGAGTTCGCCGCCCCGCCCTACGACGTCTTCGACCGGGCCGGCGCGGCCGCCTACGTCGCCGCCCACCCCGGCACGTTCCTCGCCGTGGACCGCCCCGAGACCGCCTTTCCGCCCGACCACGACCCCTGTGCGGATGACGTCTACGCGCATGCTCACGACCTTCTCGCCGGACGCGTCTCCGACGGCACGCTGCTGCGCGACGGCACCCCCTGCTTCTACCTCTGGCGCCTGCGCGACGCCGGCCACGAGCAGACCGGCATCGTCGCGGCGTTCTCCGTCGACGACTACACCAACGGCATGATCCGCCGTCACGAGCTCACGCGTCCCGCCAAGGTGGAGGACCGCACCCACCACATCTCCGCGACCTGCTGCCAGACGGGCCCGGTCCTTCTCGCATACCAAGGAAACCCCGTGCTCGAGGCCCTGATCGAGGCTGCGAAGGCGGCAGAGCCGCTCTACGACTTCAAGGACTCCGGCGGAGTGCGCCACACCGTCTGGCGCGTGGCGCGGCCCGCCGCGGTGGAGTCCCTCCGCCTGATGATGGAGCACGTCGACCACGCCTACATCGCCGACGGCCACCACCGCGCCGCCGCGGCCGAGCGCGTCTGTCGCTCCATACGGACCGACGAGGGCGACCACTGCTCGGGCGGCGAGGCGTACAACTACTTCCTCGGGGCGCTCTTCCCGGTCGAGCAGCTGAGCGTGCGCGCGTACGACCGCGTCGTCTCCGACACGAACGGGCTCGACGAGGCGTCGCTGATCGACGCCCTCTCCTCGGCGGGGCTCACGGTGGGCGAGCGGCGCGCTGAGCCCGTTGAGCCGTCCGAGCGCGGGCACTTCGGGATGTACGCGTTCGGCACCTGGCGCGAGCTCTCGCTCGAGGGACCGAGGCCCGAGGGCGCGGTCGCCGGCTTGGACGTCTCCGTGCTGCAGGACCGCGTGATCGGCCCCGTCCTGGGCGTCGACGACCCCACGGACGACCCGAGGATCTCCTACGTCGGGCGCGTCGCCGGAACGGCGGAGCTCGAGCGGCGCGCGGGCGAGAGGGGCGTCGCGTTCTCGCTCTTCCCCACCACGACGCGGGAGCTCGTGGCCGCCGCCGACGAGGGCCTGACCCTGCCGCCCAAGTCCACCTGGTTCGAGCCCAAGCTCCTGAGCGGGCTCTTCGTCCGTCGCGTCAACCACCGCGAGTCGATCATCGACGGGACGAGGCGCGCGCGTTAGGGGAATAAAAGAGGAAGGGACAGTCGGGAGAGGAGGTGCCCATGGACGAGCGGGGACACGACGAGCAGCGCGGACGGCTCGGGAGGCTCTTCGCCGCGCTCGTGGGCACCGAGGCCGGCGGCGAGGGCGAGCGCGACGATGCGACGACAGCGGGCGGCGCGACGGCCGTGGCGGCCGAGGCCTCCCACCTCGACCTCGAGGCCCTCTCGAAGCGCCTCGCCACCTCGCCGGACCCGGTGCGGGTCCTGCGGTCCTTCGTCTCCGACGTCCGCTCGAGGACCGAGACCGCCGAGGCCGGCGCCGAGCCGAGCGCCCTCGAGACCTATCTCGCCGAGCGCCTCGACGAGGCGGACCTCTCCGGGGCCGACGGCGTCTCGCTGCCGTCGCTGCGCGTGGTGCGGCCCAACACCTCCGGCCTCTTCTACCTGCGCATAGATGACGACGAGGTGACCTGGCTCGCCAAGCTCAAGGTGCTTCGCGTGGAGGCCGCCCTCAACGCCGCGCTTCTCGCTGCGCTGGGGCTCCCGGACGCCGACGCCGCGAGCCTCGAGGACCTCGTGGCCTTCGAGAGCCGCTGCGCCCGCTCGGTCATCGCCCAGGCGGCGCGCCTCGCCGCGCGACAGGAGAGCCCGGCCCGCGGCGAGTGGGCCGTGCGCTCCGCGATATCCGAGGCGATCGAGTCCGCGCGCCTCCCCTGGCGCCTCACGGCCCGGTTCCGCGTCAACGTGGCCGGAGGGCGGGCCGCCTTCGAGGTCGACGTCGTGCCGCCGCGCATCTGGCCCGCGACCGCCCGCGTCGACGGTCTCGGGATCGTTGCCGCCACCGCGGAGATGCGGCGACGCGCGGCGAGCGAGTACAACCTGCGCGTGGGCGTGCTTCTCGCCGCCTATGCGCTGCTCGTGGCACCCGAGCTGAACGAGGTCTGGGTCGCCGGCGTCGAGGACAGCGGCTCGTCCCACACCTGCTACTACTCGGCCCGGCTCACGCGATCCCTGGTCGAGGGGATGGACCTCGAG
>CAUGFC010000026.1 GCA_959598545.1 uncultured Olsenella sp. | reverse complement strand
GGGGCGGGTGCGGAACGGCGACTGCGATGACGACGGACATGCGACCACCTCCCGGATGCCCGGCGTGACGGTCTTGTCATGGTCGGCGACCTGCCGGGCGCAGTTGGTACTATTGTGCCCAGTCGAGACACCGGGAGAGGGGAGAAGCGCATGACCGTGGTCCTTGTGGTGCTGGGCGTGCTCTCGATCGCCTATGGCCTGCTCATGGCCGCGCTCTATCCGGCGGGCGGCTTCTTCCTCGTGTGGGTCGCGCTGGGCGCGGCGCTGCTCGCGGCCTGGCGCTTCCAGCCCGCGCGCCTGGCGATATGCGCCGTCTGCGTGGCGGGTCTTCTCGCCGTGGGCGCGCTCTCCGCGCTGATCGCGACCACCGCGGCGTCGACCCCTCCCGCGGGGCTCGACTGCCTGGTCGTGCTCGGCGCGGGACTTCGTCCCGACGGGACGCCGACGGAGACGCTCCGGTATCGCCTCGACGCCGCGTTCGACTATCTCGAGGGGAGCCCCGAGACCACCTGCGTCGTGTCGGGCGGCCAGGGCTTCGGCGAGGTGCGGACCGAGGCGGACGCCATGGCCGACTACCTGGTGGGAAGGGGGCTCGACGTGGCGCGCGTCACCAAGGAGGAGCTCTCGACCACCACGGCCGAGAACATCCGCAACTCCGCGGGGCTTCTCGCCCCGGGCGCATCGGTCGCCGTGGTCACCAACGACTTCCACCTCTACCGCGCGCTGCGCATCGCGCACGAGAACGGGCTGCCGGAGGCATACGGCCTGGCAGCCCGCACGAACCCGCTCTATCTGCCCCAGGCGACGCTGCGCGAGTGCTTCGCGGTCGCGAAGGACGCCCTCGTCGGCAACATCTAGCGATTCAAAAGGGGGCAGGCCCCTTTTGGATCATTTGCTAGGCGGCGGCCTCGGCGTCCAGCGTCTCGCGGATGGCGAGGATGAACTCGCGGGTGCCGAGCGTCTCCGGGTTCTCGAGCGACGTGATGCGCGCGAGGTCGCCGGTCATGCGGCCGGACTCGATCGTGTGGACCGTGGCCGCCTCCAGGCGGTTGGCAAAGTCCACGAGCTCGGGCAGCTCGTCCAGCTCGCCGCGCTTGCGCAGGGCGCCGGTCCAGGCAAAGATCGTGGCCACGGAGTTGGTTGACGTGGGCTCGCCCTTGAGGTGCTTGTAGTAGTGGCGCTGGACGGTGCCGTGCGCGGCCTCGTACTCGAAGTAGCCGTGCGGGCTTACGAGCACGGAGGTCATCATCGCCAGGCTGCCGAAGGCCGAGGACAGCATGTCGCTCATGACGTCGCCGTCGTAGTTCTTGCACGCCCAGATGAAGCCGCCCTCGGACTTGACCACGCGCGCCACGGCGTCATCGATCAGCGTGTAGAAGTACTCGATGCCGGCCGCCTCGAACTTCTCGCGGTACTCGGCCTCGTAGATGTCCGCGAAGACGTCCTTGAAGCGGTGGTCGTAGGTCTTCGAGATCGTGTCCTTGGTGGCAAACCAGAGGTCCTGGCCCGTGGAGAGCGCGTACTCAAAGCAGCTGCGGGCAAAGCTCTCGATGGAGGCGTCGAGGTTGTGCTGGCCCTGGACCACGCCGGGGCCGTCGAAGACGTGGACGAGCTCGCGGCGCTCGGTGCCGTCGGCGGCGGTGTAGACCAGCTCCACCTTGCCGGGGCCGTCGATGCGCATCTCGGAGTTCTTGTAGACGTCGCCATAGGCGTGACGCGCGATGGTAATGGGCTTCTTCCAGCAGCTCACCACCGGGTCGATGCCCTTGACCACGATGGGCGCGCGGAAGACCGTGCCGTCGAGCAGCGCGCGGATCGTGCCGTTGGGGCTCTTCCACATCTGCTTCAGGCCGTACTCCTCCACGCGCGCGGCGTTGGGGGTGATGGTGGCGCACTTGACGGCCACGCCCAGGCGCTTGGTGGCCTCGGCGGAGTCCACGGTGACCTGGTCGTCGGTTGCGTCGCGGTGCTCCAGGCCGAGGTCGTAGTACTCGGTCTTGAGGTCGACGTAGGGGCGGATGAGCTCGTCCTTGATGATCTGCCAGATGATGCGAGTCATCTCGTCGCCATCCATCTCGACGAGCGGGGTCTTCATCTCGATCTTGGCCATGGGTCCTCCCGAGGTCGCTGTGGTCACGAGGAGAAATGTAGCACGGAGCATAGGAGCGGCAACAAGTTGAGACACACCAGACACAGTGTGCTCGCGGCGGTCTTGCCCGCGCTTCTTCATCATCCGGCGCTCAAGTGGAGCAAGCAGACGTTTTTCTCGGCAGATTGGCCTTTAAACGTCAGATTTCTCCGCTTGAGCGATATGGGTCGCTTGGCGAGAAGAACGTGCTCGTTGAGACCGACCTAGAGTTCGGTCGAGAAGCCGTCCAGGCGCCAGGGGATGTCGCCGTCGCAGGCGCTCAGCCTGGCGTAGAGCGGCTTGCCCTCGACGGCCAGGATCCCCGTCTCGAACCAGGCGCGGCTCCCGTCCTCCGACACGCCGAGAAGGCCCTCGGCCTGCACGCGCGCGAACGTGAGCGCGAGGTAGCCGCGCAGGACGCAGCGGTCGGGACCCCAGGAGCCGGGGGCGAGGCTGTCGGCGAGACTGGCCAGCGCCTTGTCCCAGGACCCGAGCTGGACGGTGGTGGCGAGCAGTCGCTCCGCCTGCGCGAGCGGCCCGGCCGTCTCGCCGAGGCCCTCGAGGCCGACCTCACCCGGCTCGCCGGCGTCGACGTCTACGAGCGTCCAGTGCTTTCCGGCGACGGGCTTGGCCGAGCGACGCAGCGTGACCCTCACGGGCGTGACGCCGTCGGGCTGCAGGTAGCGAAGCGGGAAGGTCGCGTTGCTGCGCGTTCCCCCGACGGAGCCGGTGGAGCGGGCGACGCGGAAGTCCTCCTCGAGCGTCGCCATGGGGTCGACGTCGGGCGGGAGGACCTGGTAGAGCGCGCTGAGCTGCTCGTCGGGGCAGCGGACGTCGCGATGGAAGTCCTGCGGGAGGTCGCTCTGGGCGGTGACCGACTTGGGGGAGGTCTCCGACGCGGGCCGCTCCCGGACGTGCTCCGGGACATAGGTGATGGTGAGCGAGATCGAGGGCTCCGGCGCGGCCTCGGGCCCCGGTTCGGGCTCCGGTTCGGGGGCGGGCTCCGGCTTGGGTTTGGGCTCAGGCTCGGGCTCCAGCTCGGGGGCAGGCTCGGGCTCCGGCTCCGGCTCGAGCGTCGCATCAACAACGAGCTCCGGCTCCAGTTCGGGCTCCGGCTCGACGACCTTCTCGACGTGCCGCGGCTTCACGGGCTTCAGCGCCTTTGCGCCGCGCCGGCGCTTCCACGGCTTGCCCCCCGCAGCCTTGGGCTCCTCGCGCCCGAGCAGCTCGAGTGCCCGGTCGTACTCCTCGCAGGCGAGGACCGTGCCGTAGACGTAGCCCTTCTTGAAGACCGTCAGCTTGACGAACTCCGAGAGCTCCTCGCAGAGCCCGCGCATGTCGTCGCAGCCCAGGTCCCGGGGCACGAGGCCGTCCGCCTCGAGCACCTCCTCGAGGCGCGGGAGCAGCGTCTGTCTCCCCACGCCGACCTCGCGGGAGAGCAGCTGGTACAAGTACAGGCGATTGCCCTGTGTGATCTTCGGCATGAGGGTCCTCTTTCGGGGGGCATGCCCGCGGCGCGGGCGGGACCCCTACCTTACTCTCAAATTGTGGAGGCGTTCTGCCGGCCCTCGCGCACGGCGCGGTTGCGGAGGTTCACGACCGTCGCCTCCATGCCGTGCGGCGCGTAGGCAAGTCCCTGGAGCGTCTCCAGGTCGTGCGGCAGGTAGGCGGCGAGCGAGAGCTCGGCGGTCTGCTCCACTCGCTCCGGGATCGGGCCGGGCTTCGCCGTGAGCGCGAGCACCCGCGCACCCTGCGCGCCGAGCCGCCGCTCGTACTCGCTCGCGGGGTCGTCGGGGCGCTCGGAGCGGGCGTCGCGGCTCTCCCAGAGCAGCTCGTAGCCGGCGAGCGGAACCTGCGTGAGCATGAAGTCGAAGAGCGGCTGGCTGTCCGTGCGCAGCCGCACCTCGCCCGAGGGGGTCAGAACCTCGCGGAAGTCCATGAGGCGCTCCATGCAGGCCATGCGCTTGCCGGCGTCGCGCTTGCGAGGGAACGGGGTCGGGAAGTTGAGGTGGATCACGGAGAGCTCGCCGGGCGAGAAGAACTCGCGCACGCGCATGCCCGTGCCCGGGACCACGACGACGTTGGGAAGCCCGCTCTCGAAGACGCGCTGCGCGGCGTAGGCGACGCAGATGGGCTCGGAGTCCATGGCGACGAAGAGCACGTCGGGCTCCCGGCGGGCCGCCTCTACGGCGAAGGCGCCCTTCCCGCAGCCGAGGTCGAGCCTCACCTCGGAGAAGGGTGTGGACCCGAGAGGCGTGCAGGACTCGGCCCAACGACCGCGCAGGTTCTCGGGCTTGAGCTCAATGACGCTGCCATAGCGCTCGAGGCGCTCCTCGAGCACAAAGTTCTTCGGCAGGCGGGCATGAAGGGCGTGGGGCATGGGGATGGACTCCGTTTCGCGCTACAGCAGCTCGTCGAGGGTGGCGCCGTAGGAGGGGAGGAACTCTCGCAGGAAGTCCGCGACCTCGGGGAGCTCGGAGGCCATCTCGTCCACGGCGGCCCGGCAGCTCGCCTCGGCGCTCGTGAACTCGGTGTTGCCCGAGCGCGCCTCCTCGACGCACTTGATGAGCGCGGAGATCTTGTCGGCCGCCTTCACCAGGCGGCGGAGGTACGCCTCGTCCTCGCCCGCGTCCTCTGCGGGCCAGAGCACGTCCTCGAGGGAGGGTCGCAGGTCGGCGGGCAGCGAGTCGAGCAGGCGCTCCTCGGCGCTGCGCTCGACGGCCTTGTAGGCGTCGCGGATGGTCCCGTCGTGGTACTTGACCGGCGTGGGAAGGTCGCCCGTAATGATCTCCGATGCGTCGTGGTAGAGCGCCACGAGCGCGGCTCGCTCGGCGTCGAGCTCCCGGCCGAACCTCACGTTGCCGATGACGCAGAGCATGTGCGCGATGAGCGCCACCTCGAGCGAGTGCTCGGAGAGGTTCTCGGGACGCGAGCTGCGCATGAGCGACCAGCGCTCGATGTACTTCATCCGCGAGAGGATCGCGAGGAAATGGGACTCCGCAGGTCCTGCGGAGCCAGCGGTTGCAGGGTTCTTCTCGGCCACTAGTCCTGGTCCTCCTGAATGCTCTGGAGCGTCGCCATGAGTGCGGGGATGACCTGCTTCTTGCGGCTCACCACGCCCGGCAGGCGCGCCTTGTCGCCCTCGGGCTCGACGTCGAAGGCGCGCGCCACGATGCTCTCGGCGCCGTCGCCGTACCACATGATCTCGCTCGAGGAGGTCTTGACGTCGGTGAACAGGTAGAAGACGAGCGGGAGCTCCTCCTCGCGGGCAGCCTCGCCGAGGTAGGGTCCCACGAGCTTCTCGGCCGCGAGGCGGCTGCGGTCGGTCATGTAGCTGCCCTGGCCGACGCCGAACTTGACGTTGCCGCGGCTGAACACCTTGAAGTCGCCGCCGAAGACCTCCTCGGCGGTGCGACCGCTGAGGTCGGCGCCCGCCTCGAACATCTCGTCCGCGTACGTGGCGATGTCGACGCCCGCGATGGCCGCGAGCTCCTCGGCCGCCGCGCGGTCGACGCCCGTGCAGGTGGGAGAGCGGAACGCGAGCGTGTCGGAGAGGATCGCGGAGAGCATGAGGCCGGCGATGTCCTTGGGCACCTCGACGCCGTTCTCGTGGTACATCATGTTGACGATGGTGCAGGTGCACCCCACGGGCATGTTGCGGAAGTAGGCCGGGCCGCTCGTCTCGATGGAGCCGATGCGGTGGTGGTCGATGATCTCCATGATCTCCGCCTGCTCGAGGCCCTCCACGGACTGCGAGCGCTCGTTGTGGTCGACGAGGATGACGTGCTTCTTCTTGGCGGAGAGCAGGTTGGGCGAGCTGATGAGGCCCACGTACTTGCTGTTCTCGTCGATGACGGGGAAGAAGCGGTGGCGGGAGCGCGCCATCATCTTGCGGGCGTCGTCGATCGCGGTGTTGACGCTCACCTTGAGGATGTTCTCGGAGAGCATCTTGGCGCGCACGGGGATGGACATGGAGATGAGGCGCGCGGCGGCGTAGGTGTCGTAGGGCGTGGTGATGATGGCGCAGCCGTGGCGCTCGGCGGAGGCGATCACGCGGTGCGAGACGTGCGCGCTGCAGCAGACGATCAGGCAGCTGGCCTCGCACTCGACGGCGAACTGCTGGGTCTCGTAGCGGTTGGTGGTGAGGATGATGTCGCCGGGCTGGACGGTGTCCTCCATGAGCTCGGGCGTGGTGCCCACGCGGACGTTGCCGCCCTCGACGCGCGCAGTGGGGTCGCCGAGGATCATCTCGCCCTTGAGCGTGTCGATGATGTTGGCGTAGCAGGTGTGCGACTCGCCGATCACCGCCGTGTCGAAGACGTCCATGTTGGCGTTGGCGATGTCCTTGACCGCGATGAGCCCCTCGAGGTTGCTCTCCTCGTCCGTGACGCAGAGGGTGTCCACCTTGGTGTCGCGCATGAGGTTCCAGGCCGAGAAGAGGCTCATCTCGCCGTCGATGCCGCCCTGGCGCTGGATCTCCGTGTCCTTGATCTGCGGGGTGACGGAGGTGATGAGCTGGGGCTCCTCGAAGCCGAAGTGCTTGAGGACGAACGCGGTCTCGCGGTTGATGGCGCCCGCGCGGCGCGCCTCGAAGATGTTGGTGTGCTCGACCTCGTTCTTGAGGTGGGCGTAGGCGATCGCCGAGCAGATGCTGTCCGTGTCCGGATGCAGGTGCCCGATGACGTTGATCTTGCGGATTCCCTCTGGCATGGGCGCTCCTCGAGCGTGGCGGTTCTTTTGCCTGATTGTGCCACGCCGGGCGGGGGTTTTCCGGGGCGGCCTGCCAAACGGCAACATTCGTGCAGGCAGTGTGAACGCCGAGGGAGAGGGGCGGTGCGGCCGTCGCCCGCTCCCGTATGATGGGAACGACAGGTTACCGAATCCCGCGAGAAGGCGAGAAACCCCATGGCAGAGTTCGTGTATCAGCTGATCCGCGCTCGCAAGGCCGTCGGCGACAAGGTCATCCTCGACGACGTCACGGTCGGCGTGTTCCCGGGCGCCAAGATCGGCGTGGTGGGCCCCAACGGCGCGGGCAAGTCCACGCTGCTCAAGGTCATGGCCGGTCTCGAGGACGTCTCCAACGGCGAGGCCATGCTCAGCCCCGGCTACACCGTCGGGATCCTCGAGCAGGAGCCCCCGCTCGACGAGGACAAGACCGTCCGCGAGAACATCGAGCAGGCCTTTGGCGACGTCCTGGCCAAGATCGAGCGCTTCAACCAGGTGAGCGCCGAGATGGCCGACCCGGACGCCGACTTCGACGCCCTCATGGAGGAGATGGGCACCCTCCAGACCGAGATCGACGCCGCCAACGGCTGGGACCTGGACTCGCAGCTCTCTCAGGCGATGGATGCCCTCCAGTGCCCGGACCCGGACGCGCCCGTGAGCATCCTCTCCGGCGGCGAACGCCGCCGCGTGGCGCTGTGCCGCCTGCTGCTCGAGGCTCCCGACCTGCTGCTCCTTGACGAGCCCACCAACCACCTCGACGCCGAGTCCGTGCTCTGGCTCGAGCAGTTTCTGCACCGCTACCCAGGCGCCGTCATGGCCGTCACGCACGACCGCTACTTCCTCGACGACGTCGCCGAGTGGATTTGCGAGGTCGACCGCGGCCAGCTCTATCCCTACGAGGGCAACTACTCCACCTACCTCGAGAAGAAGGCCGCGCGCCTGGAGGCCCAGAGCCAGCAGGACGCCCGCCGCGCCAAGAAGATGAAGGCCGAGCTCGAGTGGGTGCGCTCCAGCCCCAAGGCGCGCCAGGCCAAGAACCGCGCGCGCCTCGAGCGCTATGAGCAGATGGAGGCCGAGGCCCGCGCCTCCAAGCGCGTGGACTTCACCGACATCCACATCCCCGTGGGCCCGCGCCTGGGCGCCAAGGTCCTCGAGGCCGAGCACCTCTGTAAGAGCTTCGGCGACCGCGTGCTCATCGACGACCTCAGCTTCTCCCTGCCGCGCAACGGCATCGTGGGCGTGATCGGCCCCAACGGCGTGGGCAAGTCCACCCTCTTCAAGATGATCGTCGGGCAGGAGGAGCCCACGTCCGGCACCCTCGAGGTGGGCGAGTCGGTGCAGCTCTCCTACGTCGACCAGATGCGCGCCGGCATCGACGCCGACAAGACCCTCTGGGAGGTCGTCTCGGACGGCAACGACTACATCCGCGTGGGGGACACCGAGATCCCGAGCCGCGCCTACGTGGCGGCCTTCGGCTTCAAGGGTTCCGACCAGCAGAAGCGTGCGGGCGTCCTCTCCGGCGGCGAACGCAACCGCCTGAACCTCGCGCTCACGCTCAAGCAGGGCGGCAACCTGCTGCTCCTGGACGAGCCGACCAACGACCTCGACGTCGAGACGCTGGAGAGCCTCGAGGAGGCGCTCGAGGAGTTCCCCGGCTGCTCCGTGGTGATCTCGCACGACCGCTGGTTCCTCGACCGCGTGGCCACGCACATCCTCGCGTGGGAGGGCGACGACGAGAACCCCGGCCGCTGGCACTGGTTCGAGGGCAACTTCGAGGCCTACCAGGCAGACCGCGAGAAGCGCCTCGGCGCGGACGCCGCCAAGCCGCACCGCCTCCACCGCAAGCTCACCCGCGACTAGCGGCGGCGCGGCACTTCTCGGCGAACGGTGTCTCTCATCTGAAACATTACCGTCACAGAACGTCCACAACCAGTTAGAATGAGGGGGCGTCCCCAGGGGACGCCCTTTTTGTGAGTAACGGCGCCGCGCGCCACGACGATAGGAGCTCTCATGCACGGAGAAGACATCCGCACCCGTAAGGCCGTCATCATCGGCGCCGGTCGCGTGGGCAGCCACGTGGCGCTGTGCCTCATGTTTCAGCACCTCGTGAACGAGATCGTCTTCCTCGACGTCAACCAGGAGGCCGCGCGCGCCCAGGCCCTCGACCTCGACGACCTCGCCTCCGGCCTCGGCGACTCCTTCACCATCCGCGTGGGCGACTACTCCGACTGCCGCGACGCCCACTTCGTGATCCTCACCGCCGGCCGCAGCCGCCGTCCCGGCGAGACCCGCCTGCAGATGCTCGACGGCACGATCAAGGTGCTCGACGGCATCGTCGGCCCGCTGCGCGACTCCGGCTTCCACGGCATCCTGATCAGCGTCTCCAACCCGGCCGACATCGTGGTCGAGTACCTCTATCGCAAGATGGGCCTGCCCCGCAACCAGGTCTTCGGCACCGGCACCTCGCTCGACTCCGCGCGCCTGCGTCGCGTGCTCTCCGAGACGATCGACGTCTCCAGCCATCAGATCCAGGCCTTCTGCATGGGCGAGCACGGCGACTCCATGTTCATCCCCACCTCGCGCATCTCCGTCGAGGGCATCGGCCTGCGCGAGTACCTCTCCCTGCGCAACGACGTCGTGGATTCCATCGACTTCGACGACGTCATGCGCCGCGTGCGCGAGTCCGGCGCCGCGATCATCTCCGGCAAGGGCTGCACGGAGTTCGGCATCGCCTCGGTTGTGGCCGACCTCGTTACCTCGATCCTGCACAACGAGCGGCGCGTGGTTCCGCTTTCCGCCCACCTCGACGGCGAGTACGGCGAGTCCGGCATCTCGGCCGGCGTTCCCTGCATCATCGGTGACACGGGCGTCGACGCCGTGCTCGAGATCGATCTTTCGTATGACGAGCGCCGCGCCATGCGCAGGTCCTGCTCGATCATCCGCGACTACTGCGAGAAGGCGCTCCCGAGCGAGGAGTAGCGCCGGGGCGCTCGTTCTTGTCGCTTGTTAACTCAACCGAGGTTTTGACCCTTTTTTGGCGAGAAAAACGCCCAAAAAGCGACCAAAACCTCGGTTGAGTTTTTTGTGGCGCGCCACGTGCCCACACCGGACCGCCAATCGTGCCGGGGGGGGGTCCTCTAGGGATAGAATTGCGCGGTCCCAAAGTGGCGACTACGACAGGAGTGCCATGATTCGCATCGACCACGTGTCCAAGTCCTACGACGGGGGCGCCACCAACGCGGTGCGCGACCTCACGCTCGAGATTCAGTCCGGCGAGATCTTCGGTCTTCTCGGCCCCAACGGCGCGGGCAAGTCCACGCTGCTCAACATGCTCGCCGGCGTGCTCGCGCCCACCTCGGGCGTGATCGAGCTCGACGGAGTCAACGTGGCGACCGACCCGCTCGCCGCCAAGCGCAACCTCTGCTACGTGAGCGACTCGCCCGACCACCTGCTGCGCCTCAAGGGGCACGAGTTCCTCCGCTTCATCGCGGACGTCTACGAGGTGCCGGACGCCGTGCGCGGCCCGCGCATCGCAAGCCTCGCGCGCGAGTACGGCATGGAGGGCGAGCTGGACAACCAGATCCAGTCCTACTCCCACGGCATGCGCCAGAAGATGATGATCATGGGTGCCCTGCTGCCCGACCCGGCAGTCTGGATCCTCGACGAGCCCATGACCGGCCTGGACCCCAAGGCGTCGTGGCTGCTCAAGCAGTCCATGCGCCGCCACGCGGACGCGGGCAAGACCGTGCTCTTCTCCACCCACGTTCTCGACGTGGCCGAGAAGGTCGTGGACCGCGTGGGCGTGATCGCGCACGGCGAGCTGCTCTTCGTGGGTACCGTCGACGAGATGCGCGAGCACTTCAAGAGCAACGGGTCGCTCGAGGAGATGTTCCTCGAGCTCACGTCCGAGAACTCGCCGTTTGCCGCGGAGGCCGAGTGATGGCGCGCGCGGCCGCGGCGCCCCAGGGCCTCTCCTGGCGGCAGTTCCGCGTGATGCTGCGCGTCATCCGCAAGGGCGAGCAGCACCTGGACAGCACCGGTATGGGGCTCGGCGACGACGACGCTGCCGAGAAGCGCAAGGGGCTGTGGGGCCGGCTCGGCGCCGGTGCGCGCAAGGTGGCGATGGGCTTCCTGTTTCTGCTGCTCGCGGCCGTGTTCTTCATGATGGGCTACATGCTGGGCGATACCGGCGTCACGCCGTACCTGGCGTTCAGCCTCTGCGTGGTGTGCCTCGTGGGGCTCACCGTGCTCACGGGGCTCTACCAGGCCGTGAACATCCTCTACTTCGTCCGCGACCTCGGCTACTACCTCACGCTGCCCGTCTCGGCGACCACCGTCATGTGGGCAAAGCTGGTCCACTTCCTGGGAATGTCGCTGCTCGGCGACCTCATCATCCTTCCGATCGGTCTGGGCTCCCTGCTCGCCGCGGACGCCGCGCCCGGGTCGTGGGTCGCCATGGCGCTGGCCTTCGTGCTGAGTGCCGTGGCCGTCAACCTGGCGCTCGTGATCGTCTGCGTGCCGATCATGCGCTTCTCGCGCCTCGCGCACGATAAGGACCGCTTCTCGCGCTTCTTTGGCGGGCTCATCGTCGTGCTCGCGCTCGTCATCGGCGTGGGCAGCCAGTTTGCGCTCCAGGGCGACGGCCTGGCGTCGCTGGCCTCCGGCTCGGGGCAGCTGCTCTCGGGCGGCGTCCCCGCGGTCGTGATGGGAGTCCTGTGCCCGCCCTCGCTGCTGGCGCGGCCGGTCATCGAGGGCGACGTCCCGGCCGCACTCGGCGGGCTTCTCGGCATGCTCGCGTGCGTGGCGGTCTACGCCGTCGTGCTCTCCGCGGTGGCGCGGCGCTGGTACTTCGAGGGTGTCCAGGCGCTCCAGGGCGCCGGCGGGAAGCGTGGCCGCCGCGTCGAGGGCGCCGAGCTCGCCCAGGCCACGCGCACGCGCGGCGCGTTCGCCGCCAACCTCAGCCGCGACTGGAAGACGATGGTCCGCGTGCCCGTGTTCTTCAACCAGTTCGTCCTGAGCTCGCTGCTCATGCCGCTCTACTTCGTGGTCATCATGGTCGTGAGCGGCATGGTGGGCGTCTCGCAGGCGTCTGAGGCGGGCATCGGGCCGATGGACCTCCTCGAGATGGCCCGCTCCCTCACGGCGCTTCTCGCCTTCGACAGCCCCGCGCTCGCGTGGTGCGCCGTGGGTGTGCTGGTCTTCGGGCTCTTCCTGGGCTTCTCGTCCTACTCGTTCACGATGGGCGTGAGCCGCGACGGCGAGGACTTCTTCTTCATGCGCGGCCTGCCCATGGACTGGCGTGCCTACCTGGCGGCGAAGTTCGTGGCGCCGTTCGCGCTCTCCACGGTCCCAATGCTCGTGCTCATCGTGGTGGCGTTGGTGGTGCTGGGCGTGCCCGCGGCTCCGGGCGCCTATCTCGCGGCCATCTACCTGGGCGCCACCGTCTCGCTCGGCCTGCTGTCGCTCGGCCTGGGCGCCCTCTTCCCGCGCCTCACGTGGGACAACGAGGCCCAGCTCGTCAAGGGTGGCGGCGCCACGCTGATGGTCTTCGCGGGAGTGCTCGTGGGCGTGGTCGTGATGGCGCTGCCCGCGCTCGCCCTTCTTGGCGGAGCCCTCTGGAACGTGCTCGCGGTGCCGGTTGCGCTTGGGCTGGCTTTGGCGGTCTTCGTCGTGGAGTGCGCGGCGCTCACGTGGTGGCTGCTCGGCCCCTGCGCGCGCAGCCTCTCCCGCCGCGAGCGCTGACGCGTCATCCGACCTCCTTCCGGGTGTGTACGAAGTTTGAACCTTGATGTTCTTCTCGGTAACTAGCTTATCTGCGGAAACGTGATTGAAAGGTACCGTATCAATATCGCAACTTCGTACACACCCGGAAGAGGAGAGGGCGACGAGTGTCCGCCGGCGCATGCGTTCAGGTGGCTTTGGGTACAATCTCCGCGTCGTGCGACCAAGGAAGGAACCCCCCGATGCCCAGCGAAGGACCGAACCTGAAGGACCTGTTCGACCAGATGCGCCGCGGCGCCGAGAAGAACGGCGGCCCCGGCGACATCCCGCGCCCCGGCAGCTCGCTCTTCGATCGTCTCGCCACGTGGGGCAAGCGGGCGCTCATCGTGCTCGCCATCGCGGTCGTGGTTGCCCTCGTGGCGTGCTACTGGTGGTTCCACCCCTCGCTCAGCCTGCAGAGCATGCAGATCTGGACCTGGATCGTGGGCATCTGTCTCGTGGCGTTGCTGGTCCTGCCCGTGCTGGCGGCGCGCAGCGTCAAGAACGCGAAGCTGTTCCGGCGGCTCATGGTCGTCCCCGCGGCGCCGATCGTGGGCTTCGTGGTGGGCCTGCTGCTCTCCCAGCCCTTCTTCCCCGGCAACGCCGAGCGCTACGCGAGCGTGCTCGACACCACCGACGGCGTCTTTGCCGAGGACATCGAGGAGGTGGACTACGCCGAGGTCCCCGTCATCGACCGCGACTCCGCGATTCTTCTGGGCAACCGTGCGATGGGCTCCATCCCGGAGTACGTGAGCCAGTTCGAGATCGCGGACACCTACAGCCAGATCAACTACCAGGGACGGCCCGTACGCGTGAGCCCGCTCGTCTACGCGGACCTCTTCAAGTGGCTCTCCAACCGCGACACGGGTATCCCGGCGTACGTGCTGGTGGACATGGTGACGCAGGAGGCCGAGGTCGTGCGGCTGGATGAGCCGATCCTCTACTCCGACTCCGAGCCGCTCGCGCGCAACGTGGACCGTCACGTGCAGCTCTCCTATCCGGGGCTCATGTTCGACCAGAAGTCCTTCGAGCTGGACGAGGAGGGCCATCCCTGGTGGGTCTACCCGGTCCAGCGCCGTACGATCGGCACCTTTGGCGGTACGGACATCTACGCCGTGGTGCTCGTGGACGCATGCACGGGCGAGACGGACTTCTACGCCGTGGAGGAGGTTCCCACGTGGGTGGACCGCGCCTACCCCTCCGACCTGCTGATCGAGCAGTACAACTGGAGCGGCATGTACGAGAGGGGCTGGCTCAACTCGTGGCTCGGCCAGGAGGGCGTGGTGCGCACCACGCCGGGCACCAACGGCCAGCTGGGCTACAACTACATCGCGCAGGGAGAGGACATCTACCTCTACACCGGCGTGACCTCCGTGACGGCTGACGACTCGAGCGTCGGCTTCATCCTGGTGAACCAGCGCACGGGCGAGTCGCACTTCTACCCGGTGGCGGGCGCTACGGAGGCCTCGGCCATGGCGAGCGCCGAGGGCCAGCTGCAGAACCTCCGCTACCAGGCAACCTACCCGATCCTGCTCAACGTGGCCGGCCAGCCCACCTACTTCGTGAGTCTCAAGGACGATGCGGGCCTGGTCAAGATGTTCGCGATGATCAACATCGAGCAGTATCAGAGCGTGGCCACGGGCTCCACGGTGGAGGAGTGCCAGGAGGCCTACCTCTCCCTGCTGGCCGCCGACGGCCTGCTCAGCGAGCAGGAGGCGGCGGACGCCTCGGTCACGGTTGAGGTCTCCGGCACGATCGCCACGATCGCGCAGGCCGTGGTGGACGGCAACTCGCACTTCTACGTCACGCTCGAGGGGGACGAGACGATCTACGACTTCGCCCTGCCGGGCCTGCTCGAGATCGTGACCTATCAGCCGGGCGACGAGATTTCGTTCCGCTGCGGCGAGAAGACCGAGGAGGCCGCCACCGTCACGGTGGCCGACCTCCTCTGAGATGTGCCCGTTGTTTGGCGTGCGGCGCTAGAAGGCGATGTCGAAGTCCTCGGCGGGAATCGTGTAGCTGGATCCGCCCTCGGGGCCTCCGATCACGCTGACCTCGGTTTCCATGCGAGAGTAACGCAGGGCGAGCTCGTTGTCGCCGGAGCCGGTGTCAAAGTAGTAGAACAGCCAGCCCGAGATGGTCTCGCCCTGACCGGCGCCCTCCGACGGCAGCGCGGTGAGCCCGTTGTCATCGGCAAACGTCTGGAAGGTGCTGATGCGGCTCGTGTTGGTGTCGACCTCCTCACCGTCCACGAGCAGGCAGAGGTCGGTGCCGCGCAGCGTGGCAACGTACTCGCTGTTGTTCGTCAGCTCCACCTCGACGCAGGCGCCCGTGCGATAGCCGTCGGCCCAGATGTTGGCGTCATCAAAGGGAATGTCGACGATGGCCTGCTTGAGCGTGATGGTGTAGCCGAGCTCCTCGTCGGTGACGCTCTGGTTGACCTCGACCGTCGTGGGCGTGGGCTGCGAGACCTCCGCGTCTTCCGGCTCTTCGGTGGAGTCTGCCTCCACCTCGACGGTCTCCGCGCCCTCGGACTCGGGGGCGGGGGACTGCTCTGTCCCCCCGCATGCGACGAGCGTGGTTGCGAGCACCGCTGTCACGACGAGGCCGAGCGCCCTTGCGCTCATCGTTCTCATGCCGGGCATCTTTGCCCCTTCTCGCTGGGCCTTACGTGCAAGAAGGCTAAACCAAGAATTGAAGAGGCGATGCACCGAGGGGAGGGAAAGGTCGATTATCTCGCCGAACGGTCGTTGTTGACGGGCTGGTAGAAGAGGCGCGCGACCTCGCTCGGGTCGCGTGTCTGGCCGAGCGCCCACATGGTCTTTGCCACGAGCGCCTCGGTGGTCATGTCGTCGCCGCGCAGGATGCCGCACCGATCGGCGTAGGCGCGACCGACCTCGTAGACGCCGAGGTCGAGTCCCTCCTCGGGAACCTGGGTGGTCACGACGAGCGTGCGCCCGGACTCGACCCAGTCGTAGATCGCCCGCTGGTACGCCCCGTCGTAGGCGGGGATGCCACCGATGCCGAAGGTCTCCAGGATCACGGCATCGTAGTCCGGGGCGAGCAGCTCGAAGATGCTCGGCCGCAGCTCGGGCGTGAGCTTGAGGACGATCACGCGGTCGTCGAGGGCGTCGTAGAAGCGCGGCGCCCGCCCGTCCTTCTCGGCCTGTGCGACGCCGGTGGCGCGGACCACGCGCTCTCCGCGGACGTAGGCGAGCGGCGGGAAGTTCATGCTGGTGAACGCGTTGAAGCTCATGGTGCGCTGCTTGCGGGCGCGCGTGCCGCAGATGACCTCGCCGCCGAAGACCACGCTCACGTCGCGGGAGGCGGGGTCGCAGGCGTAGAGGACGCTGTGGTAGAGGTTGAGCTTGGCGTCGGTGAAGGGGTTGGCCATGGGCTGCTGCGATCCGGTGAGCACGATGGGCTTCTCGCTGTCCTGGACCAGGTAGGAGAGGGCGGCGGCGGTGTAGGCCATGGTGTCGGTGCCGTGGAGGACGACGAAGCCGTCGTAGCGGTCGTAGGAGTCGCGGACCACGGAGGCGATCCGGAGCCAGTCGCGCGGGCGCATATTGGTGCTGTCGATGTTCATGGGCTGAACGAAGTCGAGCTTGCAGAGGGTGTCCAGCAGCGGCACGCGCTCGGCGAGCTCGCGACCCGTGAGCGTGGGCGCCAGCCCGTCGCGCTCGGGCGTGGAGGCGATGGTGCCGCCGGTGGCTATGACCAGGATGCGGCTCATCGGGCGTCGTCCAGCAGGAAGCGCTCGATTGCCTCGGCGCAGCCGTCGTGGTCGTTGTCGGCGACGATGACGTCGGCCGCCGCGCGCGCGTTGTCGTTGGCATTGCCCATGGCCACGCCGAGCCCCGCGGCACGCAGCATGTCGAGGTCGTTGTCGGCGTCGCCCACGGCGATCGTCGCCGCGCGGTCGATACCCAGGAGGTCCGCCAGGGCGAGAAGCCCAGTGGCCTTGGTCACCCCCTTGGGCGAGAACTCGAGGCTGGACTCCTCCGAGCGGGCGATCTCCGCCGGCAGGTCCCCCAGGCGCGCCGCCACGCGCTCGCGCGCCTCGGCGCTGGTGAAGTGGAAGATGAACTTCTGGTAGGTGGCGCTCGGGTCAAGCATCACGGGGCGGATGTCCTCCACCTGACGGGCCGTCATGCGGTACATGTCCTGGTAGATGCCCATGTTGTAACGCGGCATGCTCTCGACGTGCGAGGCCTGGCAGTAAAACCCCCAGCCCTGGAACACGTCGATCATGGCGTCCTCGTCGCCCAGGGCCTCCAGGGCTCGCACGATGGCCTCGCGGTCCATGGGGGCCGCCGAGAGGACGCGGTGCTCGTGGAGGTCGTAGAGGACGGTCCCGTTGCAGCAGATCGCGTAGCGGACCGAGGCGAAGCTCTCCTGGTTGAGCTCAACCATCTGCGGGCAGCGCCCGGAGCTGATGGCGGCCACCTTGCCGGCCTTTGCCGCGCGCTCGAGGGCGCGGGTGGACGAGGGCAGGACCCGCTTCCTGGAGTCCAGCAGCGTCCCGTCCATGTCAAAGGCTATGAGTTCGTAGGTCATGGGCGCTCCGCTCCGCAGGACGCGCCGGTCGGCGTCGGCCTACCGGTGGTAGTAGCCGCGGCGCTCGTACTTGGGCTCGCAGCAGACGTTGATGCCGAGGTTGCGGTAGGTGCTCTTGTCGGCCTCGGAGAGGATGACCGAGAAGTACGCGTCGCAGCCGGCCAGCTGCTCGAGCGCGTCGACCGTCGCCTCCGCCTGGTCGTTGGTGGCGGAGGAGAGGGAGAGCGCGATGAGCATCTCGTCGGAGTGGAGGCGCGGGTTGTGGCTGCGCAGGTGGTCGGTCTTGAGGTGGCAGATGGGCACGAGGGCCTCGCTGCTCACCACGTAGGTCTCCTTGGGGATGCCTGCCATGTGCTTGGCGGCGTTGAGCAGGAGCGACGCCGCCGCGCCCATGAGGTCGGAGGTCTTTCCCGTCACGAGCGCGCCGTCGGGGAGCACCATGGCGGCAGCCGGGCCGCCGGTGGCCTCCTCCTTCTCGAGGGCCTTCTGGTGCGCGGGGGAGTAGTCGCAGGTCACGCCCGCCTGGCTCATGAGCAGCTCGATCTTGGCGAGCGCGTCCTCGCCCTCGCCGGTGCGACGCAGCTCCTCGGCGGCGGCGAACCAGCGGCGCACGATCTCGTTCTTCGCGGCCTCCTGGCAGGCGTCGTCGTCGGAGATGCACAGGCCGACCATGTTGACGCCCATGTCCGTGGGGGACTGGTAGGGGCTCTCGCCGGCGATCTTCTCCATCATCGCCTTGAGCACGGGGAAGGTCTCCACGTCGCGGTTGTAGTTGACCGTGACGTCGCCGTAGGCCTCGAGGTGCCAGGGGTCGATGATGTTGCGGTCGTCGAGGTCGGCGGTGGCGGCCTCGTAGGCGATGTTCACCGGGTGCTTGAGCGGGAGGTTCCACACGGGGAAGGTCTCGTACTTGGCGTAGCCGGCCTGAACGCCGCGCTTGTTCTCGTGGTAGAGCTGGGAGAGGCAGGTCGCGAGCTTGCCCGAGCCGGGGCCGGGCGCCGTGACCACGACGAGCGGGTGGGTCGTCTCGATGTAGTCGTTCTTGCCGAAGCCCTCGTCGGAGACGATGTGGTCGACGTCGGAGGGGTAGCCGTCGATCAGGTAGTGGCGCCAGACCGAGACGCCCATGCCCTCGAGGCGGCGCTGGAAGGCCTCGGCGTGGGGCTGGCCGGTGAAGTGGGTGATGCAGATGCCGCCCACCGTGAGGCCGCGCGCGCGGAACGAGTCCATGAGGCGCAGCGCGTCCTCCTCGTAGGTGATGCCGATGTCGGAGCGGCGCTTGGCGTTCTCGATGTTGTCGGCGTTGATGACGATGATGGCCTCGACGTCGTCGGCCAGGCTCTCGAGCATGCGGATCTTGGAGTCGGGCTCGAAGCCGGGCAGCACGCGGCTCGCGTGGTAGTCGTCGAAGAGCTTGCCGCCGAACTCGAGGTAGAGCTTGCCGCCGAACTGC
>CAUGFC010000025.1 GCA_959598545.1 uncultured Olsenella sp. | reverse complement strand
GTGCCGTTCTGCAGCATGTCCTCGAGGTTCACGAGGTCGCAGTTGTGCATGTGCTGGGCGAAGTAGTCAGAGTCGTGGAAGTGGATGATGCCCTCGTTGTGGGCCTCCACGACCTCGGCGGGGAGCAGCTCGCGCATCGTGAGGTCCTTGGAGACCTCGCCGGCCATGTAGTCGCGCTGGACGGAGACGACGGTAGGGTTCTTGTTGGAGTTCTCCTGCTTGACCTCCTCGTTGTTGCACTCGATGAGGGCGAGGATCTTGTCGTCAGTCGTGTTCTTGTGGCGCTTCTGGTTCTGCACGTAGCGGTAGATGATGTACTTGCGAGCGACCTCGAAGTGGTGCAGGCCCATGAGCTGGTCCTCGACGAGGTCCTGGACCTCCTCGACGGTGACGGTGTGGCCGGCCTCCATGCACTCGTCGGTGACGTTCAGGGAGGCGAACTTGACCTCGCGCTCGGTGAGGCGCTCGCTGGCGGGCACCTCGGCGTTGGCCGCGCGGATGGCGTTCTCGATCTTCGAGATGTCGAAGGCGACCTCTGAGCCGTTGCGCTTGATAATCTTCATGGCGACCTCTCCTCGTGGTGCTCGCCGCGGTCCGTGGCGGGTGCTTTTTTGCGTGCAGGAACTACTATGCCACAACGAGTTGTGGTTAAGGCCGTGAAAAGACACAACATATTGTTGAGAACCTGCTCAATGCTGTCGATAAGTCATATCCGCGCAGGTGAGGAAAATGCGTCTGGAAAAAGCATTTCTTTAACCTGTGGAGGAGCCATCCGTGAACGCTCTGAAACGTCCGCGAGCGGCGGGCCGGGGGAGGCGCCCCGTTGGGCTACAGTGGGAGCGAGAAGGACGACGGGAGGGTGAGATGGAGTTCTCGAAGCGGCTGGACCTGTTCGGCGACGAGGTGTTCGCGGTGCTCAACGCGCGTCGGCGCGAGCTTGAGGCGGCGGGGCGCAGGGTCTTTGACCTCTCGGTGGGGACGCCCGACTTCGAGCCGCCGACGCACGTCATCGAGGCCCTGCGCGCGAGCGCCGCGGACCCGGGCAACTGGAAGTACTCGCTCCACGACAAGGACGAGCTCCTCGACGCCGTCTGCGCCTACTACGAGAGCCGCTACGGCGTGGCCGGGATCACGCGCGACATGGTGATGAGCTGCCGCGGCACCCAGGAGGGCCTCGTCCACGTGTGCTCGGCGCTGTGCGACCCCGGCGACGTGGCGCTCGTGCCTGACCCGTGCTACCCCGTCTTCCAGAACGCGACGCTGCTCGCCGGCGCCCGCCCCCACTACTACCGCCTCACGGCCGAGCACGGCTTCCTGCCGCATCTCGCGGACGTGGACGCCGAGGTGGCCGACGCCGCGAGGTACCTGATCGTCTCGCTTCCCGCCAACCCCGTGGGGTCGGTGGGGACGCCGGAGGTCTACGAGGAGGTCATCGCCTTCGCGCGCGAGCACGACCTCGTCGTCATCCACGACAACGCCTACTCCGACATCGTCTTCGACGGGCCCGCGGGCGGCTCGTTCCTCTCGTACCCCGGGGCGCTCGACGTGGGCGTCGAGTTCCTCTCGCTCTCCAAGTCCTTCAACGTGACGGGCGCGCGCCTGTCCTTCCTCGTGGGCCGGCCCGACGTGGTGGCGGCGGCGAGGAAGCTCCGCGGCCAGATCGACTTCGGCATGTTCTATCCCGAGCAGGACGCCGCCATCGCGGCGCTCACCGGCCCGCGCGACCAGGTCGAGCGCCAGCGCAGGCTCTACCAGGAGCGCCGCGACGCCCTCTGCGACGGGCTCGAGGAGATCGGCTGGGAGCGGCCCAACGCGCACGGCTCCATGTTCGTGTGGGCGCGCATCCCGGGCGGACGCACGGACTCGGCCGCCTTCGCGCTCGAGCTCATGGAGCGCGCGGGCGTCATCGTGACGCCGGGGTCAAGCTTCGGGCCGTCGGGCGAGGGCTACGTGCGCATGGCGCTCGTGCTGCCGCCCGCGCAGCTTCGCGAGGTCGTCGCGGCCATCGCCGCCGCCGGGGTCTAGGGTCCGCGGCGGGTTGCGGGCGCGTGCGGGCCGGCGGCGACGGATGCAAAACTGCCGATTGCCGGAAATCTTCGACCCTGCGTTCTTCTCGTCGTGCCGGCGGATGCAAAATCGAAGATGCGTGGTCTACGAGGGGCCAAAAGGGCTACAAACCCGCGCTTTTGCGTGGACGAGGGGCGTCGGGGCACGCAGGAACGTCAATTACCAGTAATGTTCGCTCATGCGTTGCACGAGGGACCGAGAAGACCGGGAGCGGAGGGGCCGATTATGGACCAGAGGGAGTTCGTCGAGCTCGTCGCCGCCTCGCGGACGTACCGCCGCTTCGATGAGGCGCGGCCCGTCACGCGCGGGCAGCTCGAGGCGCTCGTGGGGGCCGCCCGGGTGGCGCCCTCGGCCAACAACCGGCAGCGGCTCCGCTTCCATCTGAGCGTCGGCCCCGAGGCCCTGCTGGTCGAGTCCCACCACCGCTGGGCCGCTCTGCTCAAGGACTGGGACGGCCCGGCCGAGGGTGAGCGGCCCACGGGCTACGTGACCATAGCCGGCCCCGAGGGCGCCCGCACGAACGCCATGGTCAACCAGGACGCGGGGATCGCCGCCCAGACCATCATGCTCGCCGCGCGGGCCGCCGGGCTCGTGGGCTGCATGGTCGCGAGCTTCGACGCCGAGCTCGGCCCGGCCCTCGGCCTCGCCGAGAAGGGCCTCGAGCCGCTCGTCCTCTGCGCGCTCGGCTATCCCGCGCCCGACGAGCGGGTGGTCCTCGAGCCCGCCACCACCGAGCACGGCATCACCTACTGGCGCGACGCCGACGGCGTGCACCACGTGCCTAAGCTCGCCGTGGAGGACCTGCTCGTCTAGGGGCGGTCCGGCTGCGTCCGGGAATCGGCGACCTTCTCCCGTCGGTGCGACCCCGGTCTGAGGAACCTCCCGGATTCCGGGACGAGAAGAGCGGCGTGCCCGGGAATCCCGGCGATTCCGGGACGTTCCGCTAGCTGAGCTCGGTCACCGAGTCGAAGTCGACGCCGCAGGTCTCGACGGCGCCGCGGCCGCCGAAGACGCAGACGCCCCGCGCGACCCCCTCGTCGGCGAGCGCGGCGGCGAGGGCGCGCACGTCGTCGGCCGTGACGGAGAGCTCCTGGGCGCGGACCTCGTCGCGCCAGCCCGCGGGACGGGCGCAGAATCGGGCCACGTCCTGGCGACGAGCGAGCTGCCGGGGCTTCACGGGCGCGTCGTGGGCCGCGACGGTGGCCACGACGTAGCCGTCCAGCTCCGCCGGGGTGCCGTTCCAGCCGGCCAGCCACGCCGCCGCGGCGTCGTAGCGCGCGAGCGTCGCGTCGACGGACGGGTCGCGGTACGACCAGAACTGCCGGAGCCCCTCGGTCGAGCGCTTGAAGCCCACGCCGTAGGCGCCGCCCTTCACGCGCACCTCGTTCCAGAGGTAGTCATAGGAGAGGGCGCGCGTGGCGACCTGCCAGGTGCCGACGGTCCCGGCGTCTGCCGCGGAGGGACCGGAGCCCTGTGCGACGTAGGCGACGTCGGAGGGGATGACGAAGGCCTCGCGGCGAGCTCCGCGCGTCGGGACGACGAGACGCTGGGCGACGTCGGCCGACGGGAGGGCGAGCGTGACGCCTCGCTTCCAGAACCGGTCGCGCTCGGACGCGGGGCCCGTGAAGCTCACGGTGACGTTCCCGGCGGTGAAGATGAGCGCGCACAGCGAGGAGAGGCGCCCCGGCAGCCCGCCGGCCCGCTCGTCCCAGTGCTCGAGCAGCTCGCGCAGGAAGAGGTAGTAGTCGACGCCGCCCATGGCACCCGAGGCGCGCGCGGCGGCCGAGAAGTACGTGCTCGTCCGGCCGAGCGCCGCCGAGTGACCCGAGCTCACGTAGTACTGCTCGAGCGCGACGCGGCGCTGCGTCAGGATGTCGCGGACGCGGGCGAGGTCGGTGAAGTCCGTCTCGCCCCACACCTCGTGCGGGAGGTCACAGAGCGCGTCGGCCTTCTCGGCGAGCGCCGAGGCGCCCACCACGAGCGTGGGGGCGGCGAAGGAGAGATCGTCGTCGCGCGTGTAGGTCTCGACGAAGAAGTCGAGTCCGCCGAGGTTCGTCTCCACGAGGGTGTCCAGCTCGGAGGCGCTGCGGCGGGCCGTGGCCAGGCGGCCGAGAAGGTCGGAGAGCAGCCCGACGTAAGGAAGGTCGTCGAACTCGAGGTGGCGCAGGTCGAAGTAGTGGTAGACGTAGTCGATCCCGTGGGTGTCGAGCTCGTGGCCCACGCAGGGCAGGGGAGCCTCCACGTCCACAGGCGCCGGCTCGGCCGGCGCGGGGCCGATGTCGGAGACCCTGAGCACCGGCAGCGTCGCGAGCGCCTCCGGCGCGTCGGGCGCCTCCTGCTCCGCGCGCAGGGCGTCGACCTCGGCCCGTACGGCCTCGACGTCCTTCTCGCCCATGCCCTCGCGCACGCGGGCGAGCTCGGCGGCCTCCTCGTCGGCGTCGCTCTCGGCCACGGGCACGAGCTCGACCTCGGCGCAGTGGGCGCTCTCGCAGACCACCTCGCGCAGCAGACGCTCGAAGAGCCCCTCGTCAAGGCCTCGCTTGAGCTCGGCGAGCGCGTCCTCGTAGCGGAGGTAGTCGACCGGGCGCCCGTCGTCGTAGAGCCAGCTCGACATCGACTGGATGGCGAGCGCAACGCCGTCGGGGTAGCCGCCCCAGTCGCCCTCGCGCAGGTTGAACTCCGCCTGGGCGAGCGACGCCTCGAGCTTGTCGCGGGGGATGCCGCCCTCTGCAAGCTCGGCGCAGGTGGACTCAACGAGCGCGCGGAACCTCTCGCCCGCGCCCTTGCGCAGCCCCTTGAGCGTGAACATGACCTGCGGCTGCAGGACGCCGTCGACCAGCATGGCGGAGAAGTCGTCGGCGAGGCCCGCGTCCAGGACGCGTCGCTTGAGGGGGGACTCGTTGGACCCGCAGAGGGCGTCGAGCAGGACGTCCGCGGCCAGCACGCGGGTGCGGTCGGCGGCGGTGCCCAGGACGTAGGAGAGGCCGATCTCGGCGTTGCCCGGAGCCGTCGCCATGCGCACCTCGGTGCGCGCGGCGCGCACGGGAGCCTGGGGCTCAAGCGGGTTGGGTGCGCCCGCACCGCGCTCGGCCGCGCCGCGGAGCGCCTCGTCCACGAGGGCGAGCTCGCGGTCCACGTCCAGGTCGCCGTAGAGGAAGACGTAGGCGTTGGACGGCGCGTAGTGTCGCGCGTGGCTGTCGAGGAACGCCTCGTAGGTGAGGGTGGGGATGGCGCGCGGGTTGCCGCCCGACTCGTGGCGGTAGCAGGTGTCCGGGAAGAGGGTGCGCGTGAGGGCCTGGTAGAGCACGTCGTCGGGGTCGGAGAGCGCGCCCTTCATCTCGTTCAGGACCACGCCGTTGTAGCTGAGCGCGCCGTCCTCGTCGGCCTCCAGGTGCCAGCCCTCCTGCTCGAAGATGCGCGGGCGGTGCCAGATCGCGGGGTGCAGCACGGCGTCCAGGTAGACGCCCATGAGGTTCTCAAGGTCGGCGGTGTTGGTGGAGGCCACGGGGTACATGGTCTTGTCGGGGAACGTCATGGCGTTCAAAAACGTCTGCATGCTCGTCTTGAGCAGGTTGACGAAGGGCTCCTTCACCGGGTAGCGGTCCGAGCCGCAGAGCACCGAGTGCTCCAGGATGTGGAAGACGCCGGTGTCGTCGGCCGGCGGCGTCTTGAAGCTGATCGCGAAGGCCTTGTTGACGTCCGCGCAGGCAAGCCAGAGCGCGCGGGCGCCGGTGGCCTCGTGGCGCATGACGTAGGCGCAGCCCGAGAGCTCGGGGATCGGCTCGACGGACGTGACGACGAACCCGGCATGGGCGGTGCCCGTGGCGAGCTCGCCGCGCGGCTCGATGAAGTTCTTCTCGGCCATGTTTCTCTCCCTGGACGCGATTCTCACAAGGTCGAGCATAGCGCAGGCGGCCCGTGGTAGGCTAACGACCGTTGTGCGAGACGGGAGGGCGCGTGGGCGAGAAGAACGACGAGCAGAGGCGGCGCATCCGCCGCGGCATCGTGGCGACGCTGGTGGGAGGCACGTTCTGGGGCCTCAACGGCACCGTCTCGAAGTGGCTCATGGACGCCTACGCGATCGACCCGCTCTGGCTCGTCTGCCTGCGCGAGCTCACCGCCTGCTGGCTCTTCCTCGCCGCGGCGGCGATGACGGCGCGCGGGCGCGAGCAGCTCGTCGGCGTGTGGCGAAGCCCGCGCGCCCTGCTTTCCATCCTGGGCGTGAGCTTCGCCGCGATTCTCTTCTCCCAAGTCGCCTACCTCGAGGCGATCGACTGGACCAACTCGGCCACGGCGACGATCATGCAGAGCCTGGGCATGGTGCTCGTCCTGGCGTACGTGTGCCTGAGGATGCGCCGGACGCCCCGCCGGCGCGAGCTGCTGGGCGTCGCGCTCGCGCTTCTCGGCACCTACCTCGTCGCCACGGGCGGCAACCCCGGGCAGCTCAGCCTCCCACCGGAGGGCTTGGCCTGGGGGCTCGGCTGCGCGGCCGCGGCGGCCTGCCTCTCGATCCTGCCCGCCGCGCCCATGGCGCGCTGGGGCAACTTCACCGTGAACGGGCTGGCCTTCCTGTTCTCGGGGCTGGTGCTCTCGCTCGTCTACCGGCCCTGGGAGCACATGCCCGCCCTCGACGGGCTGGCCGTCGGCGTCCTCGCGCTGTGCGTGGTGGTGGGCACCTTCGGCGCCTATGCGCTCTACCTGCAGGGCGTGAAGGACGCCGGCTCCATGCGGGCGAGCCTGCTCGGCACCATCGAGCCGGTCACGGCCACCATCGCCTCGGTCGTGTGGCTCGCCACGCCCTTCTCGCCCGCGGAGATCGCGGGCTTCGCGCTCATCAACGTCATGGTGTACCTCACGGCGTAGCGCGCGGGGTGCTCGGGTTAGAAATATCGGCTCGTCCCCCTCGAAAGACGCTTTCGGAGGGGGACGAGCCGGTATTGTTAACCCAGTGGGCGAGAAGAACGGGGACGAGCCAGTGGTTTTAACCCGCCGAACAGCGACCGGCCTAGATCCTGCTCATCTCAGAGGCGACCGTGGAGTACCAGTACTTCCAGTTGGGCGGGCAGTACTTCTGGGCGCCGGCGACGGTGAGGCGGCCGCCGTAGCCGATGGAGAGACCCTGGACATGCGCCCAGATGGCCTCCTCCCAGCTGCTCCAGCTGGAGCTGCCCCATCCCCAGGCGTTGTGCGGCTTGAAGCAGTAGCGACCCTGCGTGCTCTCGACCATGGAGATGGCGGGCGAGAAGCGCGGGTCGACGTTGTACTCGAAGGCGGCCTCGGCGAACGTCTTGCCCTGGCCGGAGAGCGGGGACCCGGCGAGGTAGGCGTCGATGCGCGGCGCCCACTCGGAGACGAAGGCGTCCTTGTCGGAGCCGGGGGTGACGGAACCGGGGCCGTCGTCGCTCGAGGGGGCCTCGACCGTGGCGTTGTTGCCCGACTCAGTGGTAAAGGTCTTCCCGTCCTCCTTCTTGGCAGCTTCGATGGCGGCCTTGCGCGCCGCCTCCTCCGCCGCCTGCTGCGCGGCAATCTTGGCCTCGAGCTCGTTGCGGGCCGCCTTGGCCTCGTTGAGCGCGTCCTCGGCCTCCTCGCGGCGCTCTTCGGCCTCCTGCATCTGCGAGCTCAGGCTGACGCGCGCGAGCTCGAGCTCGTCCTCGAGGGCGAGGAGCTCGTTGATGGCGTCGGTGTTGGACTCCTGGATGACGTCGAGGTACTGGATCGTGGAGAGGAGGTCGTAGAAGGTGTCCGCGGACAGGAGCAGGTCCACGAGCCCGCCGGACCCCTGCTGCATCTTGTAGAGGGTGCGCATGGACGCCGCCGCCTGCTCCCTCACCTCCGGCAGCTCGGCCTCGAGCTCGTCGATGCGGGACTGGTTCTCGTCGATCTGTGCCTGGAGCTCGTCAACCTGCTCCTGCGCCTCCTTGTAGTCGGCGTTGTGCTCTTGGATCTCCTGCTGGATGGCGTTGAGATCGCTCAGGTCGTCTGCGGCCGCCGTGCTCGGACGGGCGACTACCAGGCAGAACGCACAGCCCAGGGCCACGAGCGCCGCGGCGAGGGGGTAGCCGGCCTTCCACTGTTTGGCTGACGTCACTTGGGGCAATCCTTCTGTTCGGTCACCGTTCGAATTGGTGATGCGTGCAAACAAACGGAGTCCATTTTACCGTCTGACGCCAAAACTCACCGTTCCTACACGAGCCGTTCGCATCGCGGGCACGCGAAGACGGCCCCGTCGCGCGGTGCGACGGGGCCGGTCCTGAGGCCTGGAGCGGGTGCTACTTGATGATGAGCGTGTCGCAGTCCGTGTTGCGCGTGAGGAAGGTGGATATGGAGCCGAGGATGGCGTACTTGATCGAGGAGAGCCCGCGCGCTCCGCAGATCACGAGGTCAGGCTTGATGACGTCGAGCATCTCGTCCTTCAGGGTCTCGCGGATCCGGCCGGAGCGGACGATCACCTCGACCTTCTTGATTCCCGGCATGGCCTCCGCGGCCTTGACCTTCTCGGCGATCGAGTCGCGGAAGGTCTGCTCGAGGGTGGGCACGATGTCCACGGGAAACGTCCCGGCGGCCTCGAGCGCTGTCGAGTCGATCACGTGCCCGATGTAGAGCTCCGCCTCGTCGTTCGCCGCCATGACGATGGCGCGGTCGAGCACCTTGTCCTGCTCGTCCGAGCCGTCGAGGGAGACGAAGATCCTGTCGTAGCCGAGGTCCTGATAGGAAACGGTGGTATCGGCCATGGTGACTCCCTTCCGCTTTGGGCCGTCTAGAGGGCTGCATCACTTATTCCCCTCGTCGGGGGAAACGTGCCGGGCGACCCGCCCAACGGCGTAGAATTTCGGTGGCGGGGTGCCACGAGCCCGCCGGTTGCGCGACCATAGGAGCGCTGTCGCTGAAAGGGAGGGCAATGGACCCCATAGAGCTCGCAAAGGCCGCGGTGTACGGCGTCGTCGAGGGAGTCACGGAGTGGCTCCCCATCTCCTCGACGGGACACATGCTGCTGCTCAAGCAGTTCCTCACCATGGACGTCTCCGAGGACTTCTGGAACATGTTCCTCGTCGTCATCCAGCTCGGCGCGATCCTCGCCGTCTGCGTGATGTTCTTCCACAGGTTGAACCCCTTCTCCCCGAGCAAGAGCGCGGGTGAGAAGCGCGACACTTGGTCGCTCTGGGGCAAGACGATTGTCGCCTGCATTCCGGCGGCCGTCATCGGCATCCCCATCGACGACTGGATGGAGGCCAACCTCGGAAGCCCGTTCGTGATCGCAGCGGCGCTGATCGTCTACGGCATCGCCTTCATCGTGATCGAGACCGTGCGCGAGCGCCGCGCCTGCGCCGTCGTCTCCACCGGGAAGCACTTCTCGACGCCCGACCTCGGCGATGCCCCCACGCGCTCGGAGCTCGCCGACGCCGGCGCGCGCGTCCGGACGCTCGAGGGCCTCGACTGGAAGACGGCGATCGGCATCGGCCTCTTCCAGGTGCTCTCCATCGTGCCCGGCACCTCCCGCTCGGGCTCCACGATCATCGGTGGCCTCCTGCTCGGCTGCTCGCGCACCGTGGTCGCCGAGTTCACGTTCTTCCTCGCCATTCCCGTCATGTTCGGCGCGAGCGCGCTGCGCCTGGTCAAGTACTTCCTCGCGGGCAACATGTTCAACGGGACCGAGGCGGCCGTCCTCGGGGTGGGCTGCCTCGTCGCCTTCCTCGTCTCGCTCGCGGCCATCCGCTTCCTCATGGCGTTCGTCCGCAAGCACGACTTCAAGCCGTTCGGCTGGTATCGCATCGTCCTCGGCGTGGCCGTCATCGCCTGGTTCGCGCTGGTCCGATAGGGGGTCTGAGTTGAAAGCCACGTCCTCGCGCGCCCGCGTGCTCGCGGTCCTTCTCGCCTGCGTCCTCGCCCTCGTGGGCGCGGGGGCGGCCCTCCCGATCGCGGCGCTGGCGGAGGAGGGCGCCTACTCCGCGGCGGAGCCCCCCTCGATCACCTCCCCGCGCGCCCTCGTGGTCGAGTTCGAGACGGACACGACCCTGTTCGAGCGGGACGCCGACGAGCGCTGCTACCCGGCGTCGATCACCAAGGTCATGACCGCGATCGTGGTTCTGGAGAACGCCGACCTCGACGCCGAGGTGACCGTCGAGGAGTCGGACTTCGACGAGCTCACCTGGGACAGCTCGGTCGCCGGCCTCAAGCCGGGCGAGACGCTCAGCGTGCGGGACCTGCTCGCCTGCCTGCTGCTCCCCTCCGGCAACGACGCCGCGTACGTGCTCGCCCGCTACGTGGGCGGCGACTGGCGCGCCTTCGTCGACCTGATGAACGAGAAGGCCGCCGAGCTGGGTTGCG
Organism: uncultured Olsenella sp.; assembly: GCA_959598545.1. Classification (GTDB taxonomy): domain Bacteria; phylum Actinomycetota; class Coriobacteriia; order Coriobacteriales; family Atopobiaceae; genus Thermophilibacter. Next base: position 8,631 of record CAUGFC010000025.1, on the reverse strand, counting down.
AGAGCACGCACTTCGTCAACCCCTGCGGCCTGCACGACGACGACCACTACACGACGGCGCGCGACCTCGTGACCATCTTCGAGGAGGCGCTCTCCCTCCCCGAGTTCGTGGAGATCGCGGGCAGCGCCACGTGGGACCTGCCCGCCACGAGCGAGAACCCCGCCCGCACCCTTGAGACCACGGACCACCTCGTCGACCCTGACGGCCCCGTCTACCTGGGCGACACGGTCATCGCGAGCAAGACGGGCACCACCACCGAGGCCGGCCGGTGCCTCATCACCGCCGCCCGGCGCGACGGCAGGACGCTCGTCGCCGTGGTGCTGGGCGTCCCGTACACGGGCTACACGACCGAGGCCACCGAGAACTTCTACGACATGTACGACCTGATCGAGTGGGGCTTCGGCGCCTGGAAGACCGGCGAGGTCGTGAGCGTGGGCGACGCGCTGGGATCTGCCGAGGTCACCCTCTCGAGCGACGGCGAGAAGGTCGACGTGTCCGCGGGCTCGGCGATAACCGCCACGGTTCCGGTCGAGACCGAGCTCTCCGATCTGACGCTCGCCCCCTCGTGGTCGGAAGCCTTTCAGGCGCCGCTCGCCCAGGGGCAGGAGCTTGGCACGATGACGGTCTCCCTCGGCGAGCGCGACCTGGGCACCGTCACGGCGACGGCGGCGTCCGCCATGGCCCTTTCCATCCCGAGCTTCGTCATCTGGTGGCTCACGTCCGACATCCTGCACGCGGTCATCGCGGTTGCCTGCCTCGTCGCCGTGTTCGTGGTGATCGGCCTGATCGCCTCCGCCCGCTCGCGCGCTCGCCGCGCCCGCAGGCGCGTCGCCCCGGCCGGCTATCGCCGCGACGCCGCGCAGGCCCCGAGCCGAACGCGCCTGAGTACGCCCCCGACCAGGACGAGGGGCGGTTCGCAGCGCCGCTCCGGCGGAAGCCACCTGCGCCGGTAGCGACGTGCTCGCGGGCTGCGAGGCGCTGCTCGCCGCGCCGTAGGCGGCCGCGGTCGCGTTTCTCGCTATACTCGTGCCCATATGGACGCACGACGGGAGGCAACGCATGGCGGCTGACAAGAAGAAGGAGAGCAGGGGCGCGAGGTTCTTCTCGTACTTCGAGGGGCGTAGGACCCGCGAGGGCGTGCCCACCCCGCACCTCATGGAGGAGCTCAACGCCCCCAAGCGCGACGTCCCCCTCTGGTCGAAGGCGTTCGCGCCGCTCGGCTTCGCGCTCGTCATGGTCGCCATGGGCGTGGGCTGCTTCTTCCTGGGATCGCCCGCGGTCGGCGTGCTCTTCTGCCTGTTCGGCCTTGCCCCCGCCATTGCGGTGGTCGTCCTGGTGTGCCGCGCCCTGCCGCAGGTGCTGGGCCCGCGCCGCGACGCGAGCGGCGAGGAGCTCGGCCCGTACCTGGGCGGCGGGGGCGACCAGCGCGTGCGCGACATGTGCCCCGGCCTCTTCGACCAGGAGCGCGAGAAGATCGAGTGGAACCGTGCCGACGAGGCGCATCGCACCTGGGAGTGGCTCCAGGCGCTCCCGTGCCCGGTCGAGCGCGTGGAGTGCGCCTCCGACGACGGCACGCGCCTCGTGGGCCGCGCCATCGCGTGCAACCCCGACTCCGACCGCTGGCTCGTCTTTGCCCACGGCTACAACGACACCTGGCGTGCCGGGCTCACCTACGCCCGCCGCTACGCGGAGCTGGGATTCAACCTGCTCCTCGTCGACCTGCGCGCGCACGGCGAGAGCGACGGTGCCTGGGTGGGCGCGGGCTGGCTCGACCGGCGCGACCTCGTGTCGTGGTGCCGCTGGGTCGCGGATCGCGCGGGCGCGGGCGCGCGCGTCACGCTCGCAGGCATCTCCATGGGAGCCGCCGCGGCCGTCCTGGCCTGCGGCGAGGAGGACCTGCCGGGGCAGGTGCGCGCCTGTGTGGCGGACTCCGCCTACGACGACTTCTGGAATACCGCCGTCGGCGTCGTGAGCTCCGGCTCGCTCGGCACGCCGCCGATGCCGGCGCATCCGATTGTGGACCTCGCGCGTCTGCTCCTCAAGCTGCGGCGCGGCGGCTATGACATCGCCAAGGTCTCTCCTGCGGAGGCGATCGCGCACTCTGCGGCGCCGGTGCTCCTGCTCCAGGGCGAGGACGACAAGGTCGTGCCCGCGCATATGGCGGACGCGCTGGCCGCTGCCGCCGGCGGAGCCGCGGAGGGCGATGGTAACGAGCTGGTCAAGATCCCGTCCGCCGGCCACTGCTGCGCGGTCTTCGCCGACCCCGACCGCTACTGGGAGGCCGTCGGCGCGTTCGTGGGGGCGCACAGCTAGCACCCAACGCAACAAAACACCAGCTAAAATGTCTTGTCTACTGCCCGCCGCCTCACGCTTCGAGGCGGCGGGCAGTAATTTCTCTATGAAATAATTGCTACCGTTAACCGATGAATAGTTACCGCTGACAACTATTCGGTTGCTCCGTTAATAGTTAATAGCAACAATCAAAATCACTGAAAGAGGCATGAAAGAGCATGTCTCGATGACGGGACGGGGAGAGGACAAGAGAATGAGGTATCTGCTTCTGGTCAGCCACGGAACGTTCGCGCCGGGCCTGCACAGCGTGCTCGACATGCTCGTGGGCAAGCGCGAGGACATCCTGAGCTGCAGCCTGCGCGACGGCGAGGGCGCTGACGAGTACGTGGCCGAGCTCGAGAAGGTCGTCGCGCCCATCGGTGGGGGAGACGAGGTCATCGTCATGGGTGACATCATCGGTGGCTCGCCCCTCACCAACGCGCTCAACGTGCTGGCTGGCCACGGGCTCCTCGCCCGCACGCGCGCCTTCGGCGGCGTGAGCCTGCCGATGGCGCTCACGGCGGCCTTCGACCTTCAGACGGACGACCCCATGGCCCTGTGCTCCTCGGCGCTCTCCGAGGGGCAGGCCGCCATGCGCGAGGTCGAGCTCGACCTCGGCGAGGATGAGGACGAGGATCTCTAGGCACCTTCACGGGAATAGCCCGTGCGCAGTATCGGAACGAGAACAGACAAGGAGAAGGACATGGCAGTTTCGTTCGTTCGCATCGACGACCGCATGATTCACGGCCAGACCGTCACCCGCTGGGCGGTCGAGTACCCCTGCGACGGCATCATCGCCGTCAACGACGCCGCGGCGTCCAACCCGGTGCTCAAGAGCGCCTACAAGAGCGCCGCGCCGGACAAGAAGACCTTCGTGTGGACGATGGACCACTTCAAGGAGAAGGCCCAGACCGTCCTGGACAGCGACACCCGCTACTTCCTGATCACCAAGAACCCGCTCGACATGGCTGAGATTCTCGTGAACTTCGGGTTCGTGCCGGGCGACGTCAAGACCGTCATCGTGGGCCCCTGCAACGACCGTCCCGGCACCACCAAGCTGGGCAACAACCAGTCCATCACGCAGGAGGAGGCACAGGCCTTCGAGGACATCTCCAAGGCCGGCTACACCGTCGACTTCCGCCTGATCCCCGACAAGGGCATCGGCACCTGGGACAAGTTCCGCGGGCAGTTCGGCTTCTAGTTCGTTGCACTGCGGGGCGGGCCGTCCGGGGGCCCGCCGCGAGAAACGCAAGTGCCCCGCAAGGGGCCTAGCATTGGAAAGGTGGTTCATATGGAAATCAACGTGTTCCAGGCGGCGCTGCTGGGACTGTTTGCCTGCCTGGCGTCCATGCCCGGCCTCGGCGGCACGTCCATCGGCAACTACACGCTCGGACGCCCGCTCGTCGCCGGTCTGGTGGTCGGCATCATCTTGGGCGACATCACCCTCGGCATCATCGTCGGCATGGCCATCCAGGTGGTCTACATCGCCCTCGTAACCCCCGGCGGCACCGTCTCCGCCGACGTCCGTGCGGCCTGCTACATCGGCATCCCCTTGGCCATGATCGCGATCAAGGGCAACCCGGCGCTCGCCGCCGACCCCTCCGGCGCAGACGCGGCGGCTCTTGCCACGACGCTCGGCGCCACCTGCGGCACCCTTGGCGCCATCCTCTTCTACGGCACCGCGACCATCAACCTGGCCTGGCAGGCCATGGGCTGGAAGTGGCTCGAGAAGGGCGACACCCACAAGCTCTACCTCGTGGACATGGTCCTGCCGTGGATCTCCCACATCGTCTGCTCCTTCATCCCCACGTTCGTGATCGTCTACTTCGGCGGCGACATGGTCACCACACTGCTCAACAGCATGCCCATGGACGGCATCCCCATGAAGACGCTCTTCGCCGTGGGCTCGCTGCTTCCCTGCGTCGGTATCGCCATCCTGCTCAAGCAGGTCATCACCAAGGCCACCGACTTCCTGCCGTTCTTCTTCGGCTTCACGCTCGCCGCGGTCATGGGCTGCAACCTCATCGCCTGCTCCGCCATCGCCTGCTTCTTCGCGCTCATCAAGTTCGAGCTCTCTAAGATCGAGTCCAAGCTCGAGAAGGTCGGCACCGCGGGCGCCATCACCGCTTCTGTTGACGACGACGAGGAAGAGGAGGACATCTAATGGCTGACAACACCGTCGAGCAGAAGGGCGGCCGCAAGGTCTCCAAGAAGGCCCTCGCCAAGTCCTTCCACAACTGGTACTACGGCAACCTCACGTGCTTCTCGCAGGAGCACATGCAGACCTTCGGCTACCTGGTCTCCATGCTGCCGATCGTCGAGGACCTGTACGACAAGAAGGAGGACCAGCAGAAGGCCCTCACCACCTACTCCGCGTTCTTCAACACCGAGCCGCAGATAGGCTCCATGATCGTCGGCGTGACCGTCGGTCTCGAGGAGGCGCGCGCCAACGGCGAGGCCATCGACGACGACACGATCAACGGCATCCGTGCCGGTCTCATGGGCCCGCTCGCGGGCATCGGCGACTCCCTGATCGTGGGCACGCTGATCCCGATTCTGCTCGGCATCGGCATGGGCCTCTCCGAGGGCGGCAGCCCGCTCGGCGCGATCTTCTACATCGTGGTCTGGAACCTGCTCGCCTACTTCGGCATGCGCTTCGCCTACTATCGCGGCTACAAGCTTGGCGGCGACGCGGTCGAGGCCCTCGTCGGCCCCGACGCCACGGCTCTGCGCGAGGCGATCGTCCTGGTGGGCACCATGGTCATCGGTGCCGTTGCCGCGACCTGGGTCTCCATCTCCACGGCGCTCACGCTCCCGGGCGGCGGCACCCTGCAGGGCACCTTCGACGGCATCTACCCGAAGCTGCTCCCGCTGATTTTCACGATCTTCTGCTGGTGGCTCATGTCCAAGAAGAAGGTCAGCCCGATCGTCACGATGCTCATCCTGCTCGCCATCGCCTTCGTCGGTGCGTGCGTCGGCTTCTTCGGCGCTGCCACGATCGCCACGGCGGCCTAGGGTTACCGACCTTTCGGAACCGACCCCATCCAGCCCGGGCCGCAGCGCATCCCCTGCGGCCCGGGCATACCCCTAGAGAAGAGGAACCATGGCACTCGACACCTCAAACTGGACGCGCGATGACCTCGTCAAGGAGGCCAAGCTCCAGACCGACGCCATCCAGCGTCTGAACGTGTGGCTGCGGATCGGCTACTCGCTTGTCGCGCTGGGGTTCATCCTGGGTTACTGGGGCTTTTACGGCGGAGGCGGAACCGGCTTCGGCATTGCCGGCGTGGTCCTGCTCCTCGTGGGCGCGCTCGTTTCGGTGGTCCTCAAGGTGGGGACGACCAACGCAAAGAGAAACGTCAGGAACATCCTCGCCGCCGCAGGCGTCGGCTTGGACGAGAAGAACGAGGGGACGGACGACTGATGGCAGGAGAGCTTCCCGCCGCGGTGTTCTCCGACGTCGACGGCACGCTGCTCGACGGAGACCACCGCGTGAGCCCACGCACGGCCGCCGCCGCTCGCTTCCTCTCCGAACAGGGCGTTCCCCTGGTGCTGGTGTCAGCGCGCATGCCCGAGGCGCTTGTCGCCATACGACGGGCCCTCGGCAACGAGGGGCCCGTCGTATGCTACGGCGGGGCCTATGTGCTCGACGGTAAAGGCTCCGAGCTCCTGAGCCGTACCATCGGTCTTGGCTGCGCCCTCGAGGTGCGCGATTTCGTGGCGTGTGACGTGCCCGACGTCTGCTGCATGGCGTATGGCTACCACTCTTGGGTGGTCTCCGACCGCTCCGACCCGCGCGTCCGACGCGAGGAGAAGATCGTGGGCGTGACGTCCACGGAGGGTGCCCTCGGGGACCACTTCTCGGAACGCGGGCTCCACAAGTTCCTGCTCGTGGGGGAACCGGAGTCCATCGAGCGTGCCGAGCGAGAGGTCGCGGCGGCCTTCCCGAGTCTCTCGGTGGTTCGTTCCTCTCCCATCCTCTGCGAGGTCATGGACGGACGTGTGAGCAAGGCCGAGGGCATCGAGGCTGTATGCCGGTACCTGGGCGTCGACGCCGCGGATGCGGTTGCCTTTGGTGATGGACAAAACGACGTGGACATGTTCTGCGCGGTGGGGGAGAGCTGGGCGATGGCCAATGCGCCTGCCGAGGTGCGGGCGGCAGCCGCGCGGGTCACCTGGCTCGACAACGTGCATGACGGACTTGCGGAGGCGATTTTCTCGCTCATCGGGGAGGCGTGAGAGAGCGTGCAGAGCGTGACGATAGTTGCTACCATTAACCAGTCGAATGTGGGTGTGGGGACGATGTGCCCGTCGCGTTCTGAAGGGGAGGTGCTCAGCGGGAAGATGGACTACGAGGACGCCGCCAGAAAGCTCATCATGTATTCGCGTGGTGTTGCGAAGGGCGCCATCGGAACGGCCTATGGCATGTCAATGGGCGAAGATCCCGTCCTCGAGTACCTCTCTCGTCACGAAGATGGCATGAGCCCGTCTGACCTGGCGGAGAAGCTCGGCTACACGCGTCCGCGCATGACTCGCATCATCGATTCCCTGGAGTCGAAGGGGTACGTCGAGCGCATTCCTGACGCGCACGATCGTCGACGCGTGATCGTGCACTGCACCGATGAGGGGTGCGCCCACGCTCAGCATCGCCAGTCCGATGGCGTCTCGAGCCTTGCCGCGACGCTGAGCAAGATGGGCGAGCATGACGCCCGCGAGCTGCTCAAGGGCCTGGAGACTGCCTACAGCATCACCTACAACAAAGACGACATATTTGGTGGCTCCACGAAGCGCTAGGTGTTCCCGGGACGCGTGCGAGGGTCGCGTCGCAGCGGCCGCCGCGCCCCGATGTTCTTCTCGCCCGCGCCTGTTTTGCGTCCGGGCTTGCCGCTACACTCGTAGGGCAGACGACGACGAGAGGAACCCCGAGGCATGACGAGCGACCAGCAGTCCCTGTTCAGCCAGACGCCCACCGTTGACCTGGAGGGCCTCAACCCCGCCCAGCGCGAGGCCGTGGAGTGCACGCGCGGCCCCCTGCTCGTGCTCGCGGGCGCGGGCTCGGGCAAGACGCGCGTCCTCACGTACCGCATCGCCCACATGATCGCCGACGAGGGCGTGAGGCCCTGGCAGGTCCTGGCCATTACGTTCACCAACAAGGCTGCCGCCGAGATGCGCGAGCGCCTGGGGGCCCTGCTCCCGTACGGCACGCGCGGCATGTGGGTCTGCACCTTCCACGCCATGTGCGTGCGCATCCTGCGCGAGGATGGCGAGCTCGTGGGCTATCGGCCCAACTTCACGATTTACGATGACGACGACTCGCGCCGTCTGGTGAAGGCGATCATGTCCGACCTGGACATCGACCAGAAGTCCTACCCGCTCAACTCCGTCCGCGCCAAGATCTCCGCGGCCAAGAACGCCCTGGTGGGTCCCGACGAGATGGCGAGCTCCGTCAGCCCCGCGGACCGCGCCGCCGCGCGCGTCTACCGCGAGCTGGACCGCCGTCTCGCCCGCGCCAACGCGATGGACTTCGACGACCTGCTGGTCAAGACCTTCGAGCTGCTCTCCAGGCGCCCCGAGGTCCTGGAGCGCTACCAGGACCGCTTCCGCCAGATCAGCGTGGACGAGTACCAGGACACCAACCACGTCCAGTACGCGATCACCAACCTGCTGGCCGCGCGCTACCGCAACCTCATGGTCGTGGGCGACGACGACCAGTCGATCTACAGCTGGCGCGGCGCCGACATCCAGAACATCCTGGACTTCGAGAAGGACTACCCGGACGCTCGCGTGGTGCGCCTCGAGCAGAACTACCGCTCCACGGGCCACATCCTGGCCGCCGCCAACGCCGTGGTGGCCAACAACTCCCGCCGCAAGCCCAAGCGTCTGTTCACCGACGCCGGGGACGGCGAGAAGATCAAGGTGTTCCAGGCGGCCGACGAGCGTGACGAGGGGCGCTGGATTGGCTCGGAGATTGAGAAGCTCCACGACGGCGGCACGAGCTACGACGACATGGCCGTCTTCTACCGCACCAACGCTCAGTCGCGCGTGCTCGAGGACATGTTCCTGCGCGCGGGCGTCCCGTACAAGATCGTGGGCGGCACGCGCTTCTTCGACCGCGCCGAGGTCCGCGACGTCATGGCCTACCTCAAGCTCGTGGTGAACCCGGACGACGACGTCTCGGCGCTGCGCGTGGTCAACACCCCGCGTCGCGGCATCGGCACCACGTCCATCGCCAAGATCCGCGAGCTGGCGGCGGGGGAGGGCATCTCGTTCTTCTCGGCGTGCCAGATGGCGATCGCCGAG
>CAUGFC010000024.1 GCA_959598545.1 uncultured Olsenella sp. | reverse complement strand
AGGTCGCCTCCGGCACCGTCATCAAGCTGAACTACGTCAAGGACGAGACCCAGACCCAGAAGACCACCTACACGGTCCAGCACGTCGTCGCCGGCGAGGTCCGCGACACCAAGACCTACGAGTCCACCGCCTGGGTCAACGACGATGACCCGAAGATTGCCGTCGAGGAGGGCTCGCTCGCCCAGAAGCCCTACACCGGCTACAAGTTCGACTCCATCTCCCCCGAGGTGGAGGAGGGCGACGAGGTCGCGAGCGGCACCACCATCACGCTGACCTACGTGCCGGATTTCGACGCCGAGGACTTCAAGTTCGCGGTCTCTGGTGCCACTTGGACCTACGACGGCACCACTGACGTTATCGACGTCACGGGTATTCTCGTTGGCGATAAGGTGACCTATACCTGGGAGACTGAGTCTCGCGTCACGCATGAGGTCACTTGTGATGTGGTCGATGACGGCCAGGGTAACCCGGTCATCCAGAACGAGCCTACGTTCAAGAACGTGTCCGACTCCGCCACTGTGAGCGTTTACCTCACGCGCTCCAGCGTGGATAGCGATCCGCTCGAGGCCACGATGACCGTCAACCCGGCGTCCATCACCGTGACTGCCAACAACCAGACCAAGGTCCAGGGTACGGCCGACCCGGCGCTCACCACGCGCTACACCAAGGCCGTCGGCAACGAGGTTCCTGGCTGGGCCGGCTCCGTCACTCGTGACCCTGGCGAGGCTCCGGGCACCTACGACATCACGCAGGGCTCCCTCAGGCTCGCCGACGGCAGCAACGGCTTCCTTGCCGGCAACTACGAGCTCACCTTCGTTCCCGGCACGCTGACCATCACCCCGGCCCCGGTGACCCCGGGCGGCGGCGACGACGGTCCCACCCCGGGCGGTGGCGGCGACACGCCGACCCCGGCCCCGGTGCCCGATCCCGTCCCCGCTGACGACGCCACCGACGACGACGCCGCGCCCGAGGAGGCCATCGACGACGACACCACGCCGCTGGTCTCCCCGACCGAGACCATCGACGACGGCGACACCCCGCTTGCCGCCGGCAGGCACGAGGACTGCTGGGTCCACTGGATCATCCTCATCGGCATGATCCTCAGCTCCGTGTACTTCGTCGGCGTCTCCGTGCGTCGCCGCAAGTTCACGTCCAGCCTGCTCGGCTACGAGAAGAAGGTCCTCGACAACGACCGTGACGACGCCTAAGGAAAGGAGGGGTTAACGATGAAGAAGTCCAACGTCATTCTCACCGCTCTAATCGCCGTTGCTTCCGCGTTCCTGCTGTGGCTCTGGTTTAACCTCGGCTTCAACAACGTGGACGCGCCGCTCGACCTCGTCCTGAGCGTTGTCTGGTGGGCGATCATGCTCGTTGGCGTCGGGTTTGTCGTCAAGACGGAGAAGACGCGCCGCGAGAGCGTGCGCACCGTCTACGTCGGCGACGGCCGCTACTACAACAGCGAGACCGGCGTCCGCATGATGCCCGCCGGCTCCTCCGCGTCCGACTCCATCGCCACCGTCCTGGCCAACCTCGAGTACGGCTTCGACCGCGAGGACGCCCCCGACCCCAACGACGAGGAGAACCCGGCCAGCTGGACGCACGTCGTCCGCACGTCCAAGTACGAGCCCGCCAGTGACGACGACGGCGAGCACAAGGACGAGACCTGGGAGGGAGAGGTCGTGGTCGTCGAGACCGGCAAGACCATCCCGTTCGACTCGCGCTCCGCGCTCGCCACGATCATCGGCTAGCACGCAGGTTGCGACATAGTACGACGGACAGGACCCCCGAGCCTTACGGTTCGGGGGTCCTTCTCGTGCGCGATGCACGAACTCGGCGCTCGTGAATCCACGAGAGAGGGTTCTTCTCGCCAAGGCGGTTGAAAGGTGCCTCTCGTGAATTCATGAGCGTTAGGTATGCACACGGGCAACGGCCGAATGCGGCTGCCGCTCGAGCTGCGCGCCGGCCGAACTGAGGAAAGCCTGGCCGTCGTACCACGGTAGTCTTTTCAGGTACACCACTTCATAGCTTGATTGTCGGTCAGTCCCTTCGGCAGAGGTGGCGCTTCTTTGCCGCATCTGCATGTCGGCTGCGTGAGTCTGGGGGTGTGTCATGCCGGGACCTGAAGATGCGAAGAGCCATCGAGATCGTCCGGCTGTCGAGGGCAAAAAGGATTCTGTTCCGGCCGAGGCGCGCGGAGAGAGTGATGGGGAGGTGGGCAACGGCGCGAGCGGTCGACCGACTGGCATGGGTTGGACGCAATGGCTCGCGGTGGCCGCGGCCATCATCGGCATAGTCTGTGGTCTCATTACCCTGTCAGACTGCTATGCTGACGCGACGTCTCCGCATGGGATAGAAATGGAGTTCCTCAGCGACGCGTCCCTCTATGACCTGGAGAATTATGGTGACAGGTCGATCAACGTATTCAATGACGAGGTCGAGCCTGACAAGGTTGCGTATTTCAACAAGACCTGTGCGACCCAGCTGATCGTTCGGAACTATGACGAGCAGACCGCGACGTTTACAAAGTTCAGGTTTGTTGCCGAGGAGATTGAGCCTATCTGCCGGGCGGAATTGGACGTTTATCCTGATACGGCTCGGGATGATGTCGCGGATGGCGGGGCTGGGAGCGGCGTGTCCATTTTGATTGGGAATGCCGGTTGGCTTGATGCGACCTCGCTCACATGCACGGTGAGTTGCGACGACCCGGGTTTCGCCGAGTGCTTTGGTAAGAGCGAGTATTCGTTTGGGTTTGACGACGTTCGCAGTGGAGAGACCGCCTCCGTCCGGGTCCTGAACGACGCGGACGTCATCGAGGTGCCCTCGGAGAAGAGGGAGTTCAAGCTGAAGCTCAACATCGCTTCCGCGGACGGCGAGGAGAGTGGCAGTGCTCAGAAAGAGTACTTGGTGGTTGTAAACCCAGACGGCACGGTCGAGTGGGGCGCTTATGGCGTGGGAGACGTGAGGAAGGCGGTCTTCGGAGTCCGCGTGGACACGAGTGAGCCGACCTTTGAATTCGAGACCCCGATCAACGAGAGCGTGCGCGGGAAGGACAACAAGAGCTTCCCCGTGTGCTTCTTCCCGGACAGGAGCTGCCGGATGAAGTGCTATATCGAGCTGAGCTCGTCGGACGGGCAGGTGGCGAGCACCCCGGTGCAGGAGCTTGAGTTCGACATCGATACGAGGGCGCAGGACGGAGAGCGCTTTGACGCGACGAGCAAGACGGGAACGGAGCTTGCCAGGGCCGTTGAGCAGGCGCATCGCGATCACTTTGGGACGGTGGCGGTAGCCTTCCCATTCCCGGGCTATCTGGGGAGCGAGGCTGACATGTCCGATGCCGCTGCCTGATCTGCGATGGAGGAGGCCTATTGAGAGGCAAGGTTGGGTGTAGGCCAAGCGAATGTAGTCGAGGCCGTTAGTCGTAAGCTAGTCCAATTTACGACTTAATCGAGCCCTGATTAGACTTGTATTGGACTTAATAATCATAAGAGGCATGGGCCTAAGTCCAATCTGATTGGGCGCGGACTGATGTCAACTACCCATGTGCGCAGCTCAATAGCGCGCGAAATCGCAGGCGTTAAGGCTCCGGAGCCAGGACTCGGGATGCTCCTGAAAGGCCTATTGAATGAGGTTATCCAGCAGTCCAATAAAGCTGTCTATGTTCGAGAAGTAGTTCGGATACGCAGCGTGCAGATCTTCGACAGATGCAGCCTTCACGAGAAGGATATCGTTGGAAGGAAGCTTCTCGTTCTCCTCTATGCCGTACATTGTCATGATTGAACCCACGCTCGAGTCACGGAGCGGAACAATCCAGATTCCCTGCATGTCGTAATCGACTTTGATGAGGTAGTAGGGGGCTTTTGGGACCTTTTGGCCGTCCATGACGAAGCTCATGGACTGGGAGAAGGCCGAAAGCCTATCCGTGATATGAAGTATGTCGTCTAGAGCAGATAGCTCGTGTGCAATTGCATCGATGCTTGTTGGAATATCTGGCACAGGGGTTGTGGACTCTTGAATTGCGAATGCTCCGGACGCTAGAGAAAAGAACCTCATTACATCCTTCTCACCCGAGTCGAACTTGAGGTGAGATCTAGAAATAAGGTCGTAGCTCTCGACTGCGGTTGCCCAAGAATGCTGCAGCTGCGTTCTGACCTGCGTTTCTACTCTTAGGCGTGGATAGCCAAACTTCTCGCTATGATGCTCTGTGATTACATGGAGGGATCGATACCCATTGAGCTTTGGATCTACTATGCGGTCCAGCAGCTTAACAATATTGGCTTGCCGGGATAAGTAGTCGCGCACCTGATAGACACCCTCGACCGTTGGAACGATAATCCGACAACCAGCAATGTCATACATGGTGTCGAGCTCGTGGTGTTGTCCCGCTCTTTGCAGCTTTCCTTTAATGGTGTCAATGCGCTTTAGGCGACTTACGACGATTGCGCCCTCAACGGGCGACGATTCCAAGATGTGCATCATCTCATCAAGGGGGCTCTCATGAGCTGACCTCCAGTACGCGAGAGCTTCATGCGCGCACTGGAGGTCAGCCGGATTGGAGTCATCGTTTCTGAGGATGCTGCCAGCCCAACGAATCCTGCTTTTTGAAAACTGCGGCTCCATGGCGTCTAGCAAAAGACGGGGTTAGAACGGGCTCTGTCAGAGGAATAGAAAGCGTGAATCGAATCGAGTGAGATTTGGTTGTGTGAGCGGGCACCGTAGGGAAGATTGCCCCGCGCTGCCATCCAGGGATCCTCTGAGTGAGTGAGGCAGCTAAGCTCTGACCCCGTTTTGTCGCCCAGGCGGGAGATGACGTGATCAATGCAGGCAATATCAGTCATGGTTAGGGTCGAGGGGCCGTGAAGTGAAAGGTCCTCGTGTCCGATGTCGTAACGACCCTTGTGCTCAAAAAAGAGGGAGGGGACAACGGGGCCGTTTGCCCAAGCTTCGATTCGGTCTTCGAACAGGGGCCTGCCCGTGGACACGAGGTTGTATGCCTGACTATAGAAGACGAGCTTCTGCAGCTTCATGGTTGACGTATAGCCAATTCGGTTAAGCACGTATAGGGCAACATCATTAACATTTGCCATCAATGGACCCCCTCTCTGCACATGAATCATATCATCAGCGCTGGACAACAATGCTCAACCCGGGCTCTTCATCATCGGCGCTTCAATTTGGCTATGGCTGGGCAGCGTTTCGCTTTCGAATGCGTGTGCTGCGCGAACTCGATGTTTCAGAATTCGTGGGTAAGTTAAGTTTGATGAAGGTCTGGAATCGTTTATAGGTATAGGGACAGGGTTTGATATCGCTGATGACGTCTGGGGGACGATGAACCTGATTCAAAGGGAGCTGGAGCACTCGAAGGCGTACGCCTTGGAGATTATCCGAGACTCTGAGCAGCGCGTGGGACGTCAGCTTGTGAAGCTCTCGCTCGATAATGTGGCTCGCGTTGAGAAGATGATCGAGTACAACTCGGAATATATGCGTGAGGATGGTGAGCTCAAAGAGCTCGAGAAGCTCGGTAAGGCGTTGCGCGGTGAGATCACTTTCAGCAGGGACGAGTATCGCGACATCATCTATTCAGTAGTACGTCGGGTGAATCGGAAGTACTCAACTCGTATGAGTGAAGAGGAGCGGGATGAGCTCACAGACCGACTTTGCGAAATGGGCAGTGAGTGGCTGTACGGATGCTTGATGAATCCCAAGAAGGATAACTATGAGCTTGTGACCAAGCTGTCTGATATTACGAAGTCTACTGGTTCGGGGAACGGTCGGAGAAATAAGTCATTTGCTTCGAAGTTTTGCCACTATGCGTGCTACAGCCTCTTCGAAGGAAAGCCAGAGCAAGATAACTATTCTCCTTACGACAGCGTGGTGAAAAAAGCCTTGCCGCTCTATGTGGAGTATTACGGCCTTAACAGGCAGACGCAACACGCCCTCGAGGACTACGCTACCTATCAGCAGTGCATCGACGATGTCATCCGCGCGGCTGGCGGAGAAATCAGCAGGAACGGATTAGACCATTTGCTCTGGTATTACTTCAAAGGACGAATCTAGCTGTTCGCCAGAGGTGACTCACCGTGCACGAACTTGGCGCTCGTGAATTCACGAGAGGGGGTTCTTCTCGCCAAAGCGGTCGAAAGGTGCCGCTCGTGAATTCACGAGCGCTGGGTATGCGCGCGGGCAACGGCCGGATATGCGCTCTGAGTGGCTGTGGGCAGAAGCATTACAAAATACGCGACTCGGTCGACCGCGTAACACTTCCTGGAAAAGCCCAGCTAGTTGCTACTGTAACTACAGGTTGAAATCTTGACGCGGGTCGTGCGAGACGTTGGGTCGCAAAAAAACCAGCTACCAGCGGAAATTCAGCTGGCGGTGTGGTATCCTAACGCACACTGGAAATTCATCTATAAATGTGATGGATCCCAGAAACGAAGTTCAAACATAGCGGGGATTTGGTTTTGAGGCTGGTGATGAACGTGAGTTCAAAGCGAGAGGGCAGAAGGGCCGCTCAGGGTACCTTCGCCAACGGGCTTAAGGCCGTGCTTGCCGCGGTCTTGACCGTCGTGCTGGTGCTGCAGGGCTCCAACCTCCAGGCGTACGCCGACGACCTGCTCGGTGCCCAGGCGCCCGAGGATGAGGTCATCGTCTCCGACGTCGTCGCCGACGACGAGACGGAGGGCGAGAAGGACGACACCGTCGTGACCGACGAGGTCGAGACCGAGTCGGGCGACGAGGACGTCGTCACCGAGACCGAGAGCGAGACCCCCCCCGCTGCGGAGACTGAGGAGGCCGAGGAGGCCGAGACCCCGAAGGCCACCACGACCTCCGTCGAGCCCCAGCTGCTCAGCACCACCTCCGCCCAGCCGACGAACGCGTCGACTCGCGCGGGCGGGCCGTACACGATCAAGATCGACGAGTCGATGACGCTCCAGGGCGGTAGCAATGGGTTGTTCCCTGACCATAGCTGGAGTGGGTACGATAGTTCTATCGTCCGAGTTGATGGAAGCGGTTCCAGTGTGACCGTGACCGGTCTTGCTGAGGGGACTACGTCGATTACCCATAAGTGGGAGTGGGGTCTCTTTAATCGCAAAAGCGAGACTTTCACCATTACCGTCAAGGGCGTGAACGTCTACTTCTACACGCTCATTCCCAATATTGAGTTTAACCCCGATGCTGCCGCCGACACTCAGTGGAACGGTATGGGCGTCGGTACCATCACCGACATTGACAGCCCTGCGAATTACGAGGTTGAAACAACGCTCTACGAGGGCGATGAGCTTAACAACCTGAAGATCACCTACCCTGCCGATCTTGCCCAGACGACGATTACTGTTGATGACAAAGAGTACACCTATGCGGAGCCCGGTTCTGTAGAGGCGAAGCAAGACGGTCACTACACGATTGAGTGGGCTGAGCTCAAGGTCGCTAATGGCGCCAATGCGGGTGCGAACAACAAGAACCCGGTAGTCGAAACGGGTACGAACACCTATCACCTCGACGGCACCGTGACTCTTATCGACGAGGCCAAGATCCAGGTCGGCTTCCGAGTCAAGCAGCCCGGAGCGGAGGACTTCGATCAGCCTATTCCGGAGTACTACACCCTCTATACGAAGGGTGTTGCGCTGAACAAAATTGCCTATCCCGACTACGAAGGCAAGCAAACGACGGGCCCGGGTGGGTACACCTACGTCTTTGACGGTTGGTATGCCGATGAGGCTTGCACCGAGAAGGTATACTTTGGGAGAAGCGATACGCTGAACGCGGACACCACGTTCTATGGTCGCTATATTCCCGAGAGGGATGACCTCAGCGACTTCGACGTCACTGGTGGTGAGTGGCTCTACGACGGCACGATGCATGGCGTCACAGTTTCCGGCGTCAAGGTGGGCGACACGCTGTCTTATGAATACACGGTAAATGGCAAGCCCAGTTCCGCCACTGTCGATATCTCGGCTGACAACATCGAGAGCGACGGAACGGTCAAGGGCAAGGGTCCCATTAACGTTACCGATGATGGCAGAGTCACGGTGACGCTGGATCGCAACGGCGTGAAAGCGACTAAGACTGCTACGGTGACCATAGAGACGCGCAAGGTTACGCTCACGTCTAAGAATCTGTCTAAGGAGTATGACGGCACTGCGCTTCGCGACAGCGCGAGCGGCAAATGCCTTACCGTCTCCGGTGATGGCTTTGCAAGCCAAGAGTCGTACGGCAATGTGAAGTTCACTGGCTCCCAGACTAATGCTGGCGAGTCCGAGAACACCTTCACATACGAGCTGATTGGCACGAACGCAAAGTCGGATAACTACGACATCACCAAGGTCGAAGGCACGCTTACGGTGACGAAGGCCACCATCACCGTCACCGCGGATAGCCTGACTAAGGTCGAAGGCGAGGACGATCCCGAGCTCACCTCTATATTCTCTGGCACGAAGAACGGCGAGACTCCTGGCTGGACCGGATCCGTTACCCGCGAGGATGGCGAGACCCCGGGTGACTACAAGATTACGCTGGGCACGCTCGCGCTCGCCGATAACCCCGACGGCAAGTTTGAGGCTGACAACTACGACCTCGATTTCGTCCCCGGCACGCTGACCATCACTGCTGCTGATGACGGCGACGACGATACCCCCGTTACCCCCGTCGATCCTGTCGACCCCGGTGACGATGACGACAACCCGGGCGGCGGTGGCGACGACACCAACCCCGGCGGCGGTGGCACCACGACCGGTGGCGGGACCAACCCCGTCCCCGTTGCCGTGACCACCGGCGATGACGCTGACGAGACCGACGACGCCGAGGACGAGGAGACCGTCGAGGAGGACGAGACCCCGCTCACCGACGGCACCGAGTCCGACTCCGAGCAGATCGGCGACGACACCACGCCGCTCGCCTCCGGCAAGACCAACGAGCAGGCCTGCTGGACCCACTGGGTCATGCTCGCCGGCCTGGCCGTGACCGTCGTGTACTTTGCCCTTTCGGCCGCCCGCACGCGTCGCGCGACCAATGAGCTTGCTTCCTTCGAGGACGACGTCCTCGGCGGGCGATAGAACCGGGAGGAGGATCTGAGATGAAGAAGTCCAACGCCATCATGGCCGCCATCCTGGCCGTCGTCTCCGCCGGATCGCTGGGTGCCTGGTACGGCCTCGGCCTCAACAAGGTCGACGAGCCGCTCGACCTCGTGGTGAGCGTCATCTGGTGGGTCGCGATCGTGGCCGGCATCGCCATCGTCACGCGCATGGAGTCCACCCGCCGCGAGCGCGTCCGCACCGTCTACGTGGCCGACGGCCGCATCTACAACAGCGAGACCGGCACGCGCTCCATCGCCGCCGGCACGAGCGTCGTCGACTCCATCGCCGCAGTTCTCGGCTCGCTCAAGTACGACTTCACGAACATCGCCGAGAGTCCGGACGCCAGCAGGCGCGGCGGCTTCCGCTACGTCGTGCGCACCTCCGACTACGACGAGGGCACCTGGACGGGCGAGGTCGTGAACGTCGCCACCGGCAACGCCGTGCCCTTCTCGTCCAAGGCCGAGCTCGCCCGCATCGTCGAGTAGCTTCGGCTCCAAACGAACCTGGGAGGCCCTCGGACCGCGCGTCCGGGGGCCTTTTCGTATGCGCGTGCGCCGACTTGCCCGTCGTTATGGGCGCTCCTCGCCCGTGCCCATGTTCCGACATAACCCGAAGCAACGACTTGCCTCTTGTGAATTCGCGGACGTCGTTTTCCGACCGGCGTCGGTAGCTGCGAGAAAGGGCGTTCGCGCCGGGCAGTTGCAAGTCTCCGGGCAGCCAGCGGGCAGTTAACTGGCAGCTAGCGGTTAAATCAGTTTGTTGAGATGCCTAGACAACGCCATAAAATCGTGTAGCCTATCCGCATGGAAGTGCTACTGACACATACCACAGCCCTCGAGGTGCTCCGCCGGCCGGACCTGCAGCGGCGCGTCATGACCGCCCCGCGCGACGCAGCCGCCGTCCCCGACCGCGCGCCCACGCGTACGGAGATGGAGGCGATGCTGGCCCGCAGCCCGCTGCTTGCCAGTCTGGGTCAGCCCCTGGAGCTCCTTGTCTCCTCCGCTTCGGCGAGAATCGGCAACGACCTCGTGCGCACGCACGTCATGTCGGCGCCGCTGCCCGCGGGCTCGACGATCGAGATCGCGCCGAGCGTCCGCGCGGTCTCTCCCGAGCTGCTGCCCGTCCTGATGGCGCCGCGTCTCACGGAGCTCGAGCTCATCTTCTTGCTGTCGGAGCTGCTCGGCACGTACGCCATCGACCTCGCGCGCCAGAAGGGGATGTGGCAGCGGCGGGAGCCGCTGACGACGCCGGGCAGAATCTGTGCGCTTCTCGACGTGCTCGGACACGTGCGAGGGGTGGGCCTGGTGCGGCGTGCGCTGAAAAGGGCGTGCGTGGGGTCGGCGTCCCCGCGCGAGACAAGGCTGTCGCTGCGGTTTGGGCTGCCGGCGGCGCTGGGCGGGTGGGCCCTCAGGGTCCTCTCGATGAACGACCCCGTTGAGGTGCGGGGCATTCGCGATGCGATGAGCATGGGCGTGCGCAAGCCCGACATCCTGCTGCGTGCGCGCGGGCGTCGCGCCAAGGGCGTGGCCGTGGAGTACAACGGGATCGACCACGACAGCCCGGAGCGGCAAGCGCTCGACATCGAGCGTCACAACGAGCTCGTGGCCATGGGCTACGACGAGTTCATCGTGTCCGCGGAGCAGTACCGGGACCTCGACTACATGGACGGGCTCGTGGCGAGGATCCGCGAGAAGCTCGGGCTCCGGACGGCGGCGCTCGACCCGGAGGAGGCCGCGCGCCGCCGAGCGTTGCGGCAGCGGCTCTACGAGGAGCTGGAGCTCATTGACGGCGTTCACTGGAACGGCCTCGCGCGCGAGCGGGCGAGAAGGGCCTCGGCGGAGGGCGGCTTGGGTGCCGCGGACGACCCCGACGACAGCTGGGACGTCGTTCCGGTGGAGGCGTACGGGGTGTAGTTGCACCGACTTGCCTCTCGTGAATTCACGAGAGGGGGTTCTTCTCGCCGTTGGCGTCAAAAGGGGCCGCTCGTGAATTCACGAGAGCCAAGTTGCGACACGCGCCCCATGCGGCGCGGCGCCGCCACCCTGCTATCATGGCCCCAAGCCAAGACGTCAGGGGGCCCCGTGGGACACAGGTCGACAAGGGCGGGCAACGTGCTCGCGGTTCTCGCGCGCATGCGCCTGAGCATCGCGGTCTTCGTGGTGTTCGTGGTGCTGGCCGTCGCGGGCGGCATGGTCCTGCGCGACACGCTGCTGCGCAACGCCAACGCGTCCAACACGGCGCTCTCCCGCTACTACGCCTCGGAGACGGACAGCAACCTCGTGACCTACGAGGCGCTGCTGGACTTTGGCACCACCTCCATCGAGCAGCGCATCCACAACGACAACCCGTGGGGCTCGCTCGAGGCCTGGGCCGAGATATACTGCCAGCGCATCCGCAGCGTCCTGGGCGACGACAGCATCAACGTCTACGGCGTCATCGACGGCGAGGTCCTCAACGTGAGCGGCATCGAGCTCGGCGACGACTTCCGCCCGGAGAGCCGCACCTGGTACCAGACCGCCATGGAGAACCGCGGCACGCCGGTCTTCACCGACGTCTACCAGGACGTGCTCACCGGCCGCAGCGTGGTCACGGTGGCGCAGGCGTGCGACAACATCGACGCGGTGCTGGCCTTCGACGTCTACCCGGAGAGCTTCGAGCTCCGCTTTGCCGCCACGGACCTGCCGGCCGGCGTGTCCTACTTCCTGTGCGACGGCGCGGGCGTGGACCTCTACCACCAGACCGACCTGCCCGAGGAGGACGTGCCCGCGTACCTGGCCGGCCTTATCGCTCGCATCGAGGCCGGCGAGCTGGAGGGCCACGACGCCTTCGTCATCGACTCCCACGGCGAGCGACGCGCCGTTGACTACTCGCGGCTCGCCAACGGCTGGTACTCGATCGTGACCACGCCCTACTCGCTCATCCTGGGCGACCTCACCAGCGTCTACGTGGTGTTCGTCGGCATGGGGGCGGCGTTTCTCGCCGCGCTCGTGGCCATGGCGGTGCGCGACTGGCGCCGCAGCAAGGCCATGGAGCGCACCAACGAGACCGTGCGCGTGCTGGGAAACTCCTACTACGCGATCTACCTCGTGAACTACAACGCGGGTACCTACGAGATGATCAAGGGCTCCGACTACGTGCGCGAGCGCATCCCGGAGCGAGGACCCTACGAGGCGCTGCTGCGCACCGCGAGCGAGGTCATCGAGGAGGCCACGTTCCAGGAGTTCGAGGAGAGCTTCTCGGCCGACAACATCCGCGAGCTCGTGGCCGGCCGCGTGCGCGACTACGGCGGCGACTTCCTGCGCAAGTTCGGCGAGAAGTACCGCTGGGTCAACGTGCGCGTGCTCTACGACGAGTCGCTCTCGCCCGAGGAGGTCGTCCTGTGCTTCCGCGAGGTGGACGCCGAGAAGCAGCGCCAGCTGCGCGAGCGCCGCTACCTGGAGCAGGCCCTCGACACCGCCCAGGACAGCCTCGAGGCCAAGCAGGCCTTCTTCAACAACATGAGCCACGATATGCGCACGCCGCTCAACGCGATCATCGGCCTCACCGAGCTCGCGCGCCGAGACGTCGGCGACGCCGAGAAGACCGGCGACTACCTGCGGCGCATTGAGCAGTCCGGCCGCCAGCTCCTCACGCTGGTGAGCGACATCCTGGACATCTCGCGCATGGAGAGCGGCAAGGTCTCGTTCACGAGCGAGCGCATGGACCTGGCGCGCACGCTCGAGGACGCGATGGCCACCTTCGAGATCCAGGCCCGCGAGCAGGGCAAGACGTTCACGAGCGACGTCCGCGTGCCGGACCCCTACGTCTACGGCGACCCGATGCGCCTGTCGCAGGTCGTGAACAACCTGCTCTCCAACGCGCTCAAGTACACCAACCCCGGCGATTCCGTCAGCGTGACCGTGCGCCAGGAGGACCGCGGCGACGTGGGCAGCTACAAGATCGTGGTGTCCGATACCGGCATCGGCATGTCGGAGGACTACCTGCCGCACCTCTTCGAGCTCTACGCGCGCGAGCAGCGCTTCGGCACCTCGCAGACCGTGGGCACGGGGCTGGGCATGCCCATCACCAAGAGCCTGGTCACGCAGATGGGCGGCTCCATCGAGGTGGAGAGCCAGCTCGACGTGGGCACCACGTTCACGGTGACGCTGCCCTTCTCG
The DNA here is from genome assembly GCA_959598545.1 of uncultured Olsenella sp. Lineage (GTDB taxonomy): Bacteria > Actinomycetota > Coriobacteriia > Coriobacteriales > Atopobiaceae > Thermophilibacter. Next base: position 5,865 of record CAUGFC010000024.1, on the reverse strand, counting down.
CCCGCGCCGGCCGAGGACCCGGCCGCGTGCGCGGCCACGCCGGCGGTGGCGGCGGAGATGCCTGAGGGCGGCGAGGCCGAGGTGCTGCGCGGGGCGCGCGTGCTCCTGGCCGAGGACAACGAGATCAACATGGAGATCTCCACGGAGCTCCTGTCCGGGGCGGGCGTCGAAGTGATCCAGGCCTGGAACGGCCGCGAGGCGCTCGACGCCTTCGCCGCGTCCGAGCCGGGCTCGGTGGACGCGATCCTGCTGGACATGAAGATGCCCGAGATGGACGGCTGCGAGGCGGCCCGCGCGATCCGCGCGCTGGACCGCGCCGACGCGCGCGAGGTGCCCATCGTGGCCGTGACGGCCAACGCCTTCGCCGAGGACGTGGCCGCCACGACGGCGGCCGGCATGGACGCGCACGTCTCCAAGCCCATCGACTTCACGGTGCTCTGCCACACGCTCGCCAACCTCATGCTCCGGCGCCGGGGAGGTGACGCGCGATGAGCGAGAAGAACGGCGCGCCCGCCGCGGCGCCGGAGACCCCCGAGGTGACCCGCATGCGCGCGCTCAGGTACGGCGTCGTGGTGCTTCTCGCCCTGTGCGCGGTGATCTTCACCGCGATCACGATGTACGCGATCCAGGACAGCGACGAGACCATCGAGGACGTGAGCGGCGCCTTCATGGGCCAGATGAGCGCGCAGATCCGCCTGAACTTTGACTCCGAGCTGCGGCTCTATCGCTCCGAGCTGGAGAGCGTGGCGCTCTCGGCGCTCTCGCATGAGCTGCGGCCCGGCGAGAGTCCGCTCGACGCCTTCGTTGGGGAGGCGGAGGAGCGCGGCTTCACCTACGCCGCGGTCTTCGATCTGGAGGGCAACTTCCAGCGGCTCATGGGCGAGGACCTGGCGATCGACGACTTCGACGACTTCGCGGCCGCCGTCATGGCGGGCGAGGACCGCGTCACGGTGGGCATCGCCGCGTCGGGCGAGGCGGCGATCCTTCTCGGCGAGCCCGCGGAGCGCCCGATGGACGCCGGCGACGGCACGAGTGATCTTCTCGTCATGGGCGTCCCGCTGGACGAGGTGGTCCAGGCGCTCTCGCTGGATGTCTCCGCGACCGAGGTCTACTCGCACATCATCCGCCCGGACGGCTCGTTCATCCTCAACAGCGGCGGCAACGTCGCGGACAACTACCTCGAGCTGCTGCGCGCGAGCGAGGGCGTGGCGGGCGTGAGCTACGACGTCACGGCCGACGAGCTGGCCGGTGTCATGGCGCGCGGCGAGAGCAACTTCTACGTGGTCTACGTCAACGGCAACCGCTACGCGAGCTACCTGGCGCCGCTGCCGGAGACCTCCTGGTTCATCGTCTCGGTCCTGCCCTACAGCGTGCTCCACGACCCGATCGACACCCTCGTCTGGAGCCTCGTGGCCGCGGCCTTCGTGGGCTGCCTCGTCCTCATGGCCGCGCTCGCGCTGCTGTTCGTGCGCTACCTGCGCGTCCTGCGTCAGCAGATGGACGAGCTCGCCCGCGCCCGCGCCGCCTCGGAGGAGGCGAGCCGCGCCAAGAGCGAGTTCCTCTCCAACATGAGCCACGACATCCGCACGCCCATGAACGCGATCGTGGGCATGACGCAGATAGCGCGCGAGCGCCAGGGCGACCCGGTGGCCGTCTCGGAGTGCCTGGACAAGATCGCGGTCTCGAGCAACCACCTGCTGGGCCTCATCAACGACGTGCTGGACATGTCGCGCATCGAGAGCGGGCGCATGGAGCTCGCCGAGGAGCCGGTCTCCCTAGAGGACGTGCTCGAGGGCACGGCGGCGATCGTGGGCCCGCAGGCCGAGGCGCGCGGCGTCAGCTTTGAGGTCGAGAAGGACCTCGAGTGCCGCACCGTCCGCACCGACGGGACGCGCCTGTCGCAGGTCCTTCTCAACCTGCTGTCCAACGCCGTCAAGTTCACGCCGGCCGGGGGGCGCGTCAGGCTCTCCGTGGCGCAGGGGCCCTCGCCGCGCGGGGAGGGCCGCGTGCGAACGACCCTCACGGTGTCCGACACCGGCATCGGCATGTCCGAGGAGTTCCTGGGCAAGATCTTCGAGTCGTTCGAGCGCGAGGACAGCGAGCGCGTGCGCAAGACCGAGGGAACCGGCCTGGGCATGGCCATCGTCAAGCGCATCGTGGACGGCATGGGCGGCACCGTGGAGGTGGAGAGCGCCCAGGGCGAGGGCTCCACGTTCCGCGTGACGCTCGACCTGGAGCGCTGCGAGGACGCGGGCGACCGCGGGGGCTCCGTCGACGTGGCGGACCTCGCCGGCAGGCGCGTGCTCGTGGCCGAGGACAACGAGCTCAACTGGGAGGTCGCGAGCGAGCTTCTGGGTGCGTGCGGGCTGGAGCTCGAGTGGGCCGAGAACGGACGCGAGTGTGTGGAGCGCTTCTCGGCGAGCCCGGTCGGCCACTACGACGTGATCCTCATGGACGTGCGCATGCCCGAGATGAACGGCTACGAGGCCACGCGGGCGATTCGCGCGCTCGACCGGGCGGACGCCGCGACGGTGCCCATCATCGCCATGACGGCGGACGCCTTCGCGGAGGACCGCGAGCGCGCCCGCACGTGCGGCATGAGCGCGCACGTGGCCAAGCCGATCGACCTGCGGGAGACGCTGCGCGTCATGGCGCGCTGCCTGGGCGAGGGGAGGGTGCGATGACGAACGCGTGGCAGGTCGCGGCCGTCGCGGGCTGGACCGCGGCGGGCGTTTCCGTCGTGGCGCTGGCCGCGCTGCGGCGGCGCTGGGCCGCCGAGCTGGAGCGCTTCCGGGCGGTCTCGGAGCGCGACGCGCTCTGCGGCGTCTACAACAAGGGGGCGCTCGTCTCGCTGGTGAGCGACCTCTTTGGCCGGCGGGGCGCGCGCCTGCGCGGGACGCTGCTGCTCGTGGACATCGACCGCTTCAAGGACGTCAACGACGAGTTCGGCCACGCCGAGGGCGACGAGATCCTGCGCGCCGTGGGCGAGGCCCTGAGCAGGGGCTTCCGCGCCGGTGACATCGTGGGGCGCTTCGGCGGCGACGAGTTCATGGTGTTCGCCGAGGGGCTCGTGGACCCGGGCACGGTCGGCGAGAAGGTCGCCGCGCTGCGCGAGGCCACGTGCGAGGCGGGGCTGGCCCACGTCGGCCGCCCGGTCACCTGCAGCGTGGGCGCGCTCGTGATCGACGGGCGCGCGGCGACCTATGACGCGGCGCTGCGCCAGGCCGACGCGGCGCTCTACGAGGCCAAGCGCTCCGGGCGCGACCGCCACGTGACGGTCGCGTACGAGGAGCCGGTCTGCCCGGCCGCCGGGGACCGGCGCGCGGGCGCAGGGGAGGCGAGGTCCCATGTCTGAGGCCGAGAAGCGCGGGCACATGCTCATCGTCGACGACGAGGAGATCAACCGGCTGATCCTGGCCAACCTCTTCGAGGGCGAGTTCGAGATCGAGGAGGCCGCCGACGGCCAGGAGGCCCTCGAGGCCCTTCTCGCCGCGCCGGGCGGCTACGCCGCGGTCCTTCTCGACGTCATGATGCCGCGCGTGGACGGTCTCGAGGTGCTGCGCCGCCTGGAGCCCACGGGCTTCCTGCGGCGCGTCCCGGTGTTCCTCATCACCGCCGAGCGTGGCGATGACGTGATGCGGGAGGCCTACGAGCTGGGCGTCATGGACTTCATCGGCAAGCCGATCGTGCCGTACGTGGTCACGCGACGGGTGCTCGCGGTGGTCGAGCTCTTCGAGGCGAGGAAGCGCCTCTCGCTCACGGTGGAGGACCAGCGCGTGCAGCTGCTCGAGCGCGCCGAGCGAATCATCGAGCTCAACCGGGGCATGATCGAGTCGCTCTCCACCGCGATCGAGTTCCGCGACGGCGAGAGCGGCCTGCACGTCCGCCGCATCCACGACATCACGCGGACGATCCTTCTGGAGACGCCCTTCGGCGAGGGGCTCTCGGAGGAGGACGTGGACGACATCGCGCTGGCCTCGATCATGCACGACGTGGGCAAGATCGCCATCCCCGACGCGATCCTGTGCAAGCCCGGCCGCCTCACGGCCGAGGAGTTCGAGGTCATGAAGACGCACACGACGCAGGGCGCCGACCTGCTGGCGCGCATCCCGCAGATGCGCTCGCTGGGCGCGTACCGCTACGCCGTGGACATCGCGCGCCACCACCACGAGCGCTGGGACGGCCGCGGCTACCCAGACGGCCTGGTCGGCGACGAGAACAGCGTCTGGGCGCAGGTGGTGGGCCTGGCCGACGTCTACGACGCGCTGACGAACAAGCGCGTGTACAAGGCGGCCTTCACGCGCGAGGAGTCGCTGCGGATGATCTGCGAGGGGGAGTGCGGGACGTTCAACCCGCGCCTGCTCGAGTGCTTCCTGGAGATTGAACCCGCGATCGCGCGCCTCTACGAGGGCGCCGGCGAGGAGGAGCAGAGATGAGGCTTGAGGTTCTGGACGCGGCCGGCCTGGACACGGCGGACGCGCTGGCACGGCTGATGGGCAGCGAGGCGCTGCTCGGGCGGCTGCTGGGCAAGTTCGCGGCGGACGAGAACTGCGCGCGCCTGGTGGCGGCGGCCGAGAAGGACGACGCGGACGCGGCGCTCGAGGCGGCGCACGCGCTCAAGGGCGTGAGCGGCAACCTCTCCATGACGAGGCTCTACGAGCTGACGGCCCGCCAGTGCGAGCTCATCCGCGGCGGCGACTGGCCTGCGGCCCGCGCGCTGGTGGACGACGTGGTGTCCGAGCACGATGCCCTCGTCGAGGCGATCGGCGCGGCGCTCGCCTGACGCCCCGCGCCCTCGCGCCCCACCGTTCTTCTCGCCCGCTGCCCGATATGTGCGCAACGCGACGCGCCCCCGTGGGTAAGGTGAGTGCATCGTGCACACACCCCGTCCAAGGGAGGCATCATGGCTGCAAAGGGAACGGAGAAGGTCAAGAACGTGGTCCTTGTGGGCCAAGGCGGCGTGGGCAAGACCATGCTGGCCGAGGCCATGCTTCACCTGACGGGGCGTACCACCCGTCTCGGCGGCCACGCCGGCACCAAGCCCACGCTGGACTATGACGGCGAGGAGGGGGAGCGCGGGTTCTCCATCTCCACCGCCATCGCACCGATCATCTGGGAGGGTACGCGCCTGAACGTGCTCGACGCCCCGTGCTATCCCGACTTCGTCGGTGACGCCTACGCCGCCATGAGCGCGTGCGAGACGGCCGTCTTCGTCGTGGACGCCGCCTCGGGCCCGGGCACCATCACCACCCGCCTGTGGTATGCGGCCGAGGAGCTCAGCCTCGCCCGTGCGCTGTTCATCAACCGCCTCGACCGCCCCGACGCCGACTTCGACGTGGCCATGGCCGCGCTGCAGGAGCGCTTCGGCACCAACCTCGGCGCCGTCACCATCCCGATGGGCTCCGGCGAGGCCTTCTCCGGCATCATCGACGTCGTCCACATGAAGGCGCGCCACCTCGAGAACGGCAAGCCGGTCGTCGAGGACGTCCCCGCCGAGTACGCCGACGCCGCCGAGGCCGCCCGCGCGCAGCTCACCGAGCTCGTGGTCGAGGCCGACGACGAGATCATGATGAAGTACCTCGAGGGCGAAGAGGTCACCCAGGACGAGCTCGAGGGGCTTCTTGCCAAGGCCATCCGCGAGCGCGTCTTCGTGCCCGTCTTCTCCGGCAGCTGCGTGCGCGAGGAGGGCGTCATCTCCTTCATGGACGCCGCCGTGGCCTGGTTCCCCACGATGGCCGACTTTGGCCGCATCCCGCTGGTCAACGGCGAGCAGCTCGACATCTCCGAGGACGACGAGCGCCCCGTGGTGTTTGCCTTCAAGTCCCTCAACGACCCGCAGAACGGGCGCCTCTCCTTCCTCAAGGT
>CAUGFC010000023.1 GCA_959598545.1 uncultured Olsenella sp. | reverse complement strand
CTCGTCGGACGGCTTCTCGGCGGTGACGGTGATCTTCAACGTTCCTCCAGTGTCTTCGATGGCGGGCCTGCCCCGCCAGTTTTCCCAAGCTGGTGCGGGCGAAAGGACTCGAACCTTCATGGGGTCACCCCCACTGGAACCTAAATCCAGCGTGTCTACCAGTTCCACCACGCCCGCGGATTTCACAGCCTTATGAGTGTAGCAAACTTCTACAGGATACCCTCGTCTCGGCAGATATTTCACGCAGGCGAGAAGGACCGGGCGCCGCGGGCTGGCCGTCTGTCTGCGTCACGCGCGGCGCAGGCGGACCGCCGTGCCGGAGCAGCAGGTCATGATCATGCCCTCGAAGGTCTCGTAGCCGATGGAGGCGCCCACAATCGCGTCCGCGTCGAGCGTCTCCGCACGCTGCTGCATCTCGGCAAGGACCTCCTCGCGTGCCCGCTGGAGCTCCTCCTCGTAACCGGCCGAGCGTCCGCCGAAGACGTTGCGGATCCCGGCGCCGAGGTCGCGGAACATGTTGATGCCGCTCACGGCCTCGCCGGTGACGATGCCGAGGTAGTCGACGATCTGGTGGCCATCGACGGAGTTAGTGGTCGTGACGATCATGTGCTTCTCCTCTCAGACGGTGCTCACGACGAGCATGATAACGAGCGAGCCGGAGTCGACGCGAGCCGAGATGGCCATCCCCTGAGCCTCGGCGAGCTTGGCGACAACGGACAGACCGAGGCCGGAACCCCACGCCGCACGCGAGGCGTCCGCCTGGTAGAAGCGCTCGAAAAGCCGATCGGGTTCAATCAAGCCGGGTTCGGCAACGGGATTCGAGAACTCAACGGCGATACGGCCCCTCTCGCCTGCGCTACGAGCCGTCACCGAGAGCGTCCCCGACCCGTGTCGCAGCGCGTTGACCACGAGGTTCTCCGCGATGCGCGCGAGCGCCTCGGCGTCCGCCTCGACCATGATATCCCCGCAGTCCAGCGCAGGCTCCCAACCATGCTCCTCGAACTCCGGGTAGTGGCCAAGAAGGACCTGCTCCAAAAGCGGACGCAGGGCGACGGAACCCAGATCGAGTGGGGTGTCGGGATCGGCGGCACGGGCATACGAGAAGAGCTCGTCCAGGAGGCCCGACATCGCGGCGAGCCGCGCGTCGGCGGCGGCGAGCTGGGCGCCCCTTCGCTCCGGATCAGCCTCCTCGCGCGCCAGCTGCAGATAGCCGCGCGCGCCGGTGAGCGGCGTCCGCACGTCGTGGGAGAGTGCGGAGAGGCCGCGCGAGAACTCGTCCGCGGCGTGCACGGCATCCACGCGCTCAGCATCCGCGGCGTCAATCTCGGCGTTCACGGCGTCGACCATGGCAACCATGCCCGGCAGGCGGCTGCCGCAGGTGAGGCGCGCATTGCTCTCACGGTCCCGATGCGCCAGGAAGCGCGTCTGACGACCGAGCTCGGTGGCATAACAGGCAATGAGGAAGACCGCCCCCATGGCGAGTCCCAGCGCCAGCATCGCCGTAAGCATGATCGCGTCAGCCATGTGAAACCTCTCCACGACGCCGGCCCACCACTCCATCCTAGAGCTTGCGAGAAGCCAGTCGACGAGCGGCTCCAGCCAGCGGTAGAGCTGCTCGAGGAACGCGTCGCGCATCATGCGACATCGCGCCTCGTACCAGCGAGGGTGCCGAGGCCACCGCACGCGAGGCAGAGCGGCGCGCAGACGATGAGCGCACGAACAGCCGGGGCGAAACCGGTCGCATCCACGGCGAGCATGTCCGCGGCGCCGTTGCCCACTGCGGACGTGGTGACATAAGGTGCCCAGGCGAGGGCGGCCTCAAGCGCGGGACCCCAGTTCAGACCGAACACGTTGCTCACAATCAGCAGGAAGGTGAAAAACCCCTGCTCCACGGCACCCGAGAGCAGCAGGAACGCGACGATAAAGGCAATGGCTCGTCTACGCGTGAGCTGACCTACGAGCAGCACGATCAGTGCGTAGCCACACGCCGCAAGCCAGCCCTCGCCCGCCCACGCCGCGACCTGCCAGAACGGCTCGACGTTTTCCACGGGACGCAGGGTCACAAGGACGCCAAGCCCACTGAACACGAGGTAGGCAAGCAGAATAACGCCGGAGAGGAGAATCGTGAGCAGGTACTTCTCGGCAAAGTAGGCGACGCGACCACGCAGGGACGAGAGGAGCGTGCGGTCAAAGCCAGCATCGGAGTCTACGCAGGAGAGGTGCGCGGCCACGAAGGGGGCAATCGTCGATACGAGCACGATGCTCGAGCCGCGACCGGCGAGGCGCAGCGCTCCGGCGCGCCCGGTGAGGCCGTCGTAGACGATGCCGGGCTCAAGCGGCCACCAGACGGTGAGGACGGCGCTGCCCAGAGTGGCAAGCGCGACGAGGACGAGCACTACCCATGGCCAGCGGGAACGCAGGGTGCGGTAGAGATCTGACTTGAGCAGCGCCATCATGCGACATCCCTCCTCGAGACGAGCAGCGCGTCGGCGGCGGTGACGACTACGGTAAGCGGCAGGCAGACGATGAGCGCGCGCAGGGCGGGCGCCAGGCGCACCGCGTTGTCGACGGAGAGCATCGTCTGCGCGCCGTCGCCCAACGCGGACGCGATCTCCGCAGGCAGCCACGGGCCCACAGCGGCCGTAACCGAGAGGAACTCGCCACCGAGAAGCGCGTGCAGGAAGTCGATCCCTATGAGCAGGCCGCCCTCGACCAGGCCTCCGGCGCCGAGCACGGCAAACGCCGTGGTCACGCCCTCGTTGCGCGTAAGATGGGCCACGAGCACCGTGAGAGCGACGTAGGGCGCGGCGCAGAGCCAAGTGCAGCCGAGCCAGGCCGCCACCTGCCACGCAGGCTCCGGACTCGCCACCGGCACCCCGGAGACCAGCAGGCCGAGAAGATCCATCGCGAACGCGAACGCAATAAGAACCGCGGAGAGCAGCAGTGAGAAGATGCACTTCTCGACAAACCAGACCATGCGGGCGCGCTCGCCAAGGGACGAGAGAATCGACCGCGCGAACCCGATGTCGGTTCGGTCACAGCACACGATGGCCGCCATGGCCGCGGCGAGGATCTGGACGCCCGTCATGGTGAGCGCCGAGCCGGTGAGGTCGTCGTAGGAGATGGGCCCCATGCCGGTCCAACGCATCATGAGGGCTGGCGCAAGCAGGAGAAACGCCACGATGGCGGCGGCGCCCCAGATCCAGCGGGAGCGAAGGACGCGGTAGGCGTCCGAGCGGAGCAGGGCGATCATCGGGCGCCACCGTCCTTCTCGCCGTCCGCGCCGCCCATGAGCTCGACGAAGTACTCCTCTATGTCGCGCTCCTGCTGGGCGAGCTCGCGGACCTCGATGCCGCCCGTGAAGCACGCCGCGCTGACCTCATCGAGCGAGACGCCGGTCACCACGAGCGCGCCGTCGGGCTCCGCGCGGAAGGTCGCCCGCGGGAGCGCCTGCTCGAGCAGGGCGAGGCCGCGCTCCGGCTCGGCGAGACGCAGGCGCACGGAGCTGCCGCAGCGCTCGTGGAGCTCCTCGTCGGTGAACTCGGCCGTGAGGCGACCGTCCGCGATGACGCCAAAGCGCGTGGCGACACGGTCGAGCTGGTCGAGCACATGGGAGGAGATCATGATCGTGACGCCGTGCTCGTGGTTGAGGCGCGCGAGCGCTAGACGCATGTCGCGCGTGGCCTCGGGGTCGAGACCATTGAAGGGCTCGTCGAGGAGCAGCAGGTCGGGGCTGCCCACGAGCGCGAGCGCCAGGCCCAGACGCTGCTTCATGCCGAGCGAGTACGCCTTCACGCGGCGGTGGTCGAGCGGGTCAAGATCCACGAGGCCGAGCAGGTCGTCCGCCACCTGACCCGCGTGCGTCATACCGAGCGCGAGCGCCTTGGCGACGAGGTTGTCGCGCGCGGTGAGGCTTTGCAGCACGCCCGGGCTCTCGATGAGGGCGCCGATGCGCGAGAAGCCCTGCGGGGTCGCGCCGCCACGCTCCGGATCGCCGAAGAGGACGACCTCGCCTGCCGTGGGGCGAGCCAGGCCGCAGATCATCTTCATCGTAGTTGACTTGCCCGAGCCGTTCTTGCCCACGAAGCCGTAGATGTCACCGGCGGCAACAGTCATGTCCAGGTTGTCCACAGCCAGCTTGCGACGGTAGCGCTTGGTGAGGCCGTGCGTCTCTATGACGTTCACGCTCGCTCCTTTCTAGAGGCTACGCACCATGATGACGGGCAGACCTTTAGAATCCGTGAGCCAAATCTAAAGAAAGCTTGAGGAGGCCGTCTGCAAAACAACCGCTCGTGATGAGCGGGCAGGCGGCGCTCTGCAAAACGGCCGCTCGTGATGAGAAAAACGTAGTGCAATAGAGTCTCGCGTAGATCTTCTCGGGGCATAATCCCAGTTGATGGAAAAACAATTGAATCGCATGTGGTCGTGAGACCGAGAATAATTCATCACGAGCGAGAGTTTTGCGCGCAAGACGGCGCCGTCTCATCACGAGCGAGAGTTCTGCAGCGGTCGGCGTCTCATAGAGCACCCAGACGCTACGCGAGCTTGAAGCCCATGCCCCAAACCGTCTTGAGGTAGCCATCGGTGCCCGTGGCACGCAGCTTGGCGCGAATGTTGGAGACGTGCACGGCCACGGTGGAGTCGTCGCCCGTAAAGGGCTCGCCCCACGCCAGCTCGAAGAGCTCGGACTTGGAGAAGACCTTGTTCGGACGTCGAACGAGCGCTTCGAGGATGTTGAACTCTATCTTGGTGAGCTGGACCTCACGAGATCCATCAACGGTGAGCGTGCGGCCCTCCGTGTCCAGGGCCCACTGACGGTACCGAAGGACCGCCGAGTCCGCGGCGGCAACCGTACCTCGGTGTCGCAGCTGCACGGTGACGCGCGCCGCCAGCTCGTCGAGGTCGAAGGGCTTTACGAGATAGTCGTCCGCACCCAGGTCGAGAAGGCCGATCTTGTCGGCGGCCGTCGCACGGGCGGAGATCACCACGACGGGCATCGAGGCGTCGCGCTCGCGGATAAGCCCCACGAGCTCCTCCCCCGTCGCGCCGGGCAGCATGAGGTCGCTGATGACGAGGTCGAACGTCGCGCCCTTCTCGCCCAGCAGAAGACGCGCCTCGGAGCCGGAGAACGCCTGCGTCACCGTGTGGCCGTCACGCGAGAGACGCGTTGCCACGACGTCGTTGATCGACGCGTCGTCCTCGATCACCAGTAGCCGCGCCATACTCCTCCCCCAAACGACACGAAGGACCGCCCCCACGTATCATAGCGGCATGCGCTCCCAGCTGCCGTCCGCATGCGGGACCTCGATCGTGCGGTAGCCGACCTCCCAGGCATGCGCGCAGGCCTCGCGTATCCCGTCGCAGACATCCGACGGGACGTGCGCGTCGGAGCCCAAGGTGATGGGCACGCCGGCGGCACGGAACCGCTCCAGCAAGCCGCGCGAGGGGTAGTAGTCCCCCACCCCCTTGCGCCAGCCGGCCGTGGAGAGCTCCACGCGACGGCCGGTGTCGCGGGCGCAGGCGACCATCTCGTCCCAGAGCGGCGCGAGGTCGATCGTGGCGGCAAGGCCGAGCGGCCGCATGCGCTCCGGCAGGTCGGGATGCGCCATCGTGTCGAAGGCGAGCGGGCTCTCGCAGGCGGCGCACCATGCGGCCACGTAGCGCCGCCACACCTCGTCCGGGCCGAGCTCGTGCCAGACGCGCAGGTCGGAGGTGTCGTCAATCCAGGCGCCGTCATCCTTCTCGCCCAGCCAGTGCACGCTGCCGAGAAGGACCTGCGCCCCGGACGACCACCGGCGAACGTCGTCCTCGCAGCCGGGATACCAGTCCGCCTCGAAGCCGTAGACCATCTCCAGCTCGGGATGGGCGGCCCGCACGGACTCGAACGCAGCGCGGTGCGCAGGCAGCTCGACCTCGACGACCTGAACCTCGCCGGCCGGGTCCATCGACGCGGGCAGCGTGAGGTGGTCTGTGCACACCAGCACGGAGCATCCGGCCGCGGTGGCGGCGCGGGCGTTCTCCTCGAACGTGCCCATACCGTCCGAGAAGCTCGTGTGCGTGTGGCAGTCGACCACTACCATGCGTCTCCCCTTCTTCGAGAGGGGCCGCCAGGCAGGTGACCCGGCGGCCCGTTCACATCAAAGATGTGCGTTAATTGGGGACTGTCCCCGATTTACAGGTCCTGGAGGGCGTAGACGTCGAGCGGGCCCTGGCGCAGGGCCGCGATGGCCTGCACCAGCGCGACGGCGCCGGACATGGTGGTCGCCATGTCGATGCCGCGGCTCACGGCCTCGCCGCGCATCTTGAAGCCGTCGCCGCGCGAGCTGTGGCCCTTGGGCGTGTTGACGAGGAACGCGATCTCCCCCGCCACCATCATGTCGATGATGTTGGGCGAGCCCTCGGAGATGGGCTTCACGACCTCGCACGGGATGCCCGCGGCGTGCAGCGTCTTCGCCGTGCCGCGCGTGGCAACCAGGTCGTAGCCCAGGTTCTTGAGCGAGAGGGCCACCGGCGCCACCGAGCGCTTGTCGCGGTCGCACACCGAGACGAAGACCTTGCCGGACTGCGGCACGTCGTAGTCGATCGCCTCGCGCGTCTTGGCGTAGGCCTTCGGGAACGTGACGTCGAGGCCCATGACCTCGCCGGTCGACTTCATCTCGGGGCCAAGGACCACGTCGGCGCCCGGGAAGCGGCTCCACGGCATGACGGCCTCCTTGACCGCGTAGTAGCCGAGGTCGCGACCCTCCTCGGGGAGGTCGAGGTCGCGGATCTTCTCGCCGCTCATGATGCGCGCGGCGCACTTGGCCAGCGGCACGCCAGTAGCCTTGGACGAGAAGGGCACGGTGCGGCTCGCGCGTGGGTTGAGCTCGATCACGAAGACCTGCTCGTCGCGAACCGCGTACTGGACGTTGAGGAGGCCCTGGATGTGACAGGAGAGCGCGAGGCGCCGCGTGGTCTCGCGGACCTTGGCAACGATCTTGTCGGAGAGCGAGAAGGGCGGAAAGCAGCAGGCGGAGTCGCCGGAGTGGATGCCGCACTCCTCGATGTGCTCGAGGACCGCGCCCACGTAGCACTCCTCGGTGTCGCAGAGGGCGTCGACGTCGAGCTCGATGGCGTCCTCGAGGAAGGCGTCGAGATAGACGGGGTGGTCCGGGGAGACCTTGGTGGCCTCGGCCATGTAGCTCACGAGGTCCTCGTCGTCGTAGACGATGCCCATGCCGCGGCCGCCCAGGACGTAGCTCGGGCGGACGAGCAGCGGGTAGCCCACGCGGCGCGCGACGGCCTTGGCCTCGTCGACGGTCTCGGCCGTGCTCGAGGGCGGGTAGGCGATCTCGAGGCGGTCGAGCAGGCTCGCGAAGCGGTCGCGGTCCTCGGCGAGGTCGATGGCCTCGGGCTGGGTGCCCATGACGGGCACGCCGGCCGCCTTGAGGCGCTTGGCGAGGTTGATCGGGGTCTGGCCGCCGAGGGTGACGATCACACCCACGGGCTTCTCGACCTCGATGACGTTCATGACGTCCTCGAAGGTAAGCGGCTCGAAGTAGAGGCGGTCGGAGGTGTCGTAGTCGGTGGAGACGGTCTCGGGGTTGCAGTTGACCATGACGGTCTCGTAGCCCTTGGCCGCGAGCGCGTAGGCCGCGTGGACGCAGCAGTAGTCGAACTCGATGCCCTGGCCGATGCGGTTGGGGCCGGCGGAGAGGATGACCACGCGCGGCTTCTCGGCCTCGTGGAACTCGGTCACGCCGCCCTTCTCGTAGGTCAGGTAGTGGTAGCTCGTGCGGGCGGCGAACTCGCCGGCGCAGGTGTCGACGGTCTTGACGCACGCGCGCACACCGAGGACCTCGCGCACGGCGCGGACGGTGTCCTCGCGCTGGCCGGTGAGGTGGGCGAGCTGCGCGTCCGAGAAGCCCAGCTGCTTGGCGGCCATCATCGTGTCCGCGTCGAGGCCGGCGAGGCCGCGCTCGCGGATGACGCCCTCGGCGGTGACGATGTCGGCGATGCGGTTCAGGAACCAGCGGTCGATCTTGGTGAGCTCGAAGACGCGCTCGACGCCGAGCCCACGGCGCAGCGCCTCGGCGACGTAGAGGATGCGGTCGGGCGTGGGCGTGGCGACGCGCTCCTCGAAGCCCTCCTCGTCGAAGTCGTCGTTGCCGTCGGCACCCAGACCGGCATGACCCTGCTCGAGGGAGCGCATGGCCTTCTGCATGGCCTCCTCGAAGGTGGCGCCGATGGACATGACCTCACCCACGGCCTTCATGCGCGTGGTGAGCGTGTCGTCGGTACCCTTGAACTTCTCGAAGGCGAAGCGCGGGACCTTGACGACGCAGTAGTCGATCGAGGGCTCGAAGCAGGCCGGCGTCTCGCGCGTGATGTCGTTCTCGATCTCGTCGAGGGTGTAGCCCACGGAGAGCAGCGCCGCCATCTTGGCGATCGGGAAGCCGGTGGCCTTGGAGGCGAGCGCCGAGGAGCGGGACACGCGCGGGTTCATCTCGATGACGATGACGCGGCCGTCGTCCGGGTTCACCGCGAACTGCACGTTGGAGCCGCCGCAGGCCACGCCGACGCGCTCGAGGATGGCGATCGAGTAGTCGCGCAGGCGCTGGAGCTCGAAGTCGTTGAGCGTCTGGCACGGGGCCACGGTGATGGAGTCACCAGTGTGGACGCCCATCGGGTCGAGGTTCTCGATGGAGCAGATGACGACGCCGTTGCCCGCGGAGTCGCGCATCACCTCCATCTCGATCTCCTTCCAGCCCTCGACGGACTGCTCGACGAGAACCTCGCTCTCGGGCGAGAGCGCGAGGCCCTGCTCGGCGATGTGCAGCAGGTCGTCGTGGTCGTAGGCCATGCCGCCGCCGGCGCCGCCGAGGGTGAAGGCGGGGCGGATGACCACGGGGTAGCCGAGCTCGTCGGCGATCTTCTCGCACTCCTCCACGGTGTGCGCGATGCCGGACTTGGCGACCTCGAGGCCGATGTCGCGCATGGCGTTGGCGAAGAGCTCGCGGTCCTCGCCGGTCTCGATGGAGTCGACGTCGCAGCCGATGACCTCGACGCCGTACTTATCGAGGATGCCCGCCTTGCCGAGGGCCACGGCGCAGTTGAGACCCGTCTGACCGCCCATGTTGGGCAAGAGGGCGTCCGGGCGCTCCTTCTCGATGACCTTGGTCACGGACTCGACGGTGATGGGCTCGATGTAGGTGCGGTCGGCGGTTTCCGGGTCGGTCATGATGGTGGCCGGGTTGGAGTTCACGAGAACGACCTCGTAGCCCTCGGAGCGCAGGGCCTTGCAGGCCTGGGTGCCGGAATAGTCGAACTCGCAGGCCTGGCCGATGACGATGGGGCCGGAGCCGATGATCAGGATCTTCTTGATGTCGGTGCGCTTGGGCATCTAGAAGCGCCTCCCCTCGCGGACGTCGATGGCGAGGTAGTCGTCCTCGCCGCGCATGAGCTTGGCGAACGCCGCGAAGGCGTACGTGGAGTCGTTGGGGCCGGGCTTGGCCTCGGGGTGGTACTGCATGGAGAAGGCCGGGACGTCCAGGAACTGGATGCCCTCGGGCGTGCCGTCGTTGAGGTTGACGTGCGTGAGGCGGACGCGCCCGTACTTCTCGGTCATGACGACGGGGGCCACGTGGGCGCGGGACCAGAAGCGCAGGTCCTCGTCCGCCGGGTGCTCGGAGACGCCGCCGGAGAGCTCGGGCACGAGCGGACCGAAGGACGAGAAGACCGGGCCGTAGTTGTGGTTCTGCGCGGTGATCTCGACCTTGCCGGTGAGCAGGTTCATCACAGGCTCGTTGCCGCCGTGGTGGCCGTACGGGAGCTTCTCGATCTTGGCGCCGGCCGCCATGGAGATGACCTGGTTGCCGAGGCAGATGCCGAAGACGGGGAGCTTGCCGAGGCACGCGCGCACGGCGTCGACAACGGGCGGCACGGAGACAGGGTCGCCGGGGCCGTTGGAGAAGAACACACCGTCGGGGTTCATCTCGAGGACCTTCTCGGCGGGCGTGTCCCACGGCACGACGGTGACCTCGCAGCCGGCGGCCGAGAGGCGCTTGGCGATGCCCCTCTTCTCGCCGCAGTCGTAGGCGACCACGTGCAGGCGCGGATGGCCGTCGGCGTCCTGGCCGGGGACCGCGTAGGCCTCCTTGGTGGAGACGTCGGCGACGTAGTTGTGGTCGGCAATGGAAGGGGACGCCTTGACGCGCGCAATGAGGCTCTCGGGGTCGAGGTCGGTCGTGGAGATGGCCGCGCGCATGGCGCCGCCCTCGCGGATGGCGATGGTGAGGGCGCGGGTGTCCACGTCCTCGATGGCCACGACGCCGTTCTGCGCGAGGAAGTTCGGGAATGACTCGACGCTCTGCCAGTTGCTCGGCGTGTAGCACATGTCGTGAACCACGAGGCCGGCCAGGTGGAGCGGGTCGCCCTGCATGTCCTTCTCGTTGATGCCGTAGTTGCCGATCTGCGGATAGGTGAGCGTCACGATCTGGCCCGCGTAGGACGGGTCGGAGACGATCTCCTGGTAGCCGACCATCGAGGTGTTGAACACGATCTCGCCGAAGGTCTCGCCCTCGGCGCCGACGCTGCGCCCGAAGAAGAACATCCCGTTCTCCAGCGCGAGAAGCGCCCTCGGATGCCTGCCGTTGTCCACCAGTAGGTTCACAGCAACACCGCCCTTTCGTCGCGCGCCCAGGGGCAAAGCCGCAGCTACAAAAAACGGAGCGACCGCCGCGTGGCGGAGACTCCGAAGAAGGCAGCTGCGATTAGGTTGTGGACGCCTTTTCGGTCTCTCGTACCGTCTTAAAGGTCACGGGATAGCATAGCAGTTTGGGCGTTGCTCGTGTTGCGGGATAACGCATCCGCACAAAAGTCCACTCGGGGACGGGGATGCGGGCGCACGAAGGAGCAACCCTGTGCGCGGAAGGCCCCTCCGGTTCTCTAAGCAAGAGTTCTGCGAAGCACACTCTTGCGTGAGAACCGGAGGGGCCTCCCCTACCGCGTATCAGGTCAGGCGACTAGCACACGCCCTGGGCCATCATGGCCTCGGCGACCTTGGTGAAGCCGGCGATGTTGGCGCCCATGACGAAGTTGCCCTCGTGGCCGTAGGCGCGGGCGGTGTCGTCCACGTTGTGGAACATGCCGCGCATGAGGCTCTCGAGCTTGCCGTCGACCTCCTCGAAGGTCCAGGAGAGGTGCTCGGCGTTCTGGCTCATCTCGAGGCCGGACACGAGCACGCCGCCGGCGTTGGCAGCCTTGCCGGGCATGAAGGCGACGCCGTTCTCCATGAGGTAGGTGGTGGCGTCAGGCGTGGTGGGCATGTTCGCACCCTCACCGACGACCTTGCAGCCGTTGGCGACGAGCGCCTTGGCGTCCTCGAGGTGCAGGGTGTTCTCGCGGGCGCAGGGCAGCGCGATGTCGCAGGGGAGCTGCCAGACGCCGCGGCCGTCGCCCTCGTGCCAGGCGGCGCCGGGGCGCTCGTCGACGTACATCGCGAGGCTCACGCCCTTGTCGTTGCCGGAGCGCTTCTTGTTGTAGATGTGCTCGAGCACCTGGTAGTCGATGCCCTCGGGGTCCTCGACCCAGCCCTTGGTGTCGGAGCAGGCAATGACGGTGCCGCCGAGCTGCGCGACCTTCTGGATGGCGTAGATGGCCACGTTGCCGGAGCCGTGGACGACGACCTTCTTGCCCTCGAAGGAGTCGCCGGCGCTCTTGAGGTACTCATCGACGAAGTAGACCAGACCGTAGCCGGTGGCCTCGGTGCGGGCGAGCGAGCCGCCGAAGGTGAGGCCCTTGCCGGTGAGGACGCCGGTCCACTCGTTCTTGAGACGCTTGTACTGGCCGAACATGTAGGCAACCTCACGGCCGCCCACGCCCAGGTCGCCGGCGGGGACGTCGGTGTTGGGGCCGATGTGGCGGAAGAGCTCGGTCATGAAGGACTGGCAGAAGGCCATGATCTCGCGGTTGGACTTGCCCTTGGGATCGAAGTCCGCACCGCCCTTGCCGCCGCCCATGGGAAGCGTGGTGAGGGAGTTCTTGAAGATCTGCTCGAAGCCGAGGAACTTGAGCATGCCCACGGTGACGGTGGGGTTGAAGCGCAGGCCACCCTTATAGGGGCCGATGGCGGAGTTGAACTCAACGCGGTAGCCGCGGTTGACCTGGACCTTGCCGCTGTCGTCGACCCACGGCACACGGAACATGATCACGCGCTCGGGCTCGACGATGCGCTCGAGAAGCGCGTTCTCCTCGTACTCGGGGTGAGCGTCGAGGGCGGGCTGCAGGGTCTCGAGGACCTCCTTGGCAGCCTGGATGAACTCGAGCTGCTCGGGGTAGCGGGCCTCAAGGTCCGCGATGACCTTCTCGGAATACGTCATGCGTTTCTCCCTTCACGGGCGGCCGAAGCCGCGACGAACCGAAAAACCGGAAGAGAGGATACGTTGACGAAACGCTGTGGCACAAATCCGAACGAGAAGCGTAACGTCACCGAACCTCGCGCGTAATCTCCCGTACACACGAAACACAGGCGCAATCCACACGCGCCCTTTCTGTTAATTGGGAACAGTCCCCAATTTACAGAGAGCCCGGACACGAGGCCCGGGCTCATTGCTCTCATGGAGCGGGTGACGGGAATCGAACCCGCGTCATCAGCTTGGAAGTGTGCGGATATTTTGCATTGGCTCGTCTAGCTGGAATTATGCAGACAATCTACCTGCGACTAATTGGCCTATTGAGCCTATAAAGACTGTGATTTACCATGTAGTCAGGCCGATATTGCGCACGCATTGCGCACGCCATTGCGCATTTTTTGGAGGTGCAGAGATGCAGGTAGAGGACAAGTTTACGAGCGTCTCGATAAGACAATACGGGGATGAAAAGTGGCGCGCTCAGTTCATGTACAAAGATGAAGAAGGAAACTGGAGAAAAACGAGCCGCGTGCTAGAGACCACGGGGCGCGACACCGGACGCAGCAAGCAGGTCTGGAAGGCCGCGAGCTACGAGGCGGAGGAGCTGAGGCGCGCACTCAACGAGGAGGCACGAGCCGCGCAGGAATTGGCCGCGCTTGGCATCAGGCCGGGAGAGACCGTCTCCGACTACGTGAGCTTCTACATCGAGGGGCGGCGACCCCACGTCGAGCGCTCCACGGCTGCGGAGTACGACCGAATACTCGACAAACTCATCGCGCCGCGCATCGGCGGCATCGAGCTTGACGCCCTCACGCCGGACGATGTGCAGGGGTGGATTAACGCCCTTGCGAAGCAGTTCGCCCCCGTGACCGTACGCAAGGCCCTCGTCCTCCTCCGCTCCGCCATGACCCAAGCGGTGGAGCGCGACAGGCTCGCGAAGAACCCGACCCGCACCGTCAAAGCGCCGAAGCTGGAGGCACCGAAGCCCAACGCGCTGGACGAGAAAGGCCGCGCCAAGGTCGCCCAGTTCATCGCGATAGACCCCGCCACAAAGACCAACATCGGGTTCGCGCTCGCCCTCTACATGGGGCTGCGCGAGGGCGAGGTGTGCGGCCTCAGGTGGCGTGCCGTTGACCTCGAAGACAGGACCCTCACCATACGCGAGACCATCGGCCACGAGGGGAGCAAGTGGTATCCCAAGGAGCCGAAGACGGACGGCAGCGCGCGGACGCTCCCCATCCCCGATGTTCTCGTCGCTGCCCTCAAAGCGCGGCGCGCGCAGATGAACGAGGAGCGAATGAGCACCGGGCGTGACCTCTCGACGCTGTACGTAATCGGCGGGGCCGACGGCTCCTTCATGCAGCCGCACTACCTATCTAACCGATGGAGAAGGACGGCGGACGCGCTAGAGCTAGTCGGCACCGAGGGCAAGCGGCCGACCTTCCACGACCTGCGCCACACCTTCGCGACGGCTGCGATTGCGCACGGCGTGGACGTTAAGAGCGTGTCGAGCATGATGGGCCACGCAAACGCAGCAATGACCATGAACACCTACGCGAGCGCCGACCCCGACGCGAAGCGGCGCGCCTCCGACGCCGTGGCAAGGGCGATTGAGGCGGAGGTCTCCCGCCACGCAAACGACGGACAGATTCTGACGCTGGGCAGGACGGGGACGGAGGACTAGCCATGACACGAGCAAGGACAACGCGGAACTGGGTCGAGCGCGGAATCGAAATGGTGCGCTCGACAAACGAGGACGCGCGGATTGGCTTTCTGGTGAACGCCTACATGGCGTGCGACAGCGAAGGACGCAGCGCGATAATCGCCTCCACAAGTGGCATAGCGGACGCAGTGGAAAAGAGACGAGCATCAGATCCCGCCGCAGTCCTCCATTTCAGCGGGACGGGGGTGTAATCATGAGAGCCGAGGCGAAACCGAAGCGCACGAAGACAAAGCGCGAAGACATCGAAAGCGACGATTCCCTCAGAAGGTTCGACCGAGAGATGGAGCTTTGCAAGGTCTCCGTCTCAGACCAGAAGCACCCGTTGGGCGACTACCCAGAGAACCATCTGCTCGCAACCCTTCGCCACATCGCCTTTGACGGTGAGAAGAGCAGCATCAATTCGCTAATCCGCACATACTTCGAATGTTATGGATACGAGGTTTCGCAGCAAACCGTGAGCGGATGGCTGAGGGATTCCCGCAGCATCCCTCGACACCAGCTCGCGCGAATCATCGACCTCTTTTCCCGTCTTATCGTTACCGTCTATGACGCAAAGATATTCGGGGACGTGATGGAGATAGCCGACGATTCCCCATTCGAAGAACCGACGCTGGATGACCTCTACCGTGTCGCCTTCAGGAATACCGTCATCTCGCTGTTCCGCATGACGTGCAAGGACAAGGAGCGGGTCATGAGGTCGGCCGTCCTCAGCGACGTGATGGCGCTCGACGCGGACGAGCTTCTCCCGCTCGTGGCAACCATTCGCCTACTAGCACCATCTGGAAGTTGCGCATCCGCTTTCACCGCTCTGACATTGAAGGAAACCGTAGACGGGGCCAACTCCCAAGAGGTGATAAGGGGATTAGTGAAGCACAGGAGAAACGTCGAGGAGGCGATAGACTGGGCGCAAGGCTGCTCCCTGCCTCAGCCTGAGCCGGATTTCGGCCCGCTCCCTTTCTAGACCGTGTGTCTTTTGTGAACGCGAAATTAGAACCCGTCCCGCCGCCGAAACATTGCGGGGCGGGTTTTCTTTCGTCCCATAGACCCACCCGACCCCATCTCCAGACGATGAAAGAATGACTAGCGCCATTGCTTTCACTGAGTCCGTTTCATACCTACCTACCTGCGCTTTTCTAGTCTTTAACAACTGATAGGCTCCAACTAGTCGCGACGTTTCTACCACGGCGGCGAGGCCGGACGCGGCCGGACTGCAACGACAGATTGGAGCCTCAAAGTGAAGAAGTCTCAGACCGTCAACATCGAGTCCCTCCCCGACCTCCTCGACACCAACCAGGCGGCGGCAATCCTCAACGTCACACCCCGCACCGTCACCCGTATGTGCGAACAAGGCAAGCTGAAGGCCGTGCGCGTCATGAGCCTGTGGCGCATCAACCGCGACCGCCTTCTCGATTTCGCAGGGCTGAACTAGGGGCCGCGCATGTGGTGGTTCGAGAACGTGCGCTACGTCAGCCTCTATCGCGGCGAGCTGCATGACTTTCGCGGCACCGGGACAGATGACCCGTTCGGCGGGCGCACCGTGACCGCGTGCGTTGACCCCGTGGAGTTCCCAAAGAAGCCCGAGCGCGACGGCGGCGTGACCCCGCGCATCGTCCGGCCCGAGTGCCTTGTGACCGTGACCCTCCCGGAGCTTGCGGCGATGATTTCGCGCGGGCGGACCGTCCTCCCCGGCGTCTGCGACGGGCGACGCAAGGCGGAGGACTGGAAGGCCCAGGAGCTGTTCTTCATCGACGTGGACAACGACGAGGCGATGGTCGCTCGCGGGCATCGGCCGCTCGACGTGACCGACGCGGTGCAGAGGGCGTTCGAGTGCGGACTCCCGCTCGCGCTGAGCTACGAGAGCTTCCGCAGCACCAAGGAGCGGCAGAAGTACCGTCTCGCGTTCGTCGCTCCGTCCATCATCCGCGATCGTGACGAGGCGACCCGGTTCCTCCGTGGGCTGCTCGCCGCGTACCCCGAAGCTGACCCCTCGTGCAAGGACCTATCCCGGTTGTTCTTCGGGACCGACAAGGAGGTGTGCGTATGGGGACGTTCGGCTTCGATGACGAGGTGATAGTCGGCACGGAAAGCGCCGGGGCGCAGCGCCCCCGCTTCGCCCTCCCCGGCACCATCCACGCGGGAGAACGAAACGACACCCTGTTTGACTACGGCTGCTCGCTTCAGGCGCGCTACCGAACCGACGATGAGATTCTGGACGAGCTGCGCAGGGCCAACGCCGAGCGCTGCGAGCCTCCCCTCCCCGACGCCGAGGTGGTCAGGCTCGCGGAGCACATCGCGCGAGACTACCCCAAGGGTCCGTCGGCGGGGTACATCGTCGCGAGGCCGGAGGCGTTCGAGCGGCCGACGCTAGACATTTCCGGACGTGGCATCAACGACAAGGACCTCTCCCGTGTATTCGCCGCTACGTTCCGCGACCGCATCCGTTACGTCCCCGAGGCGCGGGGCTGGTACGCCTATGACGGCACCCGTTGGCTCGACGGGAGGGCGGGCGGCGAGCAGGTGGCGCAGCTCCACATGAAAGATTTTGTGGACCGCCTAATCGCCACGGTGTCGATGGCCGAAAGCGACGAGAAGATGGCGTCTGACCTGAAGCTCGTCGCGCGGTACTGCCAACAGGTCGGGCGCGCGAAGCTGTTGGAGGACAGCAAGAGCGAGATGGTGGCCCACGCCTCCGACTTCGACGCCGACCGCCACCTATTCAACTGCACGAACGGGACCCTCGACCTGCGGACGGGGACCTTCCGGCTGCACGACCCCGCCGACATGCTGACCAAGCTCGCGGGCTGCGCCTACGATGACCGGGCGGGGTACGCCGAGTGGGTGGCCTTTCTAGCGGAGACGTTCGGCGGCGACGGCGAGGTGGCCTCCTTCCTCCAGATGTGCGTCGGCGCGGCGCTCGCGGGCGACACCACGGCGGAGCGCTTCTACGTTGCCTACGGGCCGACCAGAACGGGAAAGTCCACCACCCTCGACACCATCCTCTCGATGTTCGGGGACTACGGGACCACCATCCAGCCCGAGACTCTCCAGCAGACGAGGCGAAACGCCAAGTCGGCGTCGCCCGACGTGGCAAGGCTCAGCGGCATGAGGTTCGTCCAGTGCCCCGAGCCGCCGAAGAACATGCCCCTCGACGCGGCGCTGGTGAAGCAGTGGACGGGCGGCGACCTCGTGGCGACCCGCTACCTGTTCGGCGACGAGTTCTCCTTCCGCCCGCAGTTCCAGCTGTGGGTCAACACCAACTACCTCCCCGAGGTGAACGACCAGACGCTGTTCGAGTCGGGGCGCGTGGTCGCGGTGCCGTTCGACAACCGCCGCGCCGAGGGAGAACGCGACGCGGGGCTGAAGGAGCGCATGAGGGCGCCGGAGTACCTGAGCGCGGTGCTCAACTGGGCGCTCGACGGCTACGCGATGCTGGGCGTCTCGGACGGACACATCCCCGCCGCGTGCGCGGAGGCGACGCGCGCCTACGCCACCGACTCCGACCGGATGGGCGAGTTCGTCGCCGACGAGTGTGAGGTCGGCGAGGGGCTGCGCGAGGACGGCGCGAGGCTGTACGAGCGCTACGTCGAATGGGCGGAGGCCAACGGCTGCGGCAGGTTGCAGAAGGCCAAGTTCTACGCGGAGCTTGCACGACGCGACGGGATACGAGACGCGGGGCGCGGGACCGTCCACCAGAAGAGAACACGCCACCTGTTTATCGGAATCCGTGTCAAAGGGTAGCGGCGGGCGGCGAAGCGGTACGGACGGTACGTCTGGTACGCGATTCAATTTCTCTCTGGGGGAGACGATTTTAGTAACAAACCAAAACGGCGTACCAAACGTACCAAACGTACCGCCCCGAGGGCGAGCGCCCCCACGCACCCAAAAAACAACGGACGCACAACACGACGCCGGGAAAGACCGGCAGATTGGAGCAGACATGTTCGACAGGAAGACCACCAGCGATAAGATTTCGGCCACCCTCTCCAAGCTAGCCGATGACGTGGACACCGCCGCAGGAAACGACTACCGCCGCTACACGTCACGACTCGCGCCGGGAGACACCATCGAACCGATGGACGGCACCATCAGGACCGACGAGGGGCGCGCCGAGTGCTCTCGCATCATCGCCGCCGCCAAGGAGCGCGTCAGGGAGATTTGCGACCAGGCGCGCGACGAGGCGCTCGCCGAGATGGCAGAGGCACCCTCCCCCGCAGCGACCGCGTTCATCGCCGGACTGGAGGCTCGCGACAAGGTGAGCGCCGACGAGCTGGTGGCGGGCCTCCGCGCATACGGCAACAACTGGACGGCATACAACGCAATGATGGCACTCGTGAAGCGCGAGGAGACCCGTCAGAAGACCATCATCCCCATCAACGTGTCAAACACCCTCGAAGGTGCCACGGAATACATCGACGGCGCGCGGGCAAGCGCGAGCACGACCATCTCAAAGTGCTTCCACAACCCGACCAAGCCCGATACGACAGGGCTGCGACTCCACGTCTCCCTCTCCCAGTATCTGGGCGGAATCATGTAGCCGCCCGACAACGGGTGACCACGCCCCGTCTGCCTATACGGCGGGCGGGGCTTCTCTATGGGCAGGAAGGGGACGCAAACATGGAGCAGGACTACGAGAGCTGGAGCACGGACAGGCTGAGAAGGGCGCTGAGGGACGAGGTGGCGCGCATCGCGCCCGTCAGGCGGGGCAAGAGAACGATGCCGCCGGAGGAGCTGGACGAGCGCACAGACAGAGCGAACCGCATAGCGTCCGTCCTCTTCTCGCGTGCCCGCAGGGGGTAGGGGGAGTCTGAAAGTTCGGGCCGTGCCCGCCCGCGAGTCCGCGCCGTCTGCAATCTTTCTCCCTCCCCCGCCATGAGGGGGGGGGTGGTGTGGGGGGCATCTCCGGCCCCAGCGGGCGCGGCGTGCCCCGAGGTCTTGCGCCCTCATAGCGCGGCCCTCCGCGTTTCCACCAAAGGGGATAGGGGGCCACCTCCGGGGGTGGGGTGCGAGGCGCGCCCTGCGGCATAGCGCCAATTCACACACGGGCGTTTTCCACAGGGGGGGGGATGCCCCTATGTGGAAAAAAGCGCACCTCTATTCCCCGACTATGCCGCGGGGCGTCGGGTCGGCCGGTGGGGAGGGGATGGGCGGTGGGGGTACAGACAGGCGACATGCTCCTATCTCTGGGGTCAAACACCCCTATATTGCGCATTTTTTGCGCATCGTCATTGCGCATAAGATTGATAAAAGAAAACAGGTCAAACCATTTTATAGGTTTGGCCTGCTGTTTTGTCTGGAGCGGGTGACGGGAATCGAACCCGCGTCATCAGCTTGGAAGGCTGAGGTT